>CAUUIA010000001.1:0-53313 GCA_963545195.1 uncultured Acholeplasmataceae bacterium
AACACCTGTTTACATCCCGAACACAGCAGTTAAGCACTTTTACGCCGACGATAGCGCATGAGCGCAAAAATAGGGAGCTGCCAGTTTCTTTATTGGGAGGTTTAGCTCAGCTGGGAGAGCATCTGCCTTACAAGCAGAGGGTCGGGGGTTCGAGCCCCTCAACCTCCACCAGAGCCGAGATAGCTCAATTGGTAGAGCAACTGACTTGTAATCAGTAGGTTGCGGGTTCAATTCCTGTTCTCGGCACCACTATCTGTCCCGTTAGCTCAGTCGGTAGAGCACCTGGCTTTTAACCAGGGTGTCAGAAGTTCGAGTCTTCTACGGGATACCATTGCCCGGGTGGCGGAATAGGTAGACGCGTGGGACTTAAAATCCCATGGAGGAAACTCTGTACCGGTTCAAGTCCGGTTCCGGGTACCATCCTTTTTTAAACTTTGTTTAAAAAGCGATAGTTTACCCTTTTTTTATTTCAAATCAACTAAACAAATTTTGTATACGGCGGTGTAGCTCAGCTGGCTAGAGCGTACGGTTCATACCCGTGAGGTCGAGGGTTCGATCCCCCCCGCCGCTACCAAAGGACCCATAGTTCAGTTGGTTAGAGCAACCGGCTCATAACCGGTTAGTCGTAGGTTCGAGTCCTACTGGGTCCACCAAATAAACGGAGGAATACCCAAGCCTGGTTGAAGGGATCGGTCTTGAAAACCGACAGGGTGTAAAAGCCGCGGGGGTTCGAATCCCTCTTCCTCCGCCATTTTATTTTTTCATATCGCGGGGTAGAGCAGTCTGGTTAGCTCATCGGGCTCATAACCCGAAGGTCGTAGGTTCAAATCCTTCCCCCGCAACCAAGTTGGTCTCGTGGTGTAGTTGGTTAACATAAATGCCTGTCACGCATTAGATCGCGGGTTCAAGTCCCGTCGAGACCGCCACTGGTCCGGTAGCTCAGTCGGTAGAGCAAGGGACTGAAAATCCCTGTGTCGGCAGTTCGATTCTGCCCTGGACCACCATTTCATTTTTTATCTCCTTTAATTTATTTTGTAGATTTTCAATATTTAAACCTCCTTTCTACAAAACCGAGTAAAAACCACTTCTTTACCGAGGTGGTTTTTATTTTACTTAAAAAAACTATTTGAAAACAAATAATTCTAACCTATTATTTTATTTGAAAACACACTATTTAACGGTATTTTTTTATTTGAAAACAAACAATTTTAACCTATATTTTTATTTGAAAACACACTATTTTAAGGTATTTTTTTATTTGAAAACAAACAAATATGCTAAAATAAATGCGTAGTAAGGAGATTTTAAATGTTTAGACGAAAAATAGAAAAAATACTGATAAAAAACTATCAAGATGAAAAGCCAGAATATTAATTGTAGAAGGTGCTAGACAAATCGGAAAAAGTTATATTGTTAGAAAAACTGCTCCAAAATACTTTAAAAAATATTTAGAAATTGACTTAAAGTCAGATTATGAGGGCAAACAGTTCTTTTTAGGTATTAGAGATACTGCTTCGTTTTATATCCACCTAAGTTCTATTTTTGATTTAAGAGGTGCAGATCTTTCAAATACAATAATTTTTTTAGACGAAATTCAATACTACCCACATTTAATCACTTTATTAAAAGACCTGTATAAAGAACGCAAATATAGATATATAGTCTCTGGTTCCTTGCTCGGTATTACTTTAAAGCATATCTTTATACCGATGGGAGCAATTGATGAGGTTGAAATGTTTCCACTAGACTTTGAAGAGTTCTTGTGGGCAAACGGAGTTGGGACGGATGTAATTGACTACCTAAGGTCTGCATTTTCAAACTTAACTGCAATTAACGAAGCCATTCACAAACGTATTCTATATTTATTTAAAGATTATTTGATCTCAGGTGGCTTACCAGACGCAGTTAAAGAATATGTGCTAAACAAAGATGTTAAAGCAACTCGCAGAGTTCAAACCAAAGTTTATTCATACTACCAAGATGACGCAGCTAGATACCAGGAAAACACCAAACTAAAAATCTCTAAAATTTATAGAGAAATGGTTTCTAATATGTCTAATAAGGTAAAAAGAGTTAATTTTAAAGCCATTGAAAACAAGGTGAATTCATCTTTTGAAAAATACCAAGATGAATTTGAGTATTTAGTCTCTGCTGGTGTTGCCAACCAAGTTAAAGCAGTTTCAAACCCTAAGTTTCCACTAATTGATGCAACTGCTAAAAACTTAATTAAACTTTACTACAACGATGTTGGAATACTAACTAACATACTGTTTAAAACTAATGTACAGCCTATTCTGAATACCGACAAAAACATTAACTTAGGTTCTGTCTACGAACACGCTTGCGCAACCGAACTTAAAGCCCACGAACATGATTTATTTTATTTTGATTCAAGAAAAGTTGGCGAAGTAGATTTTTTAATCAATGACTATGACCTGCTTTCCGTTGTTGCTATTAAAATAAAGTCTGGAAATGACCAAACTAACTTTCGTGCACTACCCAAACTAATTGATAAAAATGGACAATACAAACTTGCAAAAGGTTATGTTTTTGGAAACAAAAATATACTCAAACAAGAAGACAATTTAATAACCTTACCGATTTACCTAATTATGTTTGTTTAAAAATATTTAAGGAGAACAATATGCATAATAAAGAAATTATTTTAGAACAAATACCATCTGTTTCATACGACCCGTCAATTACTTACTCAGATCAGTTAAAAATGTCATACATAGATTTAGTTAGCCACTTAATTGCTAAGTACGGACCGGCTAGCGGGAATTACTTTTTAACTGAAACATGTAAGTCCAAAAACCCTAAAATAACTAGGGGAAAAGAAGGGCTGTTTTGCCACCACATAGACGAAAATAAAGCAATCAAACTCTCTAAACCAGAATTTGCTATTAAACACCCGTTTGTATATCAAAAAGCAGAGAGATTAGTATATTGCGATATTTTGGAGCACTTAATTTTACACATTAAAATTATTGAAGAACCAAAAGGAGAATCGGTTGGAATTGGCGGTGCCGCTCTTATTTGCAGGCAAATTAACGATTGTTACAGCGGAATGACTTTTACGAATCCTTTTATGATTAGTGTAAGTGAAAAAATACAAGATAAAATTGGCGATTACCTAATAATTCTTCAAAGATTTTTTGATTTGGTTAAGAAATTTTATCCAACACTGATTTCAAAAGAGAGTATTTGCAAAAGTTACGACGGTAAAATTATTAAAAAGATATATAACGCCTTAAAATAAATAAAAAGATTTTAAACTAAACAGTCAAGGAATACAATTTTTTTTAAAAATTCGCAAAACTTACTTCAAAAAAACAAAATTTTTTTAATCGTTTTTCAAAATGTAAGCGTATACATTTAATATTTTGACTTTATTTTTTTCATTCTATATAATATAAATATCTCTATATACACACGCCATAAAATGAAGGAAATGGCACAAAAAAGGAGCGGTATGGAAGTTAAATTACAAGGTCTTACTAAAATTTTCGTCGACAAACAAAAACGCGAAACAACAGCGGTTGATAAATTAACAATTACAGTTGGCGATGGTAAGCTAATTGGTCTACTTGGACCTTCTGGTTGTGGAAAATCAACCACCCTATATATGATCGCAGGTTTACATGAACCTTCTGGCGGTAAAATAATTTTCGGTGATGAGGATGTTACTCCACTTTCTGCCGACAAACGTGGAATTGGACTAGTTTTCCAAAACTACGCGCTATATCCTCACTTAACAATTCGTGAAAACATTATGTTTCCACTTCAAAACATGCACGTACCTGCCAACGAAATTGACGATATGGTTGAAGAAGTTGCACGTTTGGTTGGTATTGCTAACTTACTTGAACGTAAACCTTCTCAACTTTCAGGTGGTCAACAACAACGTGTAGCGATTGCTCGTGCTTTGGTTAAAAAACCAAAAGTCTTGCTACTTGACGAACCACTTTCAAACCTTGACGCTCGTCTACGCCTACAAATGCGTGAAGAGATTAAACGTATCCAAAAAGAAACTGGAATTACTGCAGTTTTCGTTACTCACGACCAAGAAGAAGCGATGTCTATTTGCGACGAGATCGTTTTAATGGAAGCAGGTGTTGAACAACAACGCGGTGTTCCTCAACAAATTTACGATAACCCTGCTAACTTATTTGTTGCGAAGTTCCTTGGAACTCCCCCAATTAACTTATTTAAAGCACACATCAAAAAAGACCGTGTGTTTGTCGGAGATGAAGACGTGCTTTCTGCCAAAGGCGCTAAGGCTGTCGTTAAAACTTGGGCTGAACTTAAACAAAACCACCCAGTAGTAGAGCGCGACAACTCAGACGTAACCTTGCACATCGCTGGTTGCGGTCAACTTAAAGCAGAAATTGAACCACTACTTGCTGAGTTTTCCAAAATCGCGGGTGGTTTCCTGTATGACTTTACTTTAAACGGAGCAACAGAAGGCTTTACTTTAGTTCAAGGTAACCGCCGTAAAGCACCTAAGAAAACTAAAGATTTAGCGGTTGCTAAGTTAAACCAAAAAATAGAATACAAAAATTACCAAATTGAATACTACCAAGCAAAAATCGCCAGAACCGAAGCACAAGTTAAAGAAGTTAAAGCCAATAAAGACTTTGTTGACGAAGTTAAAATCACTAAACTTGAGCAAAAAACAGCTAAATTAAACCTAGCAGTTCAAGCAGCTAAAGCAAGAATTGAACAACTTCAAGAACAAATCAAGACTATTGAAGCAGACCGCTCTCCATACATTGACCCTCGTTTCCACCTAGGACTTGTAAACCGCGAACTTAACCCTAACTTTGAACGCGCAACTAAACGCTTTATTCGTCGTTTCACTGCTAAAGCCGTAGTTCCGGTAGTTGCTCCAAACTCACCACTTTCTGAGCTTTCATCTGCTACCCTTAAAGCAATTTTCCAAAAGAAATTAACTAAATGGGACAAACTAATTGACACAACCCTTCCTGAAAACATTGATTTCATGAAGAAATCAATCCACACTGTGCTTCACCATAAAAGAAGCGGTGTGAGAACCCTAGCATTCCAAAAACTAGACATTATTCGTCTACCTAAAAAAATCTTTGGAGTGACTCTACCAACCCTACACGAAACTACAGTTCAAAACAACGAAGAGTTAATTAAAGCAATTTCTGAAAACCCGCTTGCAATTGGTTTCATTCAATATGATTTACTTAAAGAATCTGGTTTAAAAGAAATTAAAGTCAATGGTCAAATGGCTACAGACGAAGGCGTGCGCACAGGATCTTACTTCTTTGCTTCAGTTTCAACTATTTTGGCATGTCAATATCCAATTGTAATTCCAGATAAAATTGCGGCTGCCTTCCTTGACTTTATTAAATCTAAAGAAGGTGAAGCAATTATTGCAAAACACTCAAAAATGTATCCAGACAGAAACTACTTAGTTGGTATTCGTCCAGAGGCCTACACAGTAGATTCAGAAAAAGGTTGCTTAACTCTAAACTATCAATACTTTGAGTCAATTGGCCGCGACTTAACGCTAATTGCTGCCCACCCTCAGGCAACTAACCGTACATTTAGAGTAATTCTTTCTGATGTTAATGACTCTAAAAAACTAAAAGACGGCAAAGTTAAGATGTCTCTAGATTATTCTAAAGTCTTTGTCTTTGACGAAGAAACTGGCGAAAGGATTATCTAATGCATTTCCGTGTCGATGCACGAAGAAAACTAAAAATCTGGTTCCAAAACAACAAAGGTTGGGTGTATCTACTTCCAATTCTGACCTTAATGGTAATTTTTACTTTCTACCCACTAATTAAAACCATTTTGATTTCATTTGACCCGACTTTCCGCCGTGACATTCAAACACTTAGCCCAGGTTCTTTTAGTTTTGACAACTACCGTGCACTATTTGCTGAACACTCAGATTTCGGGCTGGCTTTGAAAAACACAGCGCTAATTGTGTTTGTAACTGTTCCGCTTTCTACCATTATTGCCCTTGGAATTTGCGTGTCTTTAATGTCAGTTAAACGCATTCGTTCGTTTTTCCAAACTATTTTCTTCCTGCCATATATCACTAACACAATTGCAATTGGTTTAGTGTTTGCCGTACTTTTTGACTACCAATCTGGTTTAGTTAACTCATTTTTAGGGCTATTTGGAATTGGCAAAACTAACTGGCTAAACCCAGCAGCCGTTGGTCAACACGGCTACGCTGCCGCCACAGACGGCGCAATGCGTGCAGTTACCTTGTTTTACATCACTTGGTCAGGTCTGCCTTTTAAAATCCTGATTTTCATGGGAGCACTGCAAGGCATTAACAAACAATACTACGATGCTGCTAAAATTGACGGAACTTCTTCATGGCGAACATTCTATAAAATCACCGTCCCGCTAATTTCGCCAATGATTTTATACGTTGTAATTACTTCACTAATTGGTGCTTTCAAAACTTACGCCGCGGTCATTGGTCTATTTAACGACCCAACACTTCGCGCGAGAATGAACACCGTGGTTGGTTATGTTTACGACAAACTAGCAGACAGCGGCTCTGGCTACGCACAAGGTGCCGCTGGTGCAGTAGTTCTGTTCTTAATTATCCTTGCGCTTACTTTTGTAAGCACTTGGGCATCTAAGAAAAAGGTTCACTACTAACAAAGAGGTTTTCTGAAAATGAATGAAAGAATTGATGTTAAGAAAAAACTAGTCTATCAAAAAATCAAATCTGCCTCTCAAAAAACTGTTGCCATAATTTTCCTGTCTATTATGGCCTTAATGATTATCGTACCTTTTTACTGGATGCTAAATACTTCCTTTAAGAATGAATCTGAAGTCCTTGAAGAACCACCAACTCTCTATCCTCACGCTTGGACTTGGAAAAACTACTCATACGCTTTTAACGGAACCAGACTTACCAACATCCGTTTACTTCAACAAAAACTAAAAGAATACGAAGGTCCAAACGGAGTTGTTCAGACCGCTAAAAAAGAACGCGATAAAATTGCTTTAACAGACACAGAAAAAACTAAATTAGACGCACTTTTAAAAGGTGATCCTAAAAATCTATATACAGACGCCTACTACTCACAAGCACTTGAACCTTATATCCTTGATAACTCTAAATACGCATTTCAGGCATATAAAGACAAACAAGCCGAAAAAGCAATTCTAGAAGCCAAAGAAAAAGAGGCTAAAAACATCGCTGAAAAGGTTAAAATTCAAAATCAAATAGGCGAAATTAATAAGTATATTTCTAAGTTTAATGTTCAATATAATGCTGATTTAACTAAATTTTCAACTTGGAAAGACGAACAAATTTATAAACCTGATTACTTAAAACTAAGAAATAAAGACTTGGCATACCAAGTGGCTGACCGTAAATACCAAAATCTAGCAAGTGAATTAAAAGGTCTGCCTGGCAAAATTGAAGGTGAAGAAAATGCACCTTCTGACCGTTTTACCAGATACTTGCTAAACACCTTAATAGTTGGTATTTCTTCAACTATTGTTGGTACCTTTATGTCAATTATTGGTGCGTTTGCGCTATCAAGGCTGGAATTCAAAGGTCGCGACACAATCTTTAAAGTGATGCTTTCTACCATGATGATTCCAGGCGAAATGATGGTAATCACAAACTACGGTACAGTTTCTCGCCTTGGTTGGACAGACCAAGCGCCGGCTTTTTCAGGAGCTCCGTTCCTCGCAATGACGGTACCGTTCTTAGTCACTGTCTTTCACATCTACCTAATTCGCCAAAACTTCCGACAAATTCCAAATGAACTTTATTATGCTGCCAAAGTTGACGGAACTTCTGACTTTAAGTATCTATGGAAAGTCATGGTCCCACTTGCAAACTCTTCTATTATTACAATTACTATTTTGAAACTAATGGGTTCTTGGAACGCCTATATCTGGCCAAACCTAGTAGCCGGCCAAAACTTTAAACTAATTACTGTATGGTTGCGCTCTGCGTTTGTAGACCAAGAGTCTAACCGAATAGCCGTCGAACGTCAAATGGCTGCAACTGTTATTGTGTTAATTCCACTACTACTTGTCTTTATCTTCCTTCGTAAATATATCATGCGCGGTGTTGCCCGCGGTGGAACTAAGGGTTAAAATTAAAATAACTCTGCAAGGAAAAATTATGAGAAAATTATTTTTAGCACTAATCGCCATCTTCTCAACACTATTTTTAACTGCTTGTGGTAAATATGATGTAACTTTTTGGCATACATTTGGTAAGAAAGACATCACTGCCATTGAAAAAAGATTAAAAGATTTCACTAAAAAAACTGGTATTACCGTTAAACTTGAACAAAAGGGAGGATACCAAGACATTAAAGGAGCGATTGACAAAACTCTTTCTACCAACAATCGTCCAAATTTAGTTATTGCTTATCCTGACCACGTGGCTTCATTTAACGAAAACCGTAAAAACGTCCTTGACTTAACTAAGTTCATCAATGAAGGTACCAGCCTTCAAAAGAAATACATCAGCGATGCTGAGTTTAAAAAAGATTGGGATGAACAGTTTTATGATTTCGTAAAAGAGTCACCTCTTTCTGAAAAAGGAATCTACACTACTCCGTTTGGCCTTTCTACCGAAGTTATTCTTTACAACAAAGAACTTGCCGCAGAAATCCCTAACTTTACTGAAAAAGTAAAAACTTGGGAAGGTATTTGGGAAATGGCTAAAGAATACCGTCAAAAATATACAGAAAAATTTGACAACTTAGTTGACCTTCCAGATCCAAAAGAACCTGGCAAAACTAAAAAACAATTTGAGCGTACTGCTGTGTTTGGCTACGACTCAGACGCTAACATGTTAATCACCATGGCAAAACAATACGGTCTGCCTTACACTGATTTTGTGAAGAAAAACGGCGAACTTAAAGGGGATGCTTTCTTCCACGACACTACACAAAATGCACAATTAGTTGAAATGTTAGACACTCTAAAAGGCTACGCTGCTCAAAACTTATTTACAACTGGTGCAACTTGTGGAAACAAATATAACTCAACTGCCTTTAAAAACAAACAAATCGTGTTTACTATTTCTTCATCTGGTGGAGTTGGCTACAACATTCCAGATAAAAACAACCAATTTGAAGTAGGCATGCTACCACTTCCTAAACCTGAACTTCAACTTAGAAAAACTCAATTAAAAGAAGCAAATGACCTACTTACAACTGACCCTAATAATGCAGACTTCAAAACTCTTCAACACAACGCACAAACTGCATACGACGCTGCTAAGGCTAAATATCCTAACCTAAATGAAGATAAACTTTCTGGAGCTTCTATTTTCCAAGGTCCTTCAATTGCAATGCTAGATCAAGCAAAAGAAGGTGAAGATTCTTACAAAAACGTATCTAACCAAAAGGCTTACGAAGTATTTAAATTCTTATTTAGCAAAGAAAACGTACGCGACTTTTCTTTAGCCAAAGGCTACGCAGCACCACGTAAAGACGTTTTTGAAACTCAAGAAATTAAAGACTTTATTAAAGAAAATAAAGCACAAAGCACCCTTGAAGGTTTAGTTGCTAAATCTTTTGAAACTATCAAAGACACACTTGACAAGAAAAACACTTTCCAATCAATTGCTTACGAAAAATCTTCAAATGCCCGCACAGTTGCGCTAAACATCATTAAAAACGTGTTAACTGATGCAGAAGTCGGCAAAGAAATTGTCACAAAAGAAGAAAGCAAAGACAAAAAACCTCTTGAGGCATACAATAGTGTTGCGAAGGCAGAACGTCTTAAAAGAATTCAAGCGCTACTTAAGTTTTACTACGATAAACACTGCAAATACGAATAAGCCATACAAAACAAACTTTTTAAAATTAATAAACAACAGCCAATTACTTGGCTGTTGTTTTATATATAAACTAATAACTTCTAATTTTTTTTAAAAGAAAGGAGCAAAAATGAAAAAACTAATTTTAACGCTAACAACTCTTTTAACTTCTGTTTTTTTAGTAGCCTGCCACAAAGCATTTTATATTGCTAAACAAGAGTCAGACATCATAATTCATAAACTAATTATGGGCAGAAGTTATGAAAACTCCGTGCTAGAACTGAAAAACATTTCAGATTCCGCTAAAAACCTAAAAAACTACTCAATTAGATATTTTAAAAAATCAAGCCAATTTAGTGAACTAACGCTTCCAAACAAGGAACTTAAACCCGGTGAGTTTTTTTCAATTGGCAACGTTGACGCTACTCTTGTAAAAACTAAAGGCGACACATCAACTGGCAACGCTGGCAAAACTGTTGAAGTTGACCTACTTCAAAGTAAAATAACTTTTGGCTACTCAAAAAGAATTGAGTTAAAAAAAGAAGCCAAAACTATTGATGTATACGGCCAAAAAGACGCTAAAAACACTTTAGCCGAAGAAGCTTCTCTTTATCGTTTTGCGGAGTTTGAGAAAAATTTAGGCGAAGCACATCTAAACTTCGTTTGGTGTTTGTTTAAAGTAGAGTACTACAGTGCACTTGGCAAAAACTGCCCACTAACCTACGAAGAAGTTTTAAAAGGACCTAAACCTGACTTAACTAAGTTAGTTGAAGACAAGGTAAATGCTGGCAAAAACTTAAAAGAAACTTTAATTCAAAATATCTTGAATAAAACTCCTGGCAATGGCGAAATTATTCCGGTTGATCGAGTTAGTCTTTACAAAGACGGAGACACTACTGACTTCGTGGTGTCTTTTACAGAAAGCAAAACTGGAAGTAAAATTGAACACATTCTTCCAACCAGATACGCATATTGCGATACCCCTGAGAAAGGAAAAGGTGTTACACGACCTGAGCCTTTTGCAAACCAGGCTACTAACTTAACTCACGATCTGCATGAAAACGCAAAAACTACATACCTGCAAACTATACCTCGTGGGCAAATTGACGGCAGTTTTGGTCGCTACTTTTTAGTAGTTTGGGCAGGCAACGAACTAGTTGCGTTTAAATTAACCAAAAACGGACTAAATGAAAAACTGCCATCTAGACTAAATATTTCAGATGCAATACTTTACAACGACATCCCACTTGAGTACTACATTGAAATGGCTTACTACTACGCTGAGCAAAACCGCCTAAACCTTGCTTATGAATATAACAAAGACCCTTACTTTAACTACCGCACTGGTAAATTTAGAAAAGGTCACGAAAACGCAAGGATAAAAACCGTTGAGTAAAAGAACACTTTTAACCCTCCTGCTTTATCTACTTTTTGTAGTAATTGTAGGCGTGCCTTTCTTTTTTGCGATTAACGCAGTACTTGGCAAAAGAGACCTTGATTACTTTCAGTCAAATGTCTTGGCGCTATATGCTACCCCTAACAAACAAAAACAATACCTGCAAACTTACGCAAAACTTTTTGGCTACGAAACTGAAAACACACCAGTTTTTGAGTTTAATACTGAAAATCCCGAACACTCTAGTATCAAACTCCTGGTACTAAAGGCGCATAACCGCAAAACTAAGCAAAACGCACTCCTTGTGTATGTTTCTGAACTACTTGCATATTCTGGCAACCCTGATAACTATGTAGTAGATGTGGCTAACAAAAACCGCCTTCATCCCCAAAACTACAAGTCAGAGGTGCAATACCGCCTTGAGTTTTCGTTTACCAACTCAAACTTTAAGTTTGTGCAAAAAAACAAATTCAGTGATTTCTTAAAACCGTTTATTATCAATACTGATTTTGTCACTGCCAACGGTAAGTTTGAAAACTATATAGACGGAATCAAAATAACGCCAACCTACGCTCCTAGCACTTTTCCAAACAAACAAAAACTCAAAAAACCTGAGTTAATTGTTGCAACTAAAGACTCAAAGTTTGTAAAAGAAGAGACTGCCTATCCTGAGGCTAAACGTATTTTAAGCACAGACCATAAATTATTTGACCGTAAATATCTAACCCAACCTTTTAATCTTAAAGATCAAGCAGAAATTAAAATTAACTACTCTGGTCTAAACCGTGGACTTGTTTTGGTATCGCTTGCAGGAACTGGCCTGATTTTAGTAATTACTTACTTTACTTTCATTAGAAAACCGCTTAAAGTTTTTATAAAAGAAAAACGAAGAGCAGCGCACCGCCGCAAGCAAGAGCAAGCAGGAATAGACACAGAAACCAAGTTATTTGGCAAAACTGCCGATAAAGTTGAGCAAGACAAACAATAGACAACAAAAACTTCAGTTTTTCTTAAAAACGCATTTACAAAACCCTTAAACTGGGCTATAATTTATTTAAAGGAGACATAAAAATATATGTTTAAAAAATTATTATTAACATTTCTTACACTAATCGTTCCATTTGCTTTAGCGTCATGCGAACCAAGATATTTTGATGATGTTAAAGTAGCAAAAATTAAAGACATCTACAATATGAACGCAAACGACCCAGTCGCAGCTTCCGGTATTCTTTTCCGTGCAGCTTCAAAAGCAACTTGGTATTTAACTGACGGTACATCTACAATCAAGGTATATGACCGCGATGGCAATATTGACCACGACAAAGATTTAAACTACGATTTTCAAAAAGTTTTAATTAAAGGTAAAGTTTCTGAGTTTGCTGGTTTAAAACAAATTGCCATGCAAGACATTAAGTTAAATGAAAAATCAAGTGCTAAATTACCTGAACTCACAGACATTTCTCAAGTTAAACTATTTGCAAATAGCGAAAAAGGTAAAGAACAAGTTTCTTCAGACTTTGCTAACCTAGACGGTAAATTAGTTAAATTTGGCGCTAAGCTACTCGGCTTTAAAGAAACTTACGTAGGTAAAGTAATTGAACAAGCAAACGGTGAAAATAAACTAATTGCTGGTAAAACTCCAGACTACATTGAAGTTCAACTAGAAATTAACGGCGAAAAAACTAATGTTCGCTTTGATGTTCGTGAACCAAAATGGGCAAAATGGTTTCAAAAAAACATCGCTCAAGTTAAAACACTTTACAAAGACATTAAATTTGAAGCAACTGAAAAAAAGAACAAAAAAGGCGATAAGATTGAAAAAACTTATCTTGAATACAAATTACCTGAAGCAAAACAAGTTACAGTAAGTAATGTAATTGCATCAGTTTACAAGCCTTACGACAAAGCAAAAAAACAACTAGTTGGCACATCACTTGCTCAATTTGACATTTCAACTAGATTCACTATTACTTTTAAATAAGCCGCTTAAACTTTTTTAAAAAACTCAACGACCCCGATATTTTATCGGGGTTTTTAAATTAAGTGCAAAAACCCCGTAAATGTGGTATCCTATTTTAGTTAAGTGTACACAACACTTAGTGGTAGTCGCTAAAAGCGACGCTAACCACACGCTTACATTATTTAGTAAAAGGAGGTTGTGTTTATGGCTAAAAAAATTGTCAAGCAAATCAAATTACAAATTCCGGCTGGCAAAGCGACACCAGCAGCACCAGTAGGTCCTGCCCTTGGTCAAGCGCAAGTTAACATCCCGCAATTTGTTAAACAATTCAACGACGCTACTCAAGGTCAAATCGGTTTTGTAGTGCCAGTAGTGATTTCTGTATATGAAGACCGTTCATTTACATTTGTTACAAAAACTCCACCAGCTTCAGATCTTTTAAAGAAAGAAGCAGGTATTGAAAAAGGGTCTGCAAACCCTCTTAAAAACAAGGTTGCTAAAATCAAACGCGCACAAGTTGCCAAAATCGCGGAAATCAAAATGCGCGATCTAAATGCCAACGACTTAGAGGCTGCAACTAAAATTATTGAAGGATCTGCCCGCAACATGGGCATTGAAGTTGAATAAGGAGCACTAAAATGCAAAAAGGAAAAAAATACACAGAAAGTGCTAAGCTTATCGACAAAACTGTTCAGTATTCTTTACTAGATGGTGTTGAACTTGTAAAAAAAGTAAAATTCGCTAAGTTTGATGAAACCATTGAACTTGCCCTTAAAATGAATCTAGACTCACGTAAAGCCGAACAAAATCTGCGTGGTGCACTAGTGCTTCCACACGGTACTGGTAAAACCCAAAAAGTCTGCGTAATTGCTGAAGGCAAAAAAGCAGAAGAGGCTAAAAAAGCAGGTGCTGACGTAGTTGGCGACAACGAACTAATTCAACAAATCGCCGGTGGCTGGCTGGAGTTTGACGTCATGGTTGCAACTCCTGACATGATGCCAAAATTAGGTAGACTAGGTAAAGTTCTTGGACCTCGTGGTTTGATGCCAAACCCTAAAACTGGAACTGTCACTTTAGACGTTGAAAAAGCAGTTCACGACATTAAAAATGGTAAAGTTGAATACCGAGTTGACAAATTCGGAAACATCCAAGTACCAGTTGGAAAAGCATCTTTTGCATCTAAAGCACTTGTTGAAAACATCGCAGTTGTACTTGACCAAATTATTAAAATCAAACCAGCAACTGTCAAAGGTACTTACCTTAAAAACGCCACAATTTCTACAACTCAAGGTCCTGGTGTAAAAATCAACCCAGAAACTCGCTAAAAGTTGTATAATATTTAAAGTAAAAATTAATCTCCAAAGACAGCAGGCATTATGTAAGCCCTGCCGAGGAAAAACAAAAACAACTCCAAAACCCTTTTTTTGTTTAACTCGCTTTGGCTAAGTTAATTTAAAAAAGGGTTTTTAATTTATAAATAGATTTAAACGGAGGAAAAATGAAAGAAAGTTTAGTCTTAAAACAAAAACAAGTAGACGAACTTAGTCAAATTTTTACAGCCGCTAAAACTATCGTTGTTTTTGAATACGGAGCATTGTCTGTAGAAAGTCTAACTCAACTAAGAAGAGCACTACGCAAAACAGACTCAAACGCAAAAGTTTACAAAAACAACATAGCACGCCGCGCTGCTTTAAAATCTGGGCTAGCCGACCTTGCAGACCGCTTAGTTGGACAAGTCGCAATCGCGTACTCTTTAACCGACACAGTTGCCCCTGCAAAAGCAGTTTATGAGTTTATCACAGCATATCCTGATAAAAAAATTGTGACAGGTGCTGTTGACGGCAAAGTTGTCTCAGTTTCAGAAATTGAAACTCTCGCAAAACTTCCCAACAAAGAAGGTATGCTTCAATTATTGGCAGGTGCAATGTACCAGCCACTTCAACGCCTTGCTATCGGGCTTAATATGTTAGCAGAATCAAAATAATTTTGCTAAGGAGGAAATAATAATGGCAAAACTAACTAAACAAGCATTTATCGATGCACTTAAAGAAATGACTATCCTTGAAATCAAGGAACTTCTTGATGGACTTAAAGAAGAGTTTGGAATTGATCCAACTGCAGTTGCAGTTGCTGGACCTGCTCAAAGCGGACCTGCTCAAGAAGAAAAAACTGAGTTTACAGTTGTTCTTAAATCATTTGGCGAAAACAAAATCGCTGTCATTAAAGTAGTTCGCGAAATTACTGGACTTGGTCTTGCTGAGGCTAAAAAGGCTGCAGAAACTCCAGACTCAGTACTTAAAGAAAACGTATCAAAAGAAGAAGCCGAAGCAATTCAAAAGAAACTTGAAGAAGCCGGCGCTAAAGTTGAACTTAAATAGTTTTCACTTTAGTGGAACATTACTTTTCTAAAAAACCGCAAATTAAAAGTAAGCAAACTAAATACAGCGCCGTTGTTTTTGAAAAACATTTTAGTTTTTTTAAAGACAACGGTGTTTTTTCCAAAGACAACCTAGATAAAGGAACTTATCTTTTTTTAAAACACTTTGACCTTAAAAACCCCAACTGCAAAACTGTTTTAGATGTAGGTGCGGGAACTGGCGAAATCTCTATAATTTTAGCGAAGCAGTTTCAAGATCTTAATTTCACTGGAGTCGAGATTAATGAAAGAGCAGTAGCGCTTGCTAAAAAAAATAGTGAACTTAATCAGTGTGCAAACACCGAGTTTATCCAAGGTGATTTCCTGGAGTTTAAGACAAACAATAAGTATGACTTAATTGTTTCCAACCCGCCAATTAAGATAGGTAAGCAAACTATTTTTGAGTTTTACCGTAAAGTAAAAAGTTTACTTTCAGAAATTGGTCAGTTTTCACTAGTTGTCAAACACTCGCAAGGTGCTGAAAGTCACATTAAGTTCCTAAAAACTTTATTCAAGATTGTGGGGTTTAAAAAAGACGCAACTTACTATTTAATTTCGTGTTTTAATTAAAACTTTATTTTTAAAAACCGAAAAGTGATTTTTAAAAACTAAAAAAAGGAGTTTAGATAAATATGGGACGTGCATTTGAAGTTAGAAAAGAAGCAAAAGCCAAAACTGCCGCGGCTAAAACCAAAGTTTACTCAAAGTATGGCCGCGAGATTTACGTCTTGGCAAAAAACGGATCTCCCGATCCTCAAAGCAACCCTGATTTAAAGCGAATTATTGAAAAGGCTAAAAAAGACCAGGTACCAAACGACATCATCCAACGAGCCATTGACAAAGCCAAAGGTGCCGGTGGTGAGAACTTCGTGCCAGTAGTTTATGAAGGCTTTGGACAAGGAGATGCTCAGTTTATAATTGAGACCTTAACCGATAACGTCAACCGCACGATTTCGCAAATTCGCGCAATTTTAAACAAAACTGGCGGAAAACTTGGAGTTTCAGGTTCAGTTTCGCACCAATTTGCACACGAAGCCATTTTTAAACTACCAGTTCAAGAAGACGATGTGCTAAACGCACTGCTTGAGGCAGACGCAGACATTAAAGACACCGCAGCCCTTGAAAACTCAACCGTGGTCTACGCCGAAATTGATAAATACGGCCAAGTTAAATCCGCACTAACCTCTGCCTTTCCAAACATTGAGTTTGAGATTGACGAAATCACTTACTCAGCACTGACTTTGGTTGAACTAAGCACTGAAAACCAAGAGAAATTTGACAACATGCTTATGCAACTTGAGGAACTAGACGACGTTCAACATATTTATCACAACGTAAAATAATTATGGAAAAAGAAATTTTAGACTTTATTTTAAACAAAGTTGGCTATATTGCCACAGTTTCTAAAGAAGGTGTGCCAAATGTTGGCCCTAAAGTCACAATGCGCCATTTTTCTGGAAACATCTTAATTTGGAACGAAACAACTTGTAAGCATACTAAGTTCAACATTGAAAAAACAGGAAAAGCATCTGTTTGCTTTATTGACGAAGTTACGCAAACTGGCTACCGTTTTACTGGTCGCGCAACTATTTTAGACAAATCTAGTCAACTGTTTGAACTGTACTCAGAAAACGCCAAAGCGCTTGGCTTAAAACAACCTGAGTTTTTTGGCCAACTTATAGTTGAACAAATTTACCTACTAGACCGTGGCCCAAAAGCCGGAACTTTACTTAAAAACTTCTAGTAAACGATTTTTAAAATAATATAAATAAACCTAAAAATACAAACAAAAAGGAAGGCCAATATGAACATCAAAACTAATCTAGGAAGAATTCAAATTACTTTGCCAATTTTGGCAGTTGTAAGCAACATATTTTTAATTTTTATTGCTACCATTTCATTAATTTTTGCACGACAAGAGAATTTTCATTACTCATATTTTAAATTTAATTTTGTGTATATTTTCTTCTTTTTGTCGTTTCTAACGTTTTTTTTCACAACTTTATTGTTAAATTTTACTGCACTAATTAAACAAAATTATTCAGCAGCTAATTTATTTACCTTATTAATTTTAGATTTACTCCTTGTATTTTTTCTGTTAGCATTTACTCTAATTACCAGTTTTTATAAAGTTAATTCCCTGAAACTAATTCCCTTAATAGTCTTCTTACCAATTTCAATTTTAGCAATCTTTTTTAACTTAATGCACCTAACTTTAGTGTCAATTCATTTTTCTAGCGACTTAGCTGCAAATAAAAATTAAATTAATCTTTAAAACCAGGCTTTGCTTGGTTTTTTTATTAGTTTTTAATAATTTGTCTTAAAAAAGCAAATAGTGTATACTTATTAAGTATGTGCACACGCACAAAGGCTATGATATGTAAGGTTATTAAAACACAAATAGCCGTTGCTGTGTTTTAAACAATTTACATGGAGCAAGCCTAATCTTAGAATTAGACGAAAGGAGACTTTAAATATGGCTGAAAAATCAAAAGGAACAGTAAGAATTACTCTTAAGTCATACGATCACAAACTTATTGATCAAGCTGCGCTTAAGATAGTTGACGTTGTAACTAAAACTGGTGCCACTGTCGTAGGACCTGTGCCACTGCCAACTAAACGCGAAATTTTCACTGTACTTCGTTCACCACACGTTAACAAAACTGCTCGTGAACAATTTGAACGAAGAACTCACAAAAGATTGATCGTAATTGAAAAAATCGGTCAAAAAACCCTGCCGCAATTGTTTCAAACTGACTTACCATCAGGTGTAGATATTGCCCTAAAACAATAATTTATACACACGAAACTGACAAAACAGACAAATTATCGTAAACGATAGAAAGGAAAAATTATGTCTAAAGGAATCTTAGGTAGAAAAATTGGAATGACTCAAATCTTTTCAGAAGATGGCAAGTTAATTCCAGTTACCGTGTTAGATTGCGCTGACAACGTAGTGCTTCAACAAAAAACTATCGAAAAAGACGGATATGTTGCTACACAACTTGGTTGCCAATCAAAACGCGAAAGTCTTGCGAACAAACCAATTTTGGGACATGTTGCAAAAGCAAATACTGCTCCTAAGCGCTTCGTTAAAGAACTTAGGTTCAAACACAGCGCCTCAGAGCTAGCCAACCTTACTGTTGGTCAAACTGTAGAACCTACAATTTTTCAAGTAGGAGAATTAGTTGACGTGATTGGAATTACTAAAGGAAAAGGATTCCAAGGTTCAATTAAGAGACACGGCCAACGCCGTGGACCTGAAGCTCACGGTTCTCGCTACCACCGCGCACCTGGTTCAATGGGTGCCATCAAGGGAAATATGAAAGGAAAACCACTTCCTGGTCACATGGGACACGAACAAGTGACTATTCAAAACCTTGAAGTTATCAAAGTAGACAAAGAACAAGCACTACTTTTAGTAAAAGGTGCCGTTCCTGGTCCAAATAAAGGATTTGTTGTGGTTAAATCCGCTGTACGCTAAAGGAGTTTAAATCATGGAATATAAAGTATTAAACCAAAGCGGCAAAAAAGTAAAAACAATTGAGTTAAACGATTTTGTTTTTGGAATTGAGCCACATAAACAAGCACTTTACGACGTTGTTCGTGCACAACGCCTTGCGATGCAACAAGGAACACACCTTGTTAAAAACCGTTCAATGGTATCAGGTGGTGGACGTAAACCTTATAAACAAAAAGGAACTGGTAGAGCCCGACAAGGTTCTCGCCGTGCTGTTCAATTTGTTGGAGGCGGAGTAGCATTCGGTCCACAAGTTCGCGAATACGACATTAAAATCAACAAAAAAGTTCGCCAACTTGCCCTTCGCTCAGCGCTTTCTCAACACGTTCAACGTGGCACTTTAGTGTTAGTAGACAAAGTATCTCTGCCTGAAGTTAAAACTAAACTATTTGCCCAAATTTTAGAAAGTCTAAAACTTGACCGCAAAGTTCTATATGTAGACAGCGAGTTTGAGCCAAATGTTGTCTTAAGCGCACGTAATTTGAGTCAAATTACTGTCATGAACGAACCTAGCCACACTTCTGTATATGACTTGCTTGACGCTAAATACTTACTACTTACAGTTAGTGCTGCTAAAGAATTTGAGGAGGCGTTATGTTAAATTTAACTAAAATTAAACAATTTGATATTTTAGTTGAACCTATTATCACTGAAAAATCAAACAAGTTAATTGAAGCCTCAAACTCATACACTTTCCGTGTAAAAAAAGACGCAACTAAACCAGAAATTAAGGCTGCTGTTGAATCTATTTTTAAAGTAACTGTCTTGAAAGTAAGAACTGTGATTTCTCCTGCTAAGAAAAAAACAGTTGGACGCTACCAGGGAATGGTATCTGCTTTCAAAAAAGCCATCGTTACTCTAAAAGAAGGCGACAAGATTGCTGAGTTTACAATTTAGTGAAAGGAGTAAATGATGAAAATTAAGAACTATAAACCTACTACTAACGGACGTCGCAACATGTCTGTTATCGATTACTCTGAACTTTCAAAAGTTGCTCCAGAAAAATCATTGCTTACTACTTTGAAAAAAACTGGTGGCCGCAATAACCAAGGAACTATCACTGTTCGCCACATCGGTGGTGGAGTTCGCCGTAAATACCGTATTATTGACTTTAAGAGAAACAAAGACGATATAGAAGCAGTAGTTAAGACTATTGAGTACGACCCAAACCGCTCTGCAAATATCGCACTAGTCACTTACAAGGACGGCGAAAAACGCTATATCTTGGCGTGTGAAGACTTAAAAATCGGCCAAGTTATTCAAAGTGGCGAAAACGCCGATATCAAAGTCGGAAATGCACTTCCACTTGGTAAAATCCCAGTTGGTACATTTGTTCACAACGTTGAGTTAAAACCTGGTAAAGGTGGACAAATCGCGCGTTCAGCGGGGACTTCTGTCCAAATTCTTGGCCGCGAGGAGAAATACGTGCTACTTCGTCTGCAAAGTGGTGAAATGCGCAAAGTCTTGGCAACTTGCCGTGCAACTATCGGTGTAGTTGGCAACTCTCAACACGAACTAGTTGTTCTTGGTAAAGCAGGTCGCGTTCGCTTAATGGGTGTGAAACCCCACGTTCGTGGTACTGCGATGAACCCAGTTGACCACCCTCACGGTGGTGGTGAAGGACGTACCCCAATTGGTCGTAAACAACCACTTACTAAATGGGGTAAGAAAACTCGTGGAGTTAAGACACGCGATCCTAAAAAAGCATCTAACAAACTTATTGTTAACCGTAGAAAAGGAGGAAAATAATGTCTCGTTCAATTAAAAAAGGACCTTATTGTGAATATACACTACTTGCAAAAATTGAAAAAATGGCAAAAGCAGGCGAAAAGAAAGTTATTCAAACCTGGTCTCGCCGTTCCACTATTTTCCCAATTTTCGTAGGGTTCACTCTAGCCGTGCACAACGGAAAAGAACACGTGCCTATCTATATTACTGAAGACATGGTTGGCCACAAACTAGGTGAGTTCGTGCCAACTCGCACATTTAGAGGACACACCAAAGCCGACAAACGCGCGGCTGCTAAATAAGGTTGGTGAAATTTATGGAAAAACAAGCAAAAGCAATCGTACACGACGCCAAAGTTACACCACGCAAAGCCAAATTAGTCATCGACTTAATTCGTGGCGCAAATGTCAAGGAAGCCTTGGCTTACCTTCAATTTACTAACCGCAAAGCATCACCAATTGTCAAAGAGTGCTTAAAGTCTGCAATCGCGAATGCAGTTAACAACTTAAAGTTAGACCAAACTAAGTTGTATGTCAAAGAATGCTTCGCAACTGAAGGTCTAAAAATGAAGAGAATGTTGCCACGTGCCAAAGGTTCTGGTGACACAATTGTCAAAAGACGTAGCCACATTACTGTAGTTGTGGCTGAAAGGGGATAAGAATGGGTCAAAAAGTTAGTCCAGTCGGTCTGAGAACCGGAATTATTCGAAACTGGGAATCTCGTTGGTATGCAGACAAAAAACTCGTACCTGCTTACATCAAAGAAGACTTCCTAATTCGCAAAGCCATTAAAACTTATCCTGAATACAAAGAAGCGCTTATTTCTTCAATAGAAATCGAACGCTACAAAGGCAAAGAAAAAGACAAGGTTAGAATTCGCCTGTACACAGCCAAACCAGGGCTAGTAATTGGTACTAACGCCGAAACTCGCGCCAAAGTTATCAAAGCCCTTGAAAAAATCACTAAAAAAGACGTGATTTTAAATGTTGTTGAAGTTAAACGCTCAGAACGCAGTGCAGAAATCGTGGCGCAATCTATCGCTACCCAACTTGAAAACCGTGCGTCTTTTCGTCGTGTGCAAAAAATGGCAATTCAGCGAGCTCTGAAAGCTGGAGCCTTGGGCTGCAAAACTCTAATCTCTGGTCGTCTAGGTGGCGCTGAAATGGCGCGCTCAGAAGGATACTCAGAAGGCCGCGTGCCTCTACAAACCCTTAAAGCAGACGTAGACTACGCAACTGCAGAGGCCAATACTACTTACGGTATTCTTGGTGTTAAAGTCTGGATTTACAACGGAGACGTTAATAAAGGCGAAACACGCGAAGAGAAAATCAAGGCATACGAAGACGCTGCACCTGAACGCAGACCAAGATTTAAAAAACCAGGTCAAAGACCTGCTCGTCCAAACGGAGGTAAATAGTTTATGTTAATGCCCAAAAGAACTAAATATCGCCGTCCACATCGTGTGTCTTACGAAGGTGTTGCTAAAGGTAGAAACGAAGTTATCAACGGAGACTTTGCACTGCAAGCCCTTGAAGGTTCATACATTACCTCTCAGCAAATAGAGGCTGCTCGTATCGCGATGACCAGACACATGAAAAGACTTGGTCAAGTTTGGATTAACATCTTTCCGCACATGTCTCGCACCAAGAAACCTCTCGAAGTGCGTATGGGTTCCGGAAAAGGTGCGCCAGACCACTGGGTTGCGGTAGTTAAACAAAACAAAATTATGTTTGAAGTAGCCGGAGTTGCCGAAGAAATCGCACGCGAAGCGCTTCGCTTGGCTTCACACAAACTACCAATTAAATCAAAAATCGTGAAAAAGGAGGTTAAATAAACATGAAAAAGATGCAAGAACTTAGAAAATACACAGACCTTGAAATTGAAAGCAAAATTTTTGAGTTAAAGCAAGAAATATTTAACCTACGTTTCAAACAAGCAACAGGGCAACTTACAGACACAGCCCGCGTTAAAAAAGCCCGCAAACAAATCGCTCGACTTTACACTATTTTAACCGAGCGCAAATCAACAAAGGAGTAGTCAACAATGGAAAGAGAAACTAAAAGAAAAGTTTTCCGTGGTAAAGTTGTTTCAGATAAAATGGATAAAACTATAGTTGTCGTTGTTGACACTTATAAAAACGATCCACTTTACAACAAACGCTTCAAGGTATCTAAGAAATTCCACGTTCACGATGAACAAAACGAATGCAAAATTGGCGATATCGTGGCGTTTGCAGAAACCCGCCCACTTTCTCGCACTAAGTCATTTAGACTAATTAAAGTGCTTGAAAAAGCAGTGGTAATTTAGTTTGAGAGGTGAAGCGAAATGATTCAACAAGAAACTAGATTACTAGTCGCAGACAACACAGGAGCGAAGGAAGTTTTAGTAATTAAAATTCCTGGTGGAACTCGCCACCGTTATGCAAATATTGGCGATCTTGTGGTTGTAACTGTGAAAAAAGCAACTCCTGGCGGAGTTGTTAAAAAAGGTGACGTTTGCAAGGCTGTGGTTGTCAGAACTAAAGACGGCCTGAGAAGAGCAGACGGTTCATATATTAAATTTGGTGAAAACGCAGTTGTATTGGTCAAAGAAGACAAGACCCCTCGTGGAACTCGTATTTTTGGACCGATTGCTCGTGAGCTTAGAGACAACAATTACACTAAAATCTTGTCTTTAGCACCAGAAGTTTTATAAAAAGGAGGAATTTGTTAAATGTATATCAAAACTGGAGACAAAGTTGCCATCATTGCTGGCAAAGACAAGTTCACTACCGATAAAAAAGGTGTTAAAACTCGCACAACTGGCCGCGTTATCCAAGTACTTAGAGACAAACAAATGGTTGTCGTTGAAGGCGTGAATATCGCCAAAATTGCCAAAAAACCTAACCAAAATAGCGAAAAAGGTCAAATAATTTCTAAACCTATGCCAATTCACGTCTCAAATGTGGCCTTAATTGACCCCAAAACCCAAAAACCTACCCGTGTTTCTTTTAAAGAAGAAAACGGCAAAAAGGTGCGTATCGCTAAATCTGGCGACGCGATTAAATAAGGAGCAGGCAAATGACTTCAAGATTAAAACAACACTACATAAAAAAAGCAATCCCTGCTTTAATTAAAGAGTTTAAGTACTCATCTGTCATGCAAGTGCCTAAACTTGAAAAAATCGTGATTAACGTCGGAGCAGGAGATGCTGCTCAAAACTCCAAAGTTATTGAAGATATCGTCAAAGAAGTTGGCCAAATCGCAGGACAACGCCCAGTTGTTACTCGTGCGCGTAAATCAATTTCTAACTTCAAACTAAGAGAAAATATGCCAATTGGTGTTAAAGTCACTCTGCGTGGTGAGAAAATGTATCACTTTTTAGATAAACTAATTTCAATTTCTCTACCTAGAGTTCGCGACTTTAGAGGAGTTTCTAAAACCGCGTTTGATGGTCGTGGAAACTATACCCTTGGTGTTAAAGAGCAACTAATTTTCCCAGAAATTAGATTTGACGATATTAAAAAAATTCGTGGTATGGACGTAGTTTTAGTAACTACTGCTAAAACCAACGAAGAGGCATTTAGTTTACTTAAAAACTTAGGCATGCCTTTTGCTAAATAGAGGACTCAAACTTATGGCTAAAAAATCAAAAATTAATGCAAATAACAAAAAACTAGAAGTCTATCTACGCTATCAAGAACGTGCTCGCGAACTGAAGGCTAACAAAGACTATTTAGCACTACAAAAATTGCCAAGAAACGCATCGCTTTGCCGTTATCGCAACCGTTGCCAAATTGACGGTCGTCCACACGGTTTCATTCGTAAATTTGGAATTTCTCGTAATAACTTTCGCAAAATGGCAGCAGCAGGACTGTTGCCTGGCGTAAAAAAAGCCAGCTGGTAGAAGGAGGCATTTATGGTATCAGATACAATTGCAGATATGTTAACTCGCATTCGTAATGCGAACAGACAACACAAATTAAGCGTAAATGTTCCACATTCTACTGAAAAAGAACGTATTTTAAAAGTCTTAAAATCAGAAGGTTTTATCGCTTCTTACGCTGTTTTTCAAGAAGGCGTGGCTAAAAACATGAACGTTGAACTAAAATACTCAGAAGACAAGGAACTTGTAATTCACGGACTTCGCCGTGTCTCTAAACCAGGTCTAAGAGTATACTCAAGCAAAGAAGAACTACCTCGTGTCTTTAATGGACTTGGAATTGCCGTAATTTCAACCTCTAAAGGCATTATGTCAGACCGCCAAGCGAGAAAAGCAGGTCTAGGTGGCGAAGTTCTTTGCTATGTGTGGTAGGAGGAAGAAAGTCTATGTCTAGAATTGGAAATAAAACTATCTTAGTTCCGCAAGGCGTGACAGTTTCTGTCTCTCCTGAAAACTACACAGTAGTCAAAGGTCCACACGGTGAACTAAAGACTCAGTTTTCTCAAATCTTAAAGATTGTGCAAACTGACAACCAAATTCAAATTACTCGTCCAAACGACGAGAAGACCACTAAACAACTACACGGAACCACTAGAGCCTTGCTTGCCAATATGGTGCAAGGTGTACACCAACCTTTTCAAAAAGAACTTGACATTATTGGTGTTGGATATAAAGCAAACTCAGTTAACGGTAAGTTAAATCTTGCCCTTGGGTTTTCTCATCCCGTGGAAATTGAAGTGCCAAAAGGTTTAGTGTGCGAAACTCCAAGTCCAGTTAAAATCATTATCAAAGGTATTGACAAGGAACTAGTTGGTGAGTTTGCAGCGCGCGTACGCCTACTTAAAAAACCAGAACCATATAAAGGAAAAGGTATCCGCTATACAGGTGAACACGTTCGCCAAAAAGCCGGAAAAACCGCTAAATAAGGAGGACGTCTATGATTTTAAAAATTTCCAAAAACGAATCTCGCTTGTCAAGACACGAACGTGTCAGAAAATCAGTTTCAGGTACTTCTCTTCGTCCTCGCCTATCTTTATACCGTTCAAATACCCATATCTATGTCCAAATTATTGACGACACAAAAGGCCATACCTTGGTTGCTGCCAACACCAAAGAACTAAAACTTGGCAAAAACTTAGCGGCAGCCGAAGCCCTTGGTACAGCAATTGCCAAAAAAGCACTTAAAGCTAAAATCAAAGCAGTTGTTTTTGACCGCTCAGGTTATCTATACGCAGGTCGTGTTAAAGCCCTTGCCGAAGCCGCTAGAACTGCTGGACTTGAGTTTTAAAGGAGTAAATTATGTACGATAAATTTGAAAAAGAAGAAAAAGAATTTGACGAAAAAGTCGTTCATATTGGCCGCGTTACTAAAGTCGTTAAAGGTGGACGTCGTTTCCGCTTCTCAGCGCTTGTAGTTGTTGGAAACCACAAAGGCAAAGTGGGTTTTGGAACAGGTAAAGCCAACGAAGTTCCAGACGCTATTAAAAAAGCGATTGAACAAGCTAAACAAAACCTAATTACTGTGCCAATTGTGAACAACACCATCCCTCACTACATTGAAGGAATTTACGGATCTGGACATGTAGTCCTTAGACCAGCCTCAGACGGTACCGGAATTGTTGCCGGTGGTGCGGTTCGTGCAGTGTGTGAACTAACCGGTGTTTCTAACATCTTGTCTAAATCTCTTGGTTCTCGCACACCTATTAACATGATTAGAGCAACTTTTGAAGGTTTTAAACTACTTAAAACTAAAGAAGAAATCGCTCGTCTACGTGGCGTGGAGGTAAAAAGCTTATGAAACTAAAAGTTGTGCTAAGACGTTCTTTAATCGGACGTTTACCACGTCAAGTTAAAACTGCCGAAACTTTGGGCCTAAAGCGCATCAACGACGAAGCAGTTTTAGAAGACAACGCTGTAAACCAAGGCAAAATCAAAACTATTGCTCACTTGGTTGAAGTCAAGGAAGCGAAATAAGGAGGCCTTTGTTTATGCTTAACGAACTTAAAAACTTACGCCCACGTCCAGACAAGAAACGACTAGGCCGTGGAATTGGCTCTGGAACCGGAAAAACCTCTGGTAAAGGCCACAAAGGTCAAAACGCGCGTTCTGGTGGCGGCACTCGCCCAGGCTTTGAAGGTGGACAACTTCCACTATTTCAACGTTTGCCAAAACGTGGTTTTCACTCACTTAACCAAACTAAAAATGCAATCGTTTCACTATCTGCTTTAAACTGCTTTGAGCCAGAAACTGTGGTTACAGTTGACCTGCTTTTAGAAAAAGGTCTTATTTCTAAACCTTTTAAAGCAGTTAAAGTCCTAAACGGTGAGCTTACTCAAAAACTAACTTTAAAAGTTCACCAAATCTCTAAATCTGCCTTAACTAAACTCCAAGAACTTGGCGGCACATTTGAGGCAATTTAACAATGAATAGAGTCAAAAGAATTTTATCCAATAAACAAATTCTGCAAAGATTTATCTTTACACTTGCTCTACTTTTAGCACTCAGAGTGATGTCTTTCATTCCGATGCCGCTTGTTAACGTAGACGCAATTCGCAACCTATTTGAAAATGGACTTGGATTCTTTGCGATTTTAAATAACTTTTCAGGAAGATCACTTGAACGCTTTTCTTTCCTGGCAATGGGAATCTCTCCCTATATTACGGCCTCTATCGTCACTCAACTTCTGCCAATGGTAGTGCCTACTTTCAAAGAATGGCAAGAACAAGGTGAAGAAGGTCGCTACAAAATTAACAAAATTAACCGAGTACTGGCAATTGCAATTGCTTTTGTCCAAGGTATTTCGCTTGTCCTTTCTTTCTCAGCGGGCCGCGGAACTCAGTTTTTCGTAGGGTTCTCTGGCAACATCGGTATGGCGATGATCTACATAGGGCTAACTATTGCTGCTGGTACCGCGATTTGTATTTGGTTTGCCGATATGATTACCCAAAAAGGTATCGGAAACGGCTCTTCAATGCTAATTACTGCCGGAATTATTATCTCAATTCCTTCAATGTTTAGCATGATGACCAAAAAATACATCACAGAAGCTACAAGCTGGACACACTACGTTAACTTCGTGGTAATTACTCTGCTTTATATAGCTATCATTCTAGGGGTAATATTCGTTGAAACCTCTAGCCGTAAAATCCCAATTCAACACGCCAACCGCCAAGCGCAATCAGACTCAAATATTCCAATTAAAGTCAACACTGGAAACGTGATGCCCGTGATTTTTGCCTCAACCTTGCTTGGTATCCCACAAACTATTACCGGGTTTATCACTCAAAACTACTCATCTGGTGGCGGTTTTTGGGTTAACGAAATCTTTAACTTCCAAAGACCGATTGGCTACATTATCTATATTCTGTTAATTATTGCTTTTTCGTTTTTCTACACCTTTATGCAGTTTGACCCTGAAAAAATTTCTGACAACTTATCTAAATCAAACGCCTATATCCCAGGAATTCGTCCAGGTGAAGACACTAAAGACTTTATTGCCAAGACTTTATTTAAAGTCAACGTGATTGGCACAATTTACTTAGTAATTATCTCTTCACTGCCAATTTTAACCGCCGTAATTTTTGGCTTACAAGGTGCTGAGGCTTCAGCAATTACTCTAGGTGGTACATCACTACTAATCGTTGTTGGTGTGGCAATAGAAACTACTAAACAAATTGAAACTGACGCTGAAAGCAATCAATATAGGGGGATTTTTGGTTAATGATAATTATTTTGATGGGACCTCCTGGTGGAGGTAAAGGCTCACAGGCCAAAGTCTTAAAAACTCACTACTCAATCCCCCACATTTCAACTGGGGATATGTTTAGAGAAAACATTAAAAACGAAACTGTACTTGGCAAGAAAGTCAAGGCTATATTAGCCGCTGGAGAACTAGTTCCAGATTCTTTAACCGACGAACTAGTCTTGGACCGTTTAAGTCAACCAGATGCTAAAGGTGGGTTTATCTTAGACGGATACCCTCGCAATCTTGCTCAAGCCGTTGAACTTGACCGCATCCTTGCTAAACTAGGATTTACAATTACTAAAGTTGTAAATATAGATGCAAACGATGAACTAATTGTTTCGCGTTTAGCCGGTCGCCGAGTTTGTCCTAAATGTGGTGAGACTTACCACATTCCAAACATGCCACCACAAGTTGAAGGTAAATGCGACAAGTGCTCAGCTGAAATTGTGCAGCGAGCAGATGATCAAGAGTCAACAATCCGCGCAAGACTTTCGCTTTACCATGAAAACTCCAAGCCAATTGAACAGTTTTACAAAGACAAAGGTCTGTTTTGCACAGTTGATGGCAATGTTTCCATTGAACACACTAAAGCCCAAATTATTGAGGTTTTAGGTAAATAGTTATGATTACTATTAAAAACCCTGAACAACTTAGTAAAATGAAAGAATCCGGCAGGATTCTTTCAGAACTAAGAAAAGAACTAGAACAACACTTAAAACCAGGTGTATCTACACTTAAACTAGATGAAGTTGCAGCTAAGTTTTTAGCTGATCGTGGTGTTGTTTCTTCTTTTTTAAACTACGAAGGCTACAAGCACTCAATTTGCGCGAGTGTTAACGACTGCGTAGTTCACGGCATTCCTTCTAAAGATGTAGTTTTAAAAGATGGCGATATTATTTCGCTAGACTTAGGTGTCCTTAAAGACGGTTGGCACGCAGACTCTGCGTGGACCTATGAAATCGGCGAAGTCACACATGAAGTAAAAGACTTAGTTTTAAGAACTAAAGAAGCCTTGATGCAAGGACTTTCTGTGGTAAAACCTGGTAACTTTATTACAGATATCGGCAAAGCCATTGAAAACTACTTAAAGCCGTTTAAATACGGCATAGTTCGTGAGTTTTGTGGCCACGGAATTGGTGAAAAACTACACGAAGATCCATACATTTTTCACTTCAACCAACACATGAAACACACCGAAATTAAAGAAGGCATGACAATTTGCGTGGAACCTATGGTAAATCTTGGTTCACACAAAGTAAAAATTCAAAAAGACGGTTGGACAACTGTCACTAAAGACCACAAACCCGCTGCCCACTTTGAGTATACTGTCTACGTCTCTAAAGACGGATATGAGATACTCACTCCCAAAATTTAAATAAAAGGTACTAAACTATGCGAAAAGAACAAATAGAAATTGATGCTGTCATTGTTGAAGTACTACCTAGTGCTGTATTTTTATGCAAACTAGAAAGTGGACACGAGATTAAGGCCCGAGTATCTGGTAAAATCCGCATGAACAACATACGCATTTTACCTGGCGATAAAGTAACTTTAGAATTATCACCATATGATTTAACTCAAGGCCGCATTATTTATCGCAAAAAATAAGGAGGACTTATGAAAGTCAGATCATCAGTTAAGCCAATGTGCGATAGCTGCAAAGTTATTAAAAGAAAAGGTTATGTGCGTGTAATTTGCGAAAACCCACGCCATAAACAAAGACAAGGATAGGAGATTAAAATATGGCCAGAATCGCTGGGGTAGATATCCCTTCAAACAAAAGAGTAGTAATTTCACTTACCTACATTTACGGTATTGGGGTTAAACTTGCTCAAAAAATTCTTCAAGACGCCGGAATCTCTGAAGACGTGCGTGTTAAAGATTTAAACGACGACGATCTTTCAAAAATCCGCAAAGAAGTCACAAAATACACAGTTGAAGGTGACCTTCGTCGCGATGTTAACCTAAACATTAAACGTTTAATGGAAATTGGTTCATATCGTGGTATTCGTCACCGTAAACAACTGCCAGTGCGTGGACAAAACACTAGAAACAACGCCCGCACTCGCAAAGGCAAAGCAAAAGCGATTGCCAACAAAAAGAAATAGGGAGGAATGAACAATGGCTAAAAAAGTAAGCACACGTCGCAAAGCACGTAAAAACATACCTCTTGGCAAAGCATACATTCACACAACTTTCAACAACACAATTGTAACAATCACTGACCTTGATGGCAACGCCATCGCTTGGTCTTCAGCCGGAGCACAAGGCTTTAAAGGTACTCGTAAATCAACAGCCTTTGCTGCTCAAATCACCGCAGAAGCTGCTGCTAAAGCTGCTATGGAAAACGGCATGATTAAGGTAGAAGTTTCTGTTAAAGGACCTGGACCAGGCCGTGAGTCTGCTATTCGTTCACTGCAAGTTGCTGGTCTTGAAATTGTTTCAATTGAAGACAACACACCAGTTCCACACAATGGTTGCCGCCCACCTAAGCGTCCACGTGGCTAGGAGGAAGTATGCGTAATTTAAAATTTGAAAGACCAAACGCAATTTCCGTAATTTCTGCAGACAAAACTACTGCTAAATTTTCAATTAAACCCCTAGACCGTGGATATGGTATCACAATCGGCAACGCTCTTCGACGCGTTCTGCTTGCCTCAATTCCGGGAGCAGCTTTGATTAACGTAGAAATTAAAGGTGTGCCGCATGAGTTTTCAACAATCCCTGGCGTTAAAGAGGGAGTTGTAGAAATCGTTTTAAACTTAAAAGACGCAATTTTTCGCCTAGATTCAGTTGAACCTGGTTTCCGCGCAGAAGTTTCTTTGAACGACGTTGACAAAGAAATCATTACACTTGGTGACTTACAAGTGCCAGCTGGTGTTGAAGTTGTCAATCCAGATCACGTAATTTGTCATTTAAATAAAGGAACCAGCATCTCACTTACCGCAACTTTGGCAACTGGTGCTGGCTACGTTACTCAAAACGACAACAAAGCATATCTTGACCACATTGGCCAAATTGCGCTAGACTCAATTTTTACCCCAGTTAAACGCGTTAACTTTAACGTTGAAAAACTACAAGGCGGGTATGACGAGTTAATTTTAGAAGTTGAAACTAACGGCGCAATTGACGCTAAAGACGCAGTTTCTGAAGCTGCTTCTATGCTAAGTGAGTTATTTGGCGCGGTTCGCCAAATTTCTGAAAATGCAGAACAATTCCAAGACTACATCGCAGAAGAAGCCGAAACTACTGCACAAGCAGTTGACAAAAACCTAGCAATTGACAGACTAGATTTATCTGTTCGTCTATACAACGCGCTTTCTCGCGAAGGCATCAAAACAATTGACCAACTACTTGACATGACAGACCAAGAAATTAAAAGCATTCGCAACCTTGGTCAAAACTCATTCATTGAACTGCAAAATAAATTGGCTGAGTTTAAAGACAGCACAATTACTAAAAAAACAGTTGATGATGACGATGCTTTAATTAAAGAAATTTTTGACGATATTGAGGAGGGACTATAATAATGAGATCAAAACTATCTAGAAACTCAGCTGCCCTAAGAGCAGTACTTAGAGACTTAGCGACAGCACTAATCGTTAAAGAAAGAATTATTACTACTCACTCTAAGGCCAAAGAAACTCAAAAAATGGTAGAAAAACTAATTACTATTGGCAAAAAAGGCGATATCAATGCTCGCCGTTTAGCTAGAACTTACCTTAGAGATGTTGAGACTGACACTAAAGGCGAAACAGTTTTAACTAAACTATTTCAAACTGTGGCTCCACGTTTTAAAGACAGAAACGGTGGCTACACAAGAATAATTAAAACAGTTGGCCGTAAAGGCGACAACGCCCCAATGTCAATTCTTGAGTTTGTATAAGGACTTTATTAAAACAATTTAATCGCAAATACAATTGAGAACCACACTTTATTAAACAAAGTGTAGTTCTCTTTTGCACTTATTTTAGGAGAAATTTATTTATGAAATTAGTAAAAGAAACTAAATCAGAAGTTAAAGTTGCTTTAGTTAAAGCCAGCACTAAGTGCGTGCTTTTAAAAGAACTTTCAGAAAAAAGAGGATTCAAAGCACAAGCTGGGGAAATTCTGGATTTACTTAGTTTAGAAAATACAGGCACAATTTATCTAGGACTAGGTGACAGAACTCATGAAGACCTTCGTTTAGCCGGCTTTAAATTAGTTAAGTTCCTTGAAGCCAGAAAAATCAAGAGCGTTAACCTAGACTTCGCGCATGTAAAAACTCTAGACACAATTTACTTAGTTGAAGGATTTTATCACGGAATTTACCTATACAACCGCTATAGATCCGACAAAACTCAGTTTTTACCTGAAATCGGCTTAGGTGAGTTTGCTGAACAAAAAGAAGCGCTACTTGAACTTAAAAACCTAGCAGACTCAATTTTTCTTTGCCGTGATTTAATTAACACCCCAGCAAATGACTTGTATCCTGCTAACTACGCTGAGTTAATTAAAGAAACTTTTAAGCCTTTTAAAGATGTGGAAGTTACTGTTTTTGACAAAAAACAAATGCAAGAACATAAACTATTTGCAGCGCTTGCCGTTGGTAGTGGTTCTGACAACGACCCAAGATTTGTGGTAATTAAATACCAACCAAACAAAGCAGACGATGAATTTCTTTCTTTTGTTGGAAAAGGTATAACTTACGACAGTGGAGGATATGCTTTAAAAATCCCTTACACAAATATGCTGACAATGAAAACAGACATGTCTGGGTCTGCCGCTGTAGTTTCGGCAATTTTAGCACTTGCTAAAAACAAAATTAAGCAAAATGTCTGCGGCGTAATGTCACTTTGTGAAAACGCAGTGTCTGGACACGCTTATAAAAACGGAGACGTTTTTAAAACTCACAAAGACGGAGTTACTATTCAAGTTGACAACACAGACGCAGAAGGTCGTGTTTCTATGGCCGACTCAATTCACTGGGCTGCAACTGAAGTTAAGTCAAAATTGATAGTTGAGTTTTCAACTCTAACCGGAGCTTGCATTGTTTCGCTTGGAACCGACATTTCTGGCTGTGTTTCTTACCACCCTGAACTTACTCAAAAAGTAATTGAAGCGGGTGAAGAGGCCGGCGAAAGAATTTGGCAATTCCCAATTTCTAAAAAACACGAAGAAGCGGTTAAAGGAACATTTGGTACAATTAAAAATGTTTGTTCAGGCGGCGCGGGTTCAATTACTGCCGGAATTTTCTTAACTTACTTTTCTGAAAAAGTTCCGTACGTCCACGTTGACATCGCTGGAACTGCTTACAACCCACCATACCTTTACTACGCAGATGGAGCGAGCGGAGTTGGTGTTAGAACAATTTACAACTTCGTTAAAAACTCACTTAAAAAATAACTTTTATTCAAATAAACTCCCTTTAAAAATGCTAAAATAAGTCATTTTAAAGGAAATAAAAAAGGAACACTGATGTGTTCCTTTTTTTTAATTATTTTAATTTAATTATCGTTCTTGTTTTCTCAAAGTGCGAAGAGCTCTTGCTGAAACCATGACTTTGTGAGTGTGACCTGCTTCGTCAGTAAATTTCACTGGTTGCAAGTTTAAGTTCCAGACTCTGCGAGTCGCACGAAGAGAGTGTGATCGATTATTTCCGGCAAGTTGTTTTCTGCCGCTAATAGCGCATATTCCCATGTTTATAAATCTCCTCTCCAAATATTTTAGCATAATCAGGGTTTTTCCGCAATTTTAAACTTTTAGTATGTTAAACTTTAAGTATGGAAAAGAAAACAATTTTAATCACCGGAAGTTCAAGTGGAATCGGCAAATATGCCGCTGAAATTTTTTTAAAAAATAATTTTTTAGTCTATGGAATTGACCAAAATGCAGCGACTATTAAAGACAAAAACTATCAACACTTTAAGGTATCGGTAACTGATTTTAAAAGCCTTCCTGATTTAAAAAATATCTCTTATATTTTAAACAACGCAGGAACAATGGATGAGCAAAAGTCCTTGGAAACCAACTTACAAGGCTATATTAACATTATCGAAAAATATGAAAGTAAAGACCTAAAGGCTGTTTTAAACATCGCCTCAACCGCTGGTCACCACGGGTTTGGCAAACCTTTACACGCGGTCTCTCAAGCAGCCCGCATTAACTACACCAAACATCTTGCTAAAACTCTTGGTGAAAAATACCAGACTTTAGTTAACTCACTAAGCCCTGGTCCAGTTCACACCAATTTAGAGCCAGACTTGTATAAAGACAAAACAGCAATGTCTGTGGTTGCAAATCAAAATATCTTTAACCGTTGGATAGAGCCAAAAGAAATCGCTGAGTGGATTTACTTTATCTTAACTAAGAATACCTGCGCAACAGGGCAAGACATAATTCTGGATTTAGGTGAATGTATTAACCTAAAATTTATCTCGCCAACCCCACCTAGCCAAAAATAGCCCTATATAATATAAAGGGATTTAAGGTATAATAAAGGTACTGAGGTTTATTGATGGAACACAAAACAATAACAAGCGAATTTTTTACCAAAATGCTGATAAATGGGGCTGCTAACTTAAGGCTCCACATTGACGAAATTAATAACTTAAATGTCTTTCCAATTCCAGATGGCGACACTGGAACTAATATGCACCTGACTATCAATGCAGGTGCTAACAAAATTAAAATCTTAGATTTTCAAAACAAAACCATTGCAGAAATCACAAAAGTTTTCTCACACGAACTAGTTGTTGCTGCACACGGCAACTCAGGTGTCATTCTTTCTCAGTTTTTCCGTGGATTTGCGAAAGAACTTGGAAAAGTTGACAGCAAAGAACTGACGGTAGTTCAACTAATAGATGCTTTGATTTCTGGCTACAAAGTAGCCTACAGTGGTGTAGTTCAGCCAATTGAAGGAACAATTTTAACCGTACTTCGCGAAGCTGGTGAACATTTGCGCTTAAAACGCGGCAAACTAATTACTTTTGAAGATGCTCTAACCACTTATTTTAATCAGGCTAAAATTACCTTGCAGAAAACACCTACACTTTTGCCTGTCTTAAAAGAGGCTAATGTTGTAGACAGTGGTGGTGCTGGTTTTGTTAAAATCGTTGAAGGCTTTGTACACTATATTAATGGCAAAGTTATTAAAGAAGCCACTAAAACTACAACTAAGTCATTTGTCTTAAACTCAGAACAAAGTACTGCATATGACCACGTAATTGGCGAAATTAAGTTTAAGTTTTGTACTGAGTTTGTTTTGATTTTAGATAAATCAGAACAATTTTCAAAAGAAAAATTTATCAAAGAAATTAAAGACTTTGGCGACTCTATGGTAGTAATTCACGACGAAGAACTACTAAAAGTCCACATCCACACCAACCAACCACTTAACTTACTTAAAAACGCCGAGCAACTAGGCGAAACCAGGTCTATTAAAGTAGACAACATGAAACTGCAAAACGAAGAGGCAGTAGCTGCGCAAAAACCAGCCAGCAAAACCCCTGAAAAAGAATACGGACTGATTGCTGTTGCAAACGGTGATGGAGTTCGCCAATACTTACTTGAACACGGAGTTGACTATATAGTTGCCGGTGGCCAAACCATGAATCCATCAACTCAAGACTTCATTGAAGCCGTTGAGAAAGTCAACGCTAAAAACATTATTATCATTCCAAATAACTCAAATATCATCATGTCGGCAGAGCAAACTACTAACTTAGTTAAAGACCGCAATATCGCGGTAATTAAGACTAAAAATCTAGGCCAAGGAGTGGCTGCGCTTTCTGTGTTTGACCATAGTGCTGACTTTAAGACCAACATTGACAACATGCAAGAAATCGCACAGGCTGCGCAAACTGGCGAAATTACTTACGCAATTCGCGACACCAAACAGAACGGCATTGACATTAGAAAAGGTCATTATTTAGGAATTTCTGAAGGCGCGATAACTTGCTCAGTTGAAAATATTTTTGACGCAACACGCTGCCTGCTTTCCCAAATTCTTTCAAAAGAAAACGAAGTTGTTACTCTATTTTACGGCAAGGCTGTGTCTGACGAAGAAGCCAGAGAAATTGAGGAATACATCCAAACACTTTGTCCATACGCTGAGGTTAATTTAGTTAACGGGATGCAAGAAATTTATTTATTTATAGTTTCGGCACTTTGAAAAACAAGTTTAAAAAATAGTATAATATTCGTTAGAGGTATTGAATGAAAACGATTAAAGAACTTTTAAAAAAACACAACCGCATTATTATTCACAGACACTCCAAACCAGATATGGACGCAATTGGTTCACAAATGGGCTTAATGCACATAATTAAGGAAAACTTTCCAGAAAAAGAAGTCTACGTAGTTGGTGACCACAACAAATTTGACTACGAAAATGCGATGAACGAAATTCCGGATAGTTTTTACAAAGACGCGCTAGTTTTTATTACAGACGTCGCAGTTTCTTACATGATTTCAGATAACCGCTATCTGTTTGCCAAAGACGTGGTAATTATTGACCACCACGAAAACAAATCAGATGTAGCAGGTGCTCACGTTTATTCTGACCCAACTTACGAGGCTGCGGCCGCTTACGTTTACGATATTGCAAAAAAACTAAAACTAAAAATCCCAGCAATAGCGGCTGACTACTTGCTAAACGGAATTATTACCGACAGCGGTCGTTTTCAGTATTTAACCAACGCACCGCGTTTATTTCAAATCGCTGCGGAACTAACTGCTCTGGGCGCAAACCCGCTTAAGTTCTACAAGTGGTTGTATGTAGAGACTCTAGAAGAGCGTCAAACTAAAGCGAAGTTTGCCACTCGCATGCAAATTGAGGGCTCAGTTGCTTACTTTTTTAACACCAAAGAGTTTCTTGAGTCACTTGGCACTTACGATTTCTTTTCAATTAGTCGTGGTATGGTTAATTTACTTGCTGGTATTAAAGAAATTCCAATTTGGGCTAACTTCACGTATTCCGCTGAGCAAGACAAAGTAATTTGTGAACTTCGTAGTCGAGAAATTGAAGTTGTGCATATTGCCAAGAAATATGGCGGTGGTGGACACGCGCTGGCTTGTGGCGCAACTTTGGATAACTTTGAAGTTGCCAAAGCCATGATTAAAGATTTAAACGAACTAATTTTACAAAACCAAAGTAAATAATAAGGAGTAAAAACATGGACATTAGTTTAATTTTAAAAAAAATCAAAGAATACGACATTATTACAATCTACTCACATAAAAGACCTGACGGAGACTGCATAGGCTCATCACTTGGTCTTAAAAACATCATTGAAACTACTTTTCCCAAAAAACAAGTATACTCACTTGGCGACCACACACCATACCTGCGTTTCCTTGGTGAACTTGACACTCTTGACGACGAAACTATTAAAAAATCTTTAGCGATAGTTGTAGACACCGCTACTCAAGAGCGAGTTGCAGATCAACGTTTTAAACTGGCTAAAGAAATCATTAAAATTGACCACCACATTGTAATGGATCAATACGGAGACATCAACTGGGTACACGAAGAAGCACCAGCGGCTTGTCAAATGATTACTTACTTTCTGTATAAGTTCAGAGATCAACTAATGATCACCAAACAAGGCGCGCAAGCACTATATGCTGGTTTAGTTACGGATTCTGGCGGATTTAGATACCGCGGAGTTACTGAAACTACTTTCCAAATGGCGGCTTTCTTAGTTTCTAAGGGTGCTGACCTTGAATATGTAGATCGTGAACTTTCTAAAACCACTTTTGCACAACTTAAATATAAAGGTCATCTATTTTCTAACATCAAACGCTCAAAAAACGGCGTGGTTTACTTCCTTGCAACTCGCGACATTCAAAAGAAATTTAACCTAACTCAAGAAGACACAGCAGCAGCTATAAACGCTATGGCCAGAATTGAAGGCTGCCCTGTTTGGGTACTATTTATTGAACTTGAAAACTCAGTTCGCGTGCGCGTTCGTTCAAATCAAGTAGAAATTGCTTCAGTTTGCAACAAATTCCCTCCAGGGGGTGGACACGACTTTGCAGCGGGTTGCCACCTGGATAAAATGAAACAACACACAAAAGTAATTGACGCCCTTGACGCCAGAATTGTGGAAGTTTTAAAGAAAAATAACTAACAATGCTGGAACTACTTTTAAACATTACTACCAATAAATCAGCAAATCAGAATTCTAAAATATCCGAGGCAATTACTAAAGGTTCGCTAGACCTTCAAGCCCTGCAAACTGGCCAAGACTGGCTGTTTAAAGTTATCCTGCCGCTTTTAATTATTATGGTATACGCCGTAATTGTTGGACTTGAACGCCGCAATTTAGGCAAGGCTGTCGGGGTTTCTGCCTACTTTTTAGTAGGAATAGCGAGTTGCTCAATTGCAATTACTCAAAGGCTGATGTTTGAACTGAATGCTTTTCAACCCAACGAAGGTCAAAGAATCATCGCACAAGTTGTCGCGGGCGTTTCGTTTATTGGAGCCGGTGTCATAATTAAGGATAAAATGTCTATCAAAGGTTTAACTACGGCTTCCTCTATTTGGGCTTGTGCTATCTTGGGCTTAATTTTGGGTTCAGGTTATCTTTTGATCGGCGTAATTGGTGCAACCGTTATTATCATTTACATCTTTATTCGTGACATGGTTTCCAAAGAAAACCCGTTTGTAAGTTGCCGCAATAACTTAATTCACAAAGTTAAGCAAGGCGAGATGAAAGCAGAAGACGCCAACGCTATTTTAAACAAAGAAGACGATTTGCAAACTAGACACGTTGATGAGTTTAAACAACACTGATTTTGAAAATATCACTGCAATTGCGACCCCTTATGGTAAGGGGTCGATTTCAGTTATAAGAGTTTCGGGAAAAACTTGCATCAAAGAAGTTAACACTATCTTTAAAGGCAAAGACTTAACCGATGTTCCTGGAAACACCTTAGTCTACGGCTTTATTTTAGACAAAGACAACCAACCAATTGACGAAGTAGTTATTGCGGTTTTTAGAAAACCGCATTCTTTTACAGCAGATGATATGCTTGAAATTTCTTGCCACGGTGGGGTTTTAGTAACTAACTTAGTGCTAGAACGGCTACTTAGTCTAAATATCCGAATGGCTCATCCTGGTGAGTTTTCTTACCGTGCTTATTTAAATGGACGCATAGATTTAGTTAAAGCAGAGGCCGTGATGGACTTAATTGAAGCCGACACCAAGAGCGCTGCCAAAATTTCAATAAACTCACTACTTAGTAAAACTGGCAAAAAAATCTCTGAGTTTAAAGAACAAGTTCTGGCGTTAATTTCAGACATTGAAGTTAAACTACAATACCCTGAGTTTGACGAAGCAGCAGACCTTGAAACTTCTGAACTAAAATCAAGAATTGACGCGATTTTAAGCGCCTTAACTGAGTTTTTGCGAAACTCAAAAAGCACCACAATGCTGAAAACCGGGATTTCTGTGGCAATTGTCGGAAGACCCAATGTCGGCAAGTCATCTCTTTTAAACTCTATTTTGAAACAAGATAAGGCTTTGGTCACTGACATTCAAGGTACAACCCGCGATATTGTTGAGGGCAAAATTGTCCTGAACAACATTGCTCTAAACTTACTTGATACCGCGGGTATCCGTAAAAGCAGAAATCTAGTTGAGAATCTTGGTATCAAAAAAAGTCTAGATACCATTAAAAGTGCTGACTTAGTTTTATTTGTTTTTGAGGCTAACCAAAAGTTAACCAAAGAAGACTTAGAAATTTTAAACAAAATAGATCCCGCTAAACTAATTAAAATTGCAAATAAAAAAGACTTAGGAATTAAAGAAAAAGACAAAAATGCTGTCTACATCTCTACTTTTGATGAAGACTTAAAACCGCTTGAAGACGCTATTTTAACTAAGTTAAAATTAACTGACTTAGACACCAGAGACTTAGCGTTTTTGTCAAACCAAAGACAAATTACTCTACTTGAAAAAGCAATTTCTGAACTAAAAGAAGCCCACAGTTCTGCAGACTTCTTAACCGCTGATTTAGTGGTGATGAACATTAAAACCGCTTACAATGCTATAAAGGAGATACTTGGCGAGGTGTATGACGACGATGTAAATAAAAACATCTTTAGTCACTTTTGCCTTGGTAAATAAATAACTATGTATAAAGTTTTATATCGTAAATACCGACCAAGTAAACTTAAAGAAGTAGTTGGCCAAGTGGTAATTATTCAAATTCTTAGACAAATTCTAAAAAGTGGCAGTATTCCACATTCTTTTATTTTTGCTGGCACCAGAGGAATTGGCAAAACCACGGTTGCCAGAATTTTTGCGAAAGCCATTAACTGCGAAAAACTAACTTCAGGTGACGCATGTGGAAAATGCACAAACTGTCTTGTAATTGAGCAAGAACAAACTGTGGACATTGTAGAAATAGATGGGGCAAGCAACAACGGAGTTGACGAAATTAGAGACCTTCGCGACAAATGTGTCTTTTTGCCGCAAAATTTGAAATACAAAGTCTACATAATTGACGAAGTTCATATGCTTACAACCGCGGCTTTCAACGCGCTTTTGAAAACTTTAGAAGAACCGCCTAAACACGTTGTCTTTATTTTGGCAACTACTGAACCGCATAAAATCCCAAAAACAATCCAGTCTCGTTGTATGAACTTTAGTTTCCTAACTTTAACAGAGGCTGAAATTGCAGGACAAGTCACAGAAGTTGCTAAAAAAGAAAAAATTACTTTAGAAAAAGAAGCCGCTGCTTTAATTGCCAAAAAAGCAGAAGGCGCAATGCGAGATGCTTTGGTCTTGCTTGACAAAGCAGTCGCGTATGCTGGACAAAAAATCGACAAAGAAACAGTTTTAAAAATTATTGGTGGAGTTGACGAAAACGAAATTTTAAAAATTATTAGCTCACTCGACAATGCCGACCTGGCCAACGCTGTTGCTATGCTTGACGCACTACTTAAGGCAGGTAAAAGTGAAAACTCAATAATTGACGCGTTTATTGATAACTTCAAACAAATTTTGCTAAAAATTTCAACAGGAGAACCCAACCTTTTTAAAAAACTAAACAAAGCAAAAGTTTTAGAAATATTTACTGAACTAAATACTTTGGTTAAAGAAATTAGATACACAACTTCTAAGCAAAATATGCTGATGGTTACTTTAATCAAAATTTACTCAATCGTAAACAAACAAGAAGCGATTGTATTTAACACAAACCTAGAAACTGCAAAACCTGCAGTTAAAACATCAGAACAACCACAAGTAAAAACTACACCAGAAACACACGGTGATATTTTTGCAAGTAACCCTGTAGCTTTTTCGCCCACTCCTGAAAAAATTAGCAAAGATTCAGTTAAAAGTCCTTTCAGTCTAACTGAACAAGACTTTAAAGATCTGCTTGACAACGCCAAAAAGAAGTTTAGAGAAGAGGCAGAATCAAAACTATATAACTCTGATTTCTTAAAATCTGCAGAAGACCCAGATGTCTCTGGACTTTCTGGCAAGTTTGAAATAGTTTTAGCCAGCCTAAAAACCCTGTTACTTGCTGCAGATGGATTAACTGCATGCACTGAAATCTACAAAACAACCAAATATCCTGTCCTTTTAAAAGAAGTTAATAACTTTTTGCCAGAAATCACGAGAGTAATTTTGTTAACTAAACAAGACGCAAAGGCTGTGTTAATGCAAATTAGCACTTACCTTAGAAATAACCTTGAATTTATTCCCAATGACTTTAGCGCTGTTGTTGAAAAATATGCAGCATATGATAAAATTTTAAAAGAAGTTAAAACTAAAAAATTCGACGCAAGCGCAGTATTCGGCGAACTTGCAAACAAGGAGCAATAAATATGAATCCGCAAATGTTAAAACAAATTCAAAAACTACAAGCAGAAATGATGGAACGCCAACAAAGACTTCAAGAAACTGAGTTTACAGGTTCGGCGGCAGGTGTCTCAATTACTTTACTTGGTTCAAAAAAAGTTGTAGACTGCAAAATTAGCGCAGACATTATTCAAGATAAAGAAATGCTTGAAGACGCAATTTGTGTAGCCTTTAACAAAGCCATTGAACAAGTCAACTCAGAACTAGAAGACATTCTTTCTAGCGCTAAAATGCCTAATTTTTTAGGACTTTAGTTATAGTTTGTAAAATAGGTTTGACTATAATATAATATTTAAGTTATATGGAGGCTGACTTGAATCATACAGAAGAAAATTCTTTATCAGAAATTGCATACTCCTTAATCAAGGAACAGGGTTCTGCTGTTTCACTTAACGAACTTATTGACAAAATTTGCGCAATTCGCAATCTAGGCGAAGTTAGCGCAGATTTTAAAAATCAACTTTATTTTGACTTAATTTCATCAGGTCGCTTTGTCTACGTTGGCGACGGGCTTTTTGATTTAAAAGACAATAAGTTAGAGTATTGGGACAAAGATGGTACTTTTTTTGCCAACGAAAGCAACGATGAAGACATTGAAATTAATGAAGATGAAGACGACATTGAATTTTCTGACTTTAATTTAGATGAGTTTGTGGCATCTGAACCAGATATTGAAGAAGATGAAGACGAGGAAGATGAAAAACTTCAAATGCAAGCAAGTGACAACCCACTTCCTGAACTTGATGATGAAGAAGACGAAAGCGCTTTAGTTGAAGAAGACATTGAGGATTACCTAGAAACTGGAAGCGACGAAGACGACGATAAATATGTTGACCCAGATTTGGACTTAGACGAATCAGATCAAGACGAAGATGAGTACAACAAATACATGGACGACTACGAAAATCTATATGAATAGGGAGGCAATTTTTGCATCCCTATTTTTTTATTTAATAGAAACAGAAAGGAGTTTTTTAAAAATATGAGTAATTTTATTTTTATTACAGGTGGAGTAATTTCTGGGATTGGAAAAGGTGTAACCGCGGCGTCTATTGCCAGACTACTTAAAAGCACTGGAGTTTCGGTGTTTATGATCAAGATGGATCCTTATATCAATACTTTTCCTGGCATGATTGACCCACTTCAACACGGAGAGGTTTTTGTGGCCGCAGATGGAACTGAGGCAGACTTAGACTTAGGACACTACGAACGCTTTACCGGTGTTAACTTAACCGCGCACTCTAGTATCACCATGGGCAAAATCTACAGAGAAATTCTGGAAAACGAAATGGCTGGCAAATACAGTGGCAAAACTATTCAAGTAATTCCACATGTCGTTGATACCATTAAAAACAGACTAAAGAAGGCTGCTGAGCAAAGTCAGGCTGATGTCATAATTTGTGAAATCGGCGGAACTGTTGGTGATATGGAGTCTGAGGCTTACCTGGAGGCAATTCGTCAACTTAGGTTTGACTTAGGGTATCGCCGCACCTATTACATCCACACAGCATTAGTTCCCTACCTTGAAGTTTCACAAGAACTCAAGACCAAACCAACTCAACACAGTGTCAAGACTTTGCGTAGTTTCGGAATTGATCCGGATGCACTTATTTTAAGGTCAAAAAGAATGCTGGACCCCGAAACCGTTCAAAAAATTTCTTTCTTTACCGACGTTAAACCAGAGACAGTCTTAGCTTGTCCTGACTTAGATGTTGTCTACAAAGTGGTGCCACTTTTGGCCGAAGGTAAACTGCACGAAAATATCTTTAAACATTTTGAAATAAAGGAAAAACCACTTAACTTAAAAACCTGGAACTTACTAATTTCAAAAGTAGAGACAGCAAACACCGTTTTAAATGTCGGAGTAGTCGGTACCACAGATTTTAAAGAGGCCTATCTTTCACTAACCGAGGCAATTAAACACTCTGGCTACACATACTCAGTTAAACCAAACTTTATTTGGTATAACTCAAATACCGATAACTCTGAATTTCTCAAAAACACAGACCTGGCAGTAGTTTCTGGCCAAGACAATCAAGAGTTTACTTTAAAACAAAGTGAGTTAATTCACGAACTTAGCGAAAAACAAATCCCAACTCTGCTGATAAACTTAGGTTTTTGGCAAATGCTAAACAATTTAGATAAAACCACTGAAGTTGAAACCACTAAACTGGTAGGTGGCCGTGAAATTAAAATAAATAAACTAAACCCAGTAAGTAAGTATTTCAAAGAAAGCAAAATTATCGAACGTTTTCGTTCGTTTAAAGTGCCAACTAAAGCAGTTTCTCATCCTAACTTAGTCCCACTTGCTACTTTAGACGAAACGCCAGTAGCCTTTGCAAATCCAAGTCACCCTTTCTTTGTATCTACTCTTTTTCACCCCGAGTTTAGTTCAAACCCGCTTTTTTCCCATCCTTTGTTTGATGCTATAATAAAAATAGCGCTTGAGCAAAAAAAGCACCAAAATAAATAAATTTTAAAAAAAAGGAAAATTACCCATGTTTGAAGAAATTAAAAGCATTATTAAAACAAATCTAAATATTGAAGACGAAAAAATCGTACCAACCGCCAGACTAAAAGAAGATTTAGCAATTGATTCAATTGACGCAGTTGAAATAGTTTTAGCGTTTGAAGAAAAACACGACATCAGAGTTGATGAAACTAAACTAAGAGAAATTAAAACCATTGGCGACTTAGTTGGCTATTTTGAGATACTTAAAGCCGAGTCTGCAAAATAACCATAAACCGCTTACATCTATCTTAATCTAATATTTTTCAGGACTATACTTTACTATGCAAAATAACTTTTTAGAATACGAAAAAAAATGGCAAAAAATTTGGGAACAAGAGCAAACTTTTGAAACCGAAGAAAGTGCTGTTAAACCCAAATACTTTATCTTAGATATGTTTCCCTATCCAACTGCATTAGGTCTCCACGTTGGACACGTTGAGGGTTATGTTGCTACCGATATTTTGGCCAGATACAAAAGAGCCAAAGGTTTTTCTGTTCTGCAAACTATGGGTTTTGACGCTTTTGGCCTGCCAACTGAACAGTTTGCAATTCAAAACAATGTACAACCTGAAGAAATTACTAAAATTAGTATCAATAACTTTAAAGCCCAACTAAACCGACTAGGTAAAGCCATTGACTGGCAAAAAAGTATATCTACGCACGACCCTGAGTTTTACCACTGGACCCAGTGGATTTTTAAGAAACTATATGAACACGACCTTGCTGAACTTAAAGACATTGAAGTGAATTTTTGTCCAGAACTCGGCACAGTTTTGGCAAACGACGAAATAACTGTCAAAAACGGACTGATGGTCTCTGAACGCGGCAATTTTCCTGTGTATAAAAAAACTCTTAAGCAATGGGTTTTAAAAATTACTAAATACGCAGATAGGTTAATTAAAGACCTGGATTTAGTTGTTTGGCCTGAAGAAATTAAAGAAGCCCAACGCAACTGGATCGGCAAAAGCGAGGGAACTTTAATTGACTTTGATGTGCTAGACACTAACGAAAAAATCACTTGTTTTACCACCAGAATTGACACAATTTATGGGCTTTCTTATTTAGTGCTAGCGCCTGAACACCCACTTGCCTTAAAAATCGCAACTAAAGAAGAAAAGCGAGCAGTTGAAAACTACATTAAACTAGCCTCGCAAAAATCAGACCTTGACCGCGAAACTCAACACGAAAAAACAGGTGTGTTTACAGGTGCTTACGCAAAATGTCCAATTTCTGGCCGCATTATTCCAGTATGGGTGGCAGATTACGTGTTTTTCAAATACGCAACTGGCGCTGTAATGGCTGTACCCGCACACGACGAGCGCGATTTTGAGTTTGCAAATAAGTTTGGCCTAGATATTTTAAAAATTATAGATGTTCAAGAAAACCAACTTCCTTATACCAAAGACGGGCTTCACATCAACTCACCGCTAATTGACGGACAAAACATAGAACAAGCAAAAAAAACTCTAAACCAATACTTAAAGAAAATCAAGGCAGGTTCAACTACTGTTAACTATCGTCTTCGCGACTGGGTGTTTTCACGCCAACGCTATTGGGGCGAACCTTTCCCGCTTTACTATGACGAACATAAAAACGTCCACTTAGTTGAAGACAAAGACCTACCGCTAGTTTTGCCTAAATTAAACGAAATCAGACCTTCTGGCGCTGGTGATGGTCCGCTTGCAAACTGCCCTGAGTGGACTCACTTTGAAAAAGACGGACAAGTCTGCTCATATGACACCAATACCATGCCGCAAGTTGCCGGCAGTTCTTGGTACTACATTGCCTATATTTTAAAAACAGCCGCCGGTGTTGTTCCACTTAACTCAAAGGAAGCAAAAAAACTACTTGACAGTTGGTTGCCTGTAGACTTCTATGTTGGTGGAAAAGAACACACCACTGGTCACCTACTTTACGCGCGTTTTTGGCATAAGTTTTTATACGATTTAGGTCTGGTTTCTCAACCCGAGCCTTTTCAAAAACTCTTTAACCAAGGCATGATCTTGATGAACGGTCAAAAAATGTCTAAATCTAGAGGAAATGTCGTAAATCCTGACGAGATTTTTGAGACACACGGAGCAGATGCTCTTCGTCTATACGTGATGTTTATGGGGCCTCTGCAAATGGACAAAGACTGGTCTACCACAATGTTAGATGGTGCTAAGCGTTTCCTTGACCGTGTTTGGCGAATGCATGAGTTTATCACGCCTTCTCACAACGAAGGGCTGGACTTTGTGTTAAACCAAACCATTTTAAAAGTTGAGCAAGGATACGAAACAATTTCTTTTAACACCGCAATTTCGCAAATGATGATTTTTGTCAACGAGGTCTACAAGCAACAGGCAATTTCTCAAGATCAATTTAGAACTTTCTTAAAGTTATTAAATCCAATTTGTCCGCACATCACCGAAGAGATGAACTTACAATTTTTAAACTCAAACGCTCAACTGGTTAACGAAGACTTTCCAGAAGTAGATCACTCTAAACTTGAAAACTCAACATTTGAACTAATTTTTCAAGTCAACGGCAAAATTCGCGGCAAAGAATCGGTTGCCAAAACTATCACTGAAGTTGAAGCAAAGCAAAAAGCATTGGCCTCAGACGGAGTGCAAAGGGCAATAAGTGGTTTAAACGTAATCAAAGTTATTTATATTAAAGAGAGATTGGTAAATATAGTTGCAAAATAACACTAAATAGACTGCAAAAGCAGTCTATTTTTATTTTAGTTCTATTTTACTTTGCGTTTTTTGTATATTTTACCTAAATATTACATTGCGTTTTTTGTATATTTTGTCTAAATATTACATTACGTTTTTTGCATATCACAAAAAAACAAACGTTTGCTTTATAAGGCTATTTTTTAATAAAATAACTAAAATACTTTGCGTTTTTTGTATATTTTGTCAAAATATTAATTTGCGTTTTTTGTATATTTTGTCTAAATATTACTTTGCGTTTTTTGTATAAGTATTTTGCCTTTTAGTGTAAATGCTTTATAATATACACGAAAGGTGAAAAAAGATGATTTTTAAAAGAAAAATACACGATAAATTACTTAAATGGAAAAACGAAAGTCAAGGTAAAACAGCTCTGCTAATCGAAGGTGCTCGTAGAATTGGTAAATCAACTGCTGTAGTTGAATTTGCAAAAGTCAATTACAAAAGTTATATTTTAATAGACTTTGCTAATGAAGATGAGCAAATCAAAAACCTATTTTTTAACAACTTAAACGATTTAGACAGTTTTTTTATGTATCTTTCTTTGCATAAAAAAACTAAACTTTATGAAAGAAACACTCTAATAATTTTTGATGAAGTTCAAAAATTCCCCAAAGCCCGAGAAGCCATTAAATATTTAGTTAAAGATGGCAGATATGACTACATAGAAACTGGTTCTTTAATTTCTATTAAAGAAAATGTCAAAGGCATCTTGTTGCCTTCAGAAGAACGAAAAATTAGTATGCACCCTATGGACTTTGAAGAGTTTACCTGGGCAATTGGAAACGAGCAAATAGTTCCTTTTATTAAAAACGCATTTATTCAAATGAAGCCAATTGAAAAACATATACACGACCTTTTAATGGAAACCTTTAGACTCTATTTAGTTTTAGGCGGAATGCCTAAAGTTATTTCTACTTTTTTAAAAGAAAATAAACTGTTTAAAAGTTGTTTAGATGATAAAACTGATATTTTGGAAACTTACCGTGGCGACATTTTTAAAATAGAGCGAACTTACAGAGAAAAAGTGTTAAATGTTTTTGACCAAATTCCTAGTTTTTTGGCGCAATACGAAAAACGAATTAAATTTACTCAGCAAGGCAGCGCTGCTAGAAGCAAGAACTACGAAGATGCTTTTGCCTGGTTAAAAGACTCAAAAATTTGTAACATTTGCCCAGCGGTAACAGATCCTAATATCGGCCTTGCTTTATCTGAGTCAAGTAGTTACTTAAAATGCTACATGGGAGATACAGGTCTACTTTTGGCTAAAACCTTTTCAGATAAAGAAAGTGAAAAAACTCAAATTTACCTTGATTTACTAAATGACAAACTATCTATTAACAAGGGCATGTTTTTTGAAAATATAGTCGCCCAGATTTTAACTGCAAACGGACACAAACTTTATTTTTATAGTCATTATTCAAAAGAAAAAAGGAGAAACGACATTGAGGTTGATTTTATAATCACAAGTAATGAACCTTTTGGCAAAATCACCGCAATTGAAGTCAAATCAGCGAAAAACTATAAAACCACATCACTAAATAAGTTTAAAGAAAAGTTTTTGTCAAGAGTTGACAAGTGTTATATTATTCACCCCAAAAACTTGCATGTTCGCGAAGATGGAGTAATTTGTATACCTGCCTATATGGCGATCTGTCTTTAAGATTAGTTTTGCTAAAATAACCCAATTTAACACAAAGTGCAGCAACACCTTATAAAAAAATGAAACAAGGTATCTTGTTTCATTTTAAAGTGCTTATGGTGGAGGTAAGGAGATTTGAACTCCTGTCTTTAAAGGTCTAACCTTAACCGTCTACATGCTTAGTTTATTTAGATATTTAGTTAAAATTCAGTAAAACAAACAAACTAGAAATTAACTCTGAGTTTAAGTAATACCTAATCAAAACTCAAAAATAGACTAGATATCCTGCATATATAAGGAAAACATTTTTTAAAAAAACTGCAGAAGTTCTTTAAAAATGCTATACGCGATTTAAATTAAGCGTATAAAAGAGTTTGTTGTGCTCTTGGCACGAATAATGGTTTTGCGTTTATAAAACCTCGCGTTTTTACGTGCGCAGCCACGGCATGCAAGTTAATTTCAAACACGTTAAATCGAATCCGAAATACCCCCGTCAAATTTAGTTTACCCGCAATTTAATTTTTTTTCAACTTGTTAGAATTTTCAAATGTTTTTATTTGAAAAAAAAGCGTCAATAAGGTAAACTTAAATACGTTGGGAAAACCCAATATTTTTTTAAAAAAGTTTTTAAAACACGGATAACCGTGTAAAAAAGGAGGAAATATGCCAACTATACAACAATTAGTTGTCAAAGGTAGACAAAGAAAAAACTCTAAAACTAAAGCACCTGCTCTAGGTTACGGCTTTAATGCATTAGAGAAACAAAATTCTTACTACTCATCTCCACAAAAACGTGGAGTTTGTGTCAAAGTTAGTACAATGACACCTAAAAAACCCAACTCAGCACTTCGTAAATACGCTCGTGTTCGTTTAAGCAATGGAACCGAAGTTACTGCGTATATTCCAGGAGTTGGACACACTCTGCAAGACCACAGCGTGGTTCTAATCAGAGGTGGACGTGTAAAAGACTTACCAGGTGTGCGCTACCACATTATTCGTGGTACTCTAGATACAGCCGGTGTACAAAACCGCCAACAAGCTAGATCTAAATACGGCGCTAAACGTCCAAAAAAATAGAGAAAGGAGAAATTGAATAATGCCAAGAAAAGGTTATATTCCTAAAAGAGATGTTCTTCCTGATCCAATTTACAACTCTAAGTTAGTTACAAAAGCCATCAACACTATCATGCTTGACGGAAAAAGAGGAACTGCTCAATCTATTTTATACAATGCATTTAAACGTATTGAAAAAGAAACTGGCCAAGACGGGCTTGTAGTTTTCAAAGAAGCACTTAACAATGTAATGCCCGTCCTTGAAACTCGTTCTCGCCGTATAGGTGGTCAAAACTACCAAGTTCCGGTGGAAGTTAAACCAGATAGACGCCAAGCACTTGGTCTTCGTTGGTTAATTACTTACTCTCGTTTAAGAAAAGAAAAAACCATGGAAGAACGTTTTGCGAAAGAAATCCTAGACGCTCGCCAAGGTTTTGGTCAATCTGTTAAGAAAAAAGACGATACTCATAAAATGGCAGAGGCTAACAAAGCGTTTGCTCATTATAGATGGTAGTTTAAGATGCCTAGAAAAACTTCTTTAAAAGAAACTAGAAACATCGGTATCATGGCACACATTGATGCCGGAAAAACAACAACTACTGAGCGTATTCTTTACCACACTCACCGTATCCATAAACTAGGCGAAACTCACGAGGGTGCCTCTCAAATGGACTGGATGGAGCAAGAAAAAGAACGTGGTATTACAATTACTTCAGCCGCTACTACTGCTTATTGGCGCGAACACCGTCTTAACATCATTGACACCCCAGGCCACGTGGACTTTACCGTTGAAGTTTCACGATCTCTTCGTGTACTTGATGGTGCGGTTACAGTGCTGGACGCTCAATCTGGTGTGGAGCCACAGACCGAAACCGTGTGGCGCCAAGCTACTGACTACCTAGTTCCACGTATTGTTTTTGTCAACAAAATGGACAAGGTTGGTGCGAACTTTGAAAACGCAATTGCAACAATCCACGATCGTCTGGGCGCAAACGCCGAAGCCGTTCAATGGCCGATTGGTGCAGAAACTGAGTTTAAAGGAATTATTGACTTAATTACCCGCAAAGCCTATATTTACGACGAAGGTATGGACGAGGTTACTAAGGAAATTGAAATCCCTGCCGAGTACAAAGAAATTGTTGAAACTAAACGTCAACTACTTATTGAAACCGTTGCAGATTTTGACGAAGAGTTGATGGAAAAATACCTAGAAGGCGAAGAAGTTCCAGTTGAACTTATCAAAAGAGCAATCCGCAAAGGTACACTTGCAGTTAAGTTCTTCCCTGCATTTTGTGGTTCGGCTTTTAAAAACAAAGGTGTTAAACTAGTTCTAGACGGAGTTATTGACTACCTGCCTTCTCCACTTGACATAGCAGCAGTTAAAGGTATGGATGAAAATGACTGCGAAGTTCTGCGCTCAGCGTCTGACGACGAACCGTTTACTGCACTTGCTTTTAAAGTCATGACAGACCCTTATTCTGGTCGTCTTACTTTCTTTAGAGTCTACTCAGGTACAGTTAAAGCAGGTTCTTACGTTAAAAATACCACTAAAGGTGAACGCGAACGCTTTGGACGACTACTTTTAATGCACGCAAACGACCGCGAGGAAATTGATGAGGCTTTTGCTGGAGACATTTGTGCCGTAGTCGGTCTTAAAAACACTACAACCGGCGACACTTTGGCAACCGAAAAAGACACACTAATTCTTGAGTCTATGAAATTCCCAGAGCCAGTTATTAACGTCGCAATTGAGCCAAAAACTAAAAACGACCAAGATAAAATGGCGATTGCCTTGCAAAAACTTGCCGAAGAAGACCCAACTTTCCGTACTTACACAGACTATGAAACCGGCCAAACTATCATTGCTGGTATGGGCGAACTTCACCTTGATGTCATAGTTGACCGTATGCGTCGTGAGTTTAAAGTAGAGGCAAATGTTGCGCAACCTCAAGTTTCATATAGAGAAACCATCACTAAGGCTGCCGACATTGAGGCTAAGTTTATCCGCCAATCTGGTGGACGTGGACAATACGGACATGTTGTTATTAACTTTGAACCAAACCCAGGTAAAGGCTTTGAGTTTGTAGACAAAATCGTGGGTGGTGTGATTCCAAAAGAATATATTCCTGCGGTTATCAAAGGTCTTGAAGAAGCCCTGCCAAACGGAATTATTGCAGGATACCCTATCATGGACGTGAAAGCCACACTTCACTACGGTTCTTACCACGAAGTGGACTCATCTGAAATGGCGTTCAAAGCAGCCGCAACGATCGCAGTTCGTGAACTTGCCGAAAAAGGTGGAGCAACTATTCTTGAGCCAATTATGGCAGTAGACGTGGTAACCCCTGCTGAATACGTTGGAAACATCGTTGGTGACTTAACTTCTCGCCGTGGTAAAATTGACAGTCAAGAAAACCGCGGAAACGCAATTTGCGTAAAATGCTTCGTGCCACTGGCTCAAATGTTTGGCTACGCAACTGCACTTCGTTCAAACTCTCAAGGTCGTGCAAACTTCATTATGCAATTTGACCACTACGAACAAACCCCTAAATCTATTACTGAAGAAATCGTTAAAAAACGACAAACTAAATAATTTTGCTAAGGAGGATATTATTTTATGGCAAAACAAAAATTCGATCGTTCAAAACCACACGTTAACATTGGTACAATCGGCCACGTTGACCACGGTAAAACTACGCTAACCGCAGCTATCACTTATGTGCTTGGTGAACGCGGTCTGGCTCAAAAACTAGACTACAACCAAATTGACAAAGCACCAGAGGAAAAAGAACGCGGTATTACTATCAACACTTCACACGTTGAGTATGAAACTGCAAAACGCCACTACGCACACGTTGACTGCCCAGGCCACGCTGACTACGTTAAAAACATGATCACTGGTGCTGCCCAAATGGACGGTGGTATCTTAGTAGTTTCTGCTGCAGACGGTGCGATGCCACAAACTCGTGAACACATCCTACTTGCTCGCCAAGTTGGCGTGCCAAGACTAGTAGTTTTCTTAAATAAAGCAGACCTAGTTGGCGACCCTG
>CAUUIA010000002.1:0-49919 GCA_963545195.1 uncultured Acholeplasmataceae bacterium
GTAAAAAATAGAAGAATTTATTCCAAAAAAATCTTGTATAACCCCGCAACACGGGGCTGAACTTAAGTTTAACGAAGTTGAACCTTTAGAAGTTGTAAAATAGTTTTAAGAACTATTTTGAGTTTTTGAAAAAAAATGTATAATGATTTTGAGGTGTTAAATGGATTCAACAAAACTTTCTAGTTATATTAGTGCTAAAAAAGCACTTAAAACAACGATTATTCTTTACTTGATTTTAATTGCTCTTGCTATTTTAATCCCAGTTCTACTAGTTACTTTAACGGGACTTACTGCAGGCTCTATTGCTGGGGGTCTTGGCTTAAATGTTTCTGTTAGTTCAATGCAAGGTTCTTCTTCATCTGGTATTACTGCTATTTTTGGTTCTTATCTGATTTTATTTCTAGCTCTATTTATAGCAGCAGGTGTTATTGGTTTACTAACATTTATATTTTATATTATCTCAATTGCTAAAGCATTTGAAGGCAAAGCAGGCGATATTTTACTTATCTTAGGATTATTTTTTGGTATCCTTGGCTTTATTGGTTTGTTTGTTAAATTAAGCTATGTTAATAGACAAATTAGACAACTTCAATCTTACGATTTTCAATACTAATTTCTACCAATAAAATTATTTAGCAAAGCAATGAAAAAGCACAAATTAACCTAGATTCGGGTAATTTGTGCTTTTTAATTTAAAAAATAATTCTTATTAAATTAGTTTTCTAAGCTAGTGCTTAGTGCTGATTTGATTTTTTCTTCAAAACTCAAAGGAGCTTCTTTTGAGCCAAATCTTTCAATAACTTCGCCTTGTCTGTTGACTAAAAACTTAGTGAAGTTCCACTTAATTCGGCCGCCAGGTAGTACTTCTTTTAAGTATTTGTAAAGTTCAATTGCGTCTTTCCCGTTAACCTTGATTTTAGAAAATTGCGGGAAAGTTGTGTTGAAATTCATCACACAAAAATTGTGAATTTCAGAATCCGTGCCAGGTGCTTGCATTAAAAACTGATTGCAAGGAAAATCTAAAATCACAAATCCCTGGTCTTTGTACTTTAAATAAAGTTCTTTAAGTTCTGTGTATTGTTTTGTAAAACCGCATCTAGTTGCGGTGTTGACAATCAACAAGACCTTTCCTTTATAAATGTCTAGTTTTAGGTCTTGGTTGTCTTGTGTTTTTACAACAAAATCATATACGTTCATAAATTACTCCTTTTCGCTAACTGCAGTTTAGCGATTTCTTCTTTTTGTTCAACAATTCTTTTAATTAAAGTAGAATTACGTTGTTGCTCATCTACTGTGCACATTTTAAGTTGGCTAGGTTCGCCAATTATAAACAATTTCTCTATAGCACGAGATACTGCTGTGTAAAGAAGTTCGTTGGTTAGCATTATATAAAAGCGACTTAATAAAATAACAACTGCTAATTTATACTCAGAACCTTGTGATTTATGGATAGTAGAAGCATAGGCAAGTTCTGTATCTTCTTTAATATCTACAGGTAGCGATACTAAATTATCGCCAATTTTAAGCACAAAAGTTTTTGCCTGAATATCAACGACTTTGCCGATATCTCCGTTCATCACACCGTGGTCTGGGTAATTTTTAGTAATCATTAGTTTGTCGTTAATATAAAAGCGTGAGTCTTTTCTAATCTCTAAAAAGCGGCCCCTGTTTTCATAGGGAATAAAGTAGTTTTGACAAATCTTGTTTATATCGTGAACTCCGCATTCTCCTTCTTTCATAGGAATTAAAATTTGAAAGTCTTGGTAGATATCAATGTTTTGTTTTTCGCAAAGTTGCAGAAAGTTAATGATGTTATTGCGGATATATTCAACTGAGCATTCGCCCATACTTAAATCATAGTTTATAAAGTTTTTGTAATTAGTTTCATTTACTTCTTTATTTTTAAGTGCAGAAATTAAAGGAACAATACCAGAGTCTTTACTTTGTCTGCAAATTTGGTTTAAAGTAGTCACAGGAAAACATTTTGAGTTAATTGAATCGTTTAAAAATAGACCTGGTTGGATACTTGGCAACTGGTGTCCATCTCCGATAAAAACAACTTTGGTGTTTTTGTCAATTGCTCTAAGCAGTGCGTCTGCTAGGCGAATATCTAACATCGAGGCTTCATCTACAATGATTAGCCCAACATTTGTAAACGGCTGATTTTCGTTTCTTTTAAAGCAGTATGAGCGCTCATCATCTATAGCCGGAATCCACTCAAGCGCTGAGTGTATAGTCGAAGTTAAATCACCTGTGCTTTCATGGATTCTGCGAGCAGCACGACCAGTTGGCGCTAAAAGCAAGTTTTCTGTTTTAAAATGATTAGTTTCATCGTTTTTGGCATACTCAAGGTAAATGTCATTAACTGCTTTTAAAATAGTGGTCTTACCAGTACCAGGTCCACCTGTGATAAAGGAAAGCGAGTTAGTTAAAGCCATTTTGATGGCCTTAACTTGGTCTTCAGTGTAAGAAATTCCAGTTTCTTTTTCTTTTATTTTAATTTGTGCGTCAATAAACTCAAGTGGTAGTGAGTTTGTGTTGTTTTCAAATATATTATTAAGCATTTTAGCAACATTAACTTCTGCTTTGTAGATCTCTGGTAAATACACAAAACCATCTTTAAAAAATAAACGATTGGCAAAAATCAAGTTATCAATTGCGGTTTTCAAGGGATACTCACTAATTTTGTATTCATCAATTTTCTTTAAAAAAGTTTCGGTTTCTTGAATTAGTGCATCTTTTGTGTAGTAACTGTGTCCATCAATTGAATACGCGCTAATCACGTGGAAAATTGCTTCTTCTGCCCGTTTTAAGTCAGTTTTTTCAATACCTAGTGCTAAGGCTACTAAATCTGCTTTAGTAAAACCAAAACGGTTAATTTTTTTTGCTAAGATATACGGATTTTTCTTAATTTCAGTGATTGGATTTGACAGTTTTTTAAAAATTTGGGCAGAAAAACGAGCAGAAATTCCAACCGAAGTTAAGAAATTTAATATCTCAACCTCTTGGAAGTTCTCTTGAACTTTTTTGGTGATTTCTAGAATTATGCTGTTTGAAAAACCAAGGTTATTTAGACAACTTGGGTCTTCGTTAATTTTTTTAACAGCATCGCTGCCCAGTGCTTCCCAGATTTTAGTTGCTTTAACTCTACCAACTCCTTGGATGTTAAGAGCTTTAAAAAGATTTACCAGTTGCTCTTCAGTGGTGCCATGCGGAATTGCAAAAGAAATTAGTTTAAAAGTTTTAAAAACAGGGTGTGGGATTTTGGTGTGAGTAACTTCATAAGCAGCCCCTGCGCGCAGTGGTTTTCCGTTAGAAAACGCCTGGAAATTACCAATAATTCTAACGCCTTCGTTCATGCCTTCTGCTTTAAACAAGCATATCATGTAATCAAGGCCAGTCTTTAAGGTTTTTAGAAAAATAAGTTGGCGAGTTGTAGTGTTTTCGGTTTTTTCCATTACCTCAACACCTCCTTAAATCAGTGTCCATATACACATCTTTAATGCGGCCAGCACCAAGACAAACATCGCCTTGATACAATACTAAAAACTGACCAGGTGTTACTGCTTTAGTTGGTTTGTAGTAAACTTTAGCAGAGTTGTTTTCCAAAAACTCAACTTCAACTTCTATGTCTTCTTGTCTGTAGCGGAATTTAGCAAAGTACTTACCATTTTGTTTCGGTGCTCTGAAAACCAAATTATCAATAAAGCAGTTATTTGAGTGCAAGTACTCTAAATTACTTTCTGGTGCCACTAAAAGAGTGTTTTCTTCAGGGATTTTACCAACTACGTAAAAAGGTCCATCAAGCTCGTAGGTTTTGCCTAAACCTATACCTTTTCTTTGTCCAATTGTATAGTTAATTAGTCCAGTGTGTGTACCTGCAACACGGCCATCTAAAAATTTAATTGGACCAGCTGAAGTTTTTAAATAGTTAGCCAAAAAACTTTGAAAATTACGCTCGCCGATAAAACAAATCCCGGTTGAATCTTTTTTTGCACGGTTTACCAAACCGGCTGCCACGGCAATTGCTCTGACTTCTTGTTTAGTTAAATTGCCAACAGGGAAAATTGCTTTTTTTAGTTGTTTATCGGTAAGTTGCGACAAAAAATAAGTCTGGTCCTTGTTTTTGTCAATTCCTTTTAGCAGCATTTTTTTGCCGTCAATTATTTCAGTTCTAGCGTAGTGACCCATTGCAATCAAGTCAGCACCTAATTTTTCGGCGTACTCTAAAAAGGCTTTAAACTTAATTTCGTTGTTGCAAAGCACGTCAGGATTGGGTGTACGGTTAGCCTGAAATTCGGCTAAAAAATACTGAAATACACGGTCCCAGTATTCTTTTGAAAAATCCACTCTAACTAACTCAACCCCAAGTTGCCTGCAAACAGCCTCTGCGTCTTTAGCATCTTTTTCTTGTGGACAGACATCGTCGTTCAAATTAGGGTTCCCAAGGACATCAAAATTAGTAGTGCTGTCCCAGTTTTTCATGTAAACAGGGATGCATTTGTAGCCTTGGTCTAAAAGTAGTTTTAAGGAAACTGCAGAATCTACACCGCCAGACATTCCAAGTACTACTGTTTTCTGTTGATTTTTTTGCATACCTGCTCCTTTCATTCATTTTTTTTACTTATTTAAAATATTCGTTATCTGGTTCTATGAAAAAGTCTGTAAGTTTTCTTTCAAAAAATTCAATATGTAGTGGAAAAGCAGAGCGCTTAAATGCATTTTTAAAAACTCTGGTTTCTGCTGTATTTAAGATTTTTTGTTTTTCTGCCTTGCTTAACTTATCGCCAAAAAGTTCATCAATTAACTCAATGCTAAACTCTTTACCTTGAAAACAAAAAGCATTTAAAACTTGATCAAGATACGCATAGTTGCCTAAAATCTCTTCCGTGTTTTGATTTGGCAACAATTCTGGTGAAATTGGTGCGGCCAAGATTTCCTGAATTACTTTGCGTTGGTCATAAAACTGATTTTTAGCAAGGTATGCTAAAACTGCTTTAATTTCTGACTTAAATAGTGTTGCGTTTGTTGCAAATAATCCAAAAAGGTCTGCACCGACTGTGCCAAATCCTAAAAGAATTTCCGAAAGGTCAGAAGTATTCAAAACAACACCATTTACTTTGTTTGCAGCGTTTAGTAAAAGAAGAGTTCTAACTCTAGCCTGTGTATTTTCGTAAATCACATCTTTTTCAAAGTGGTTAGTTTGGCTAAAAATAGATTTACATATTTCGTCAATCTCAATGATTTTTGGAGTTAAGCCTAAACTTTTGCATAACATAGTAGCACGCTTTACACTGGTTTTGTTGTTAACACTTGGCAAAATTAGCGGAAAAATATGGTTTTGCGGATCTACATTTAGTCGTCTGCAAGCAAGATAGGCAAACAATAAAGTAACGGCTGAGTCTAGACCACCTGAAATTCCTATTACGAATTTATTTGGAGTAAGTTGGGTTAATTTATCTGCCAACTGTTTTTCGGCTGTCGAGATAATATAGTTAACTTTAGTGTCTGAAAGAGCTAAGGTTTTATTTTTATTTTCTATTTTTAGCTGAGTAATTTTGTCCTTTAAAAACTGGTGATAGTCAATAAAAACTGAGTGTTCAACAAAAGAAAGAGTGCGGTCTGAGTAATTTAAAATATGGTTATTAACCAAAAAAACCACTGTATCTAGTTCTTTAATTTTGTCTAGTTTTTCCTTTAGATAAGAATGAGCTTTGATGTTAAACTCACTGTAGAAAATTAAGTCAGACTTTGAGTTTAAAATAATGTCTTTTCTGCTTATAAAGCGATTTAAACCAGTTTTAACCAGTGCATTTAAAACCTCGTAAATCTGGTCAATATTCTTTTTAGGATTCAAAACATAAGGTCTGTCAATTTGAAAGTTAGTCAGTTCAGTTAAGTCAAAAATCCCAGTTTCACAGCCGTTTTTTAAATAGTTATTTTGAAAAATTTCTTTAGCATCCTTTGGGACAAAATCCAAAAACTTATCTGGGTTGTTGCGAATCATGCTAGCAGAAACGTCCATTTCAAACTCAATATATTCGGCCTTGATTGCTTCAGTTAACTTAACTTGATAACCTGGTCTTTTAAAGATTAAAAAATCATATTTAGACAGTAGTTCTTTGTAGTTAATCCACCTGCCGATGTTTAAAGCGTTGTCTGCACCCATTACAAAAACAGGCTTAGTTTTGTATTTTTCGGTCAAGCGTTTTAATGTGCTAAGGGTTCCTAGATACTCAAAGTCATTTAGTTCAATTTCATCAATTATAACTCGTTCATTGTCTTTAAAAACAGCCTTTAACATAGACAGTCTTAAAGTATTTGGCATCAAACCTGATTTTTTGTAGTTAATAGAACATGGAACTACTATCACTTTTGACTCAGGATAAGTCACAAGAATTTTTTCAATAATGCCAACGTGAGCAATAGTAACTGGGTTAAAAGACCCACCGTAGATAAAATACTTCATAATTTTTCAATCACCCTTAATTTAGCAGAATGAGCCCGCGGATTTAAAGCGCACTCATCAGTTTTTGGTAGTATAACTTTTTTAGTAATTAGTGTAAATTCTTTTTTCTTTTCAAGCAAAACAGGCAGACCAAGCGGAGTCTTTTCTTCTGTTAAACTTCTAAACTGCTCTTTGACAATTTTGTCTTCAAGAGAATGAAAAGAAATCACGCAAAGTCTGGCATTTTTTGCAAGTAAAGCAAAGGATTGAGTAAGTGCAGACTTTAGCACATTTAGTTCATCATTAACTTCTATTCTCAGTGCTTGAAACACTCGCTTTGCTGAGTGTCCTTTTGTTTTAAAGTTAACAGTGTCACAGATTGAAACCAAATGCTCAACTGTTTGAATTGGTCTTTGCTCAACAATTTTTTTAGCCAAAATATTGCCGTTTTTCTCTTCTCCATATTTAAAAAAGATATCGGCAAGTTCTTTTTGTGTGTAGTTATTTAAAATAAACTCAGCAGTTAAACTTTGTTCTGTGTTCATGCGCATATCTAGGTTTTTTGAACTAATATACGAAAAACCTCTTTCAGGAGTGTCAATTTGCATACTGCTTAGTCCGAGATCAAATAGCACGCCGTTTACTTTATTTACACCAACTGAGTTTAGTTTTTCTGTAATTTCTTCAAAATTGGCATTAAAAATAGTGAAGTTAGAAAAATGTTTTAGCCTTTTTTCAATTAAAGCACAAGCAGTTTTATCGGTGTCAAATATATAAAGGTGACCGGTTCCTTTAAGTTTAGTTAAAATAGCTTCAGAATGCCCACCAGCACCACCTGTTGCATCAACGTAAACTCCACCTGGCAAAATATTTAAATTATCTATGCATTCTTGTTTTAAAACTGAGATATGTGGTGTTTCCATACGACAATTATACCCTTAAAAAATCAATTTATTTGCCAAATTAGTATTTAGTTTGGCTAAATTATAATAAAAAAAGTGGCGAACCACTTTTTTTATTTTCTTAAGCCTAATTTGGCAACGATTGCACGATAACGTGGAACATCGCTGTTAAGTAGATAGTTTAACAGACTACGACGTTTACCAATTTTCATGTAAAGACCACGTTTTGAGTGTAAATCTTTTTTGTGCACTGCTAAGTGTTGAGTAAGTTGTTTAATTTCCTCAGTTAGTAGAGCGATTTGCACTTCAGGTGAACCTGCGTCTTTATCATTGATGCGGTTATCGCGAATAATTTGTGCTTTTAATTCTTTAGTTAAAGCCATAATTATTTCTCCTGTCGCAGTTGCTAAAGAAAAAGGTAAAAAGCCTAAATCCTTGCAAAAGTCATAAAAATTATACCATATTGACGACTAGATTTGTCAAAATAATAACTAGACTAAAATACGAATGATGCAACCAAAAGGTATATTGAAACTGCTAAAAAGTCATTTAGTGTAGTTAAAGCAGGACCAGTTACATCGTTTGGCGAAATTTTAACTTTTTTGGAAAGTAGTGGAATGAGAGTGCCAATAACTGCAGCAATTACCATTGATAAAAACATAGAAATTCCGACGCAAAACGCCATATTCAACGCTAAATAAGGATGTTTATCAAAACCTTGAAAGTGTCCGTATTTAGTGCCGATTGCTACAAACGAAAAGACAATGGCAAACGCGAAAATTGCCGAAATCACTGAGTTTAGTAAAGCAATCGTTATTTCTTTTAAAATATGCTTATAAATTGCCCTTCGCTTATTTAACTTATCTTTAGAAATCAAAATAATCGTGAAACCCATCGATTGGCTGCCAATATTTCCGGCCATGTCTAAAAGCAAGGCCTGAAATAAAATTAAAATTGAGACTTTTTGGATAGTTGAGTCAAATACTAAAATAAATCTAGCAATTAGCAGAGCCAACACTATTGAGACAACCAACCAAGGAAGTCTATATAAAAACTTTTTAAAAGGTGGTGTGTCTATATCCATTTTTTGGAAACTTTGTAGTTTTAAATACTCTTTTTCAGTCTGTTCAACAATTTCATCCAAAATATCGTCGGCGGTGATTATGCCAAGCATACTTTGTCTTTCGTCAACTACAGGCATTGCCAGCAAGTCGTATTGGCGAAATACACCAATTGCTTCTTTGATAGTCATCGTATCTTTTAAGAAGTGATATTCATAAATAATGATGTCTTTAAGTGAGTCTTGACTGCGGGCTTTAATTAAGTCCTTTAAGTCAATTACTCCCTTTAACTTGTTTTTAGCGTCAACCACATAAACAAAGTCGATAAAGTCAGTTTCCTTTGTGTGTCTAAGTACGTAGTCGGTTGCCGCTTTAATGTCCATCTCTTCGTTTATGCAAACATAGGCTAAGTTCATGATAGATGCACATTTTTCTTTGTCGTAAACTAAAAGTTTTTTAATGTCTAGGTATTTAGAAGATGTCAGTAAATTTAGAATTTTGCTTTGTTTTTCTAAACTAAACTCGCCGATATATTCACGAAGGTCATCAATTTCTAAGTTATCTAAAATTTGTCTTTGTTCGTGTTCTTTAAGTTGCGAGAAAAACTCACTTTGTACATCTTTTTCTAAATACACAAAAACTTTAGCAGCCTTTGGTTGAGTTAAATAACTTAAGACTAATTTTTGTTTCTCAAAATCAAGTTCGCCGAAGTTTTCAGCAATTTCGTAGGCCTCAAAACTTTTTAGGTATTGTTTGGTTTTAAGAGACTTACTAATTTGTTTAAAATCAAATTCTTTATTTTCACTAAACATAATAAGTAACCTCTTTTTTAACCCAAAGTAGGCAGTGGTAAGTTAAAGGCAGCCACTAACGCTAAAGTTAGAGTAAAGTGTGCAACTAACGCTAAAGTATCGCAAACTGTGGTAATAATTGGGCCAGCGGCAGACGCTGGGTTAATTTTAATTTTTTTGAAAAACATCGGAATTAACATCGCAATAAGAGGTGATAACATTAACACAACTAGTAAAGTTAGCGAGTTAATAAAGGCGTAGATTGCAGAAACTCGGTAGATTAAAACGGTTTTTGGAATTGCATTTTTGTAACTTAAAATAAACAGGAAAGAAAACATAAAAACCAAAGCAGAGACAGTGAAAGCTATGTACATTCCTGCTTTAAACTCTTCTAAAAACGATTCTTTGTCGATTTTGCCAAAGCGAGAAAGTCTAACTAAAGAAACTGAAAGTATTTGGGAAGAGACGTTGCCAGGACATCCCAAGATTAAGGGTTGAATGGCAGTAATTATTGCGATATAGGCAAATTTAGAGACTTTTGGTTCAAATACTGAAGTAACAAAAGAAAGAGGAACTGAAAGCAATATTAAAAGAATTAACCATGGTAGGCGAGTGATGGCTTGTGCAAAAATTTTGCGGCGATTTAGAGCTTTTGCCGAAAGCAAAGAAAGTTGTGCAATGTCTTTGTCTGCCTCAGTTCTAACAACATCTAAAATATCGTCTAGGTTCAAAACTCCTAAAAATATACCGCCTTTAGAAACTACCGGAATTTGAAACTTACCTGTGTTGTTCAAAGTAGTAGCAGACTGTTCTATATTGTCGGTGTCATAAACCACTTCAGTCGGTTCAATTAACTCGCTAACCTGTTTAGGCGAGCGAGTTTTGACTAAAGTTTTTAAAGAAAGCATGCCTTTAAAAACTCCGTTTTCAGAAGTAACTATTAGGGTAGAGATACTTTCTGCGTCTTGAGCGTGTTCAATTACTTGTCTAGTTGCTACTTTGACATCCATTGTGTCAAAAACAACAAGTGCGTCTTTAGACATGTAAGAACCTGTTTTATCTTCACGGTATTGAAGTAAATTAGAAATTTCTTTATAGTTGGTTAACTTAGTAATTATTTCGTTGTATTCATCTTCTTTTTCTTTTTGTAGAAACTTAATAAAGTCAACTAAATCATCTAAACTTTGTTCATTTAAGACTTCGATTTTTTTTGAGTTTGTCAGTTCATTTAGCACAAATAAAGCGTTTTCGTTAGTCAGGTATGCAAAAAACACAGCAATAGTTTTGCTGTCAATAAGTTTGATAACTTGTCTGCGCTCAGTTTCTTTTAGTTCAGCAAACAAAACAGATAAGTCAAAACCGTGCATTTCTGTCAGTTCTTCAAGAATTTGGGCTTTATTAACTTTTTTATAAAGTAAGTCTTTAAACATAGTTAAACTCCGTAAATTGTTTAGAAAGTAATTTAGTTGTTAAACATATTTTAAACTATTATTGTGCTTTGTGATACATAAAATTGGATAAGCAAAACAGGTCAGTTTATTTTGTAAATATATTGATTAGTTATTTTAAAAAAACATTAGAATCTAGCACAAACAACTACACCTAAAACAGCGTGTACATTGTTCCAGTCTAAAGTGCCATCGTTCAGGATGTTTTGCGCACTCGGGTTAGAACGAGGGAATTCTGTGCCAAGCCACCACAACTGATGGTTATTTTCATAGAAATAAGGCAACTCATGACCAGGTTCTGTAAAATGGGTAAAGTCAACATTTCGATAATACTTACCATTTCCGATAAAATTACCTAAAATTACTTTCGCATAATCAGTAGATTCTTTTTTTAAACTCAACTTGTTTGCCTTTGTCTAAAGCAGGTTTAACTGAAAAATCTCCGTCATCATAAGTCGGCATGTGAACTTCGTGGCCTAGAACTTTTCCGATATCATTAACCAATGCTTTAAAAATAGAGCGCCCTGGTTTTGCGTTGTCTTGATACCCAGTGTAAAAAATGTTGAATGGAGAAAAATCTAAGATTTTTTCGGTAAACCAAGTGTTTTGCTCAGGAATTTTAAAAAACCAAACAGTTTCAAGTTGAAAATAATCACCAAAGACTTTTTCGTATTTAACACCATTTGCGTCTTGCCAGTAACTGCGAGTAAACTCCATGGTATAGTCTTTACCTTTTGAATTAAACTCAAGTTTATGAGTTTTTTCTTCAATTTTGTGAATTCCAGCAGGAAATTTTACTTTTGTTTGCGGATATTTACCGAGTTTATTTGCAGGTTTACCAAAATACACAGTAACCTTGTGCTCTTTTACAACAACAAAATTTTCAACATCTGTTTTAGCCATTTCTTTGCCATCAAGGGCAGTTCTCTAATAAGGAAACCCTGTTCATTTATGTTCGGATAGTCAATTTCGCCAATTACACCACCGTGTCTGATGATTTTACCTGTCAAAGTTGTTCCATAGTTTCTGGCCTCAAAAGTCACATTATAATGTTTTCTAAGAATAGTTACAGTTACCTTGTTTTGCGTTTTATCTGCATTAACCGTAAGTTTTTCAACACTATATGTAGGTTCTTGATAAACTGTGGTATCTGGATTTTGATAACTAACAGTATGGGTTGACGCAATTTTCCCGGTTTTCTTCACTTCAGTTTCTAAAAAAGTTGCGTCTGGTTGTTCTTTTCGGATAGTGTAAGTGATTTCTCTGTCTTGATAATCAGTTACTGCGTAGATTGACTGAGTTTCGCCAGTTGCAATAAATTTAGTTTGTATTGCTCCGCTTTCTACATTGCTCCAACCTAAAAAATTATGAGTATCTTTAACTGTATAATTCGGCAAGTCAATTAGTCTTGTTCGTTTGACTAGCGCCGATGTTGGAGAAATTGATTGAATACCAGAATCTGTAACAAAATTTACTCTAGTAGTTTTTAGTCTATAGTATCTATAAACTTTAGTGTCAGTAGAACCCGGAACCAAATCTGCGACTAACTTAGCAGGTTTAGTGTCGTCAATTTCGTAAATATCCTTATCTGGACCTGAGTAAGGAGTGTAGTTAGCCTTATCTTTGACTAACTGATTGCTTTTATTTTCAATAATTTCATCGTATTGACCATCTAAAGTACTAGATTCGCCTTGTTTTTCAAGGTAGTGAATAACTTGGTAATCTGCACGCTCTTCTGGCGCTAATACAGCAAAAACTTCTTTAGTTTGACGAGTTATTAAAATATTTTTAACAGATCCACCCTCCACATCTGTCCAACCTAAAAACTTGTATTCATATTTGATGTTTGTGTTTGGTGTGAAGTTAAAAACTTCGCCTACTTTGGCATTTTGAACTGGCCAAGTAGGGGAGACAGTTTTTCCAAGGTCTGCGCTTTGTACTCGCGGAGTTATAGAAACAAAAACCTCTTTTTCTTTAAAAACAGGTTTTATGGTAATGTTAGTGTTGTAATCAGTATTTGGATTAAACTCATTGCCAGATTCTTCAACAATCAGCTTTTCTAGCATAAAGTCTTTAGTTGGTGTGCTTAATTTCTTGATACTTAGTAGTTTTTCGTAAATATCTTGGCTTAAATTATTGGTATATTTAAGCGTAATTGTTTGTTTTAAAATAGGGGCGATTGTGTTTTGGTCAAGTCTGTCTTCAGTTAGGTTAAAACTAATAGTGTATGTTCTTGCTTTAAAGTATAGTTTAATAGTATGCTTTTCGTTGTTGGCTTCAACATATAAACTTGAAACTGATTTTGCTTGGTCAAAACTAATTTCGTGAAAAGGATGTGGATGACTTAAAAGAAAATCAGCAATTGTGGCTTTAATGTCTTGATCGTTTGCTGAAACTAAAGTACCAATTTTCTTTTGATTTGGTAATTCAATTTCGTTTTCAGAATCAACTGAGTTTTTTAAACCTTCATAAACTAAGTTTAAATAAACTTTTTTAGTGATGTCAGTTTCTTCCCACTTAGCAACCAAATTAATATCTGATTCAACTAAGTTATCTTGAGTAAAGTTAACTAGTTGACTAGTTGCTTGATTTAACCAGCCTTGGAAAGTATATTTCTTTACACCAGTTGGATCTATTTTGGTAGGATACGCTATGTCTGTTAAGTTTTGTCCAAACTTGTAATTTACTTCTTTTTTAGTTTGTCCATCTAACATACCACCATTAAAGTCAAAAGTAACTTTGTAGGTTTTTCTTTTAAAATATAGATTAAAAACAGTAGAGCCATCAGCAACAACAGTTTGTTTAGTAACTGAGTTTGTAAGATCTAACTCAAAGCCATTTGGAGCACTTAGTTTATCTGAAGATAGTTGAACTTCTTTACCTGGCTTGGCATCAGCAATAGTTTCGCTTTCTGTTACAAAACCGTTCTCGTCAACTTTTTCAAAGTGACGTTTAATTTCGTATTTAGTAGTATTTGGTGATTTAAGGCGATAAACTGGATATAATTTGTGATTTTTTAAACTTGCTTTAAGGTCAGAAATTAGAGTTCCAGACAAAGAGTTTGTCCATCCTATAAACTCTTCGTTTTTTGCAAGTTCAAGTTCGGCATTAGAAAATGATACGTTAATTTTTTCGTTTAATTTAAATTTTCTTTTTGCAATTTCTTTGCCTGTTTTTGAGTGAAAAGTGATTTCTATATTTTGACTAATTTTGCTATTTTTCTTTTTAACTCCATAAATTGTTCCCAAAATTATTGCCAAAATAGCAATTATAGTAACTAATATACTTAAATAAAAATATACTTTGTTTTGACTAATTTTTTTCATATTTACCTCTTGTAGCACATTTTAAATTACCTAATGCAAACTACTACACCGAAAACATGGTACACATCATGCCAGTCCAGGCTACCGTTGCTGGTGATGCTGTGCGTGTATGGGTATGAGTCTGGATACTGTGTGCCAAGCCACCAGTGCTGATGAAACTGACTGTGGTAAAAAGGCATACGATGCTCAGATTCTACAAAAGGATTTAAGTCTACACCACGGTAATTACCAACATACTCACCAGAGTAACTACCTAAAATTGCTTTCGCATAATCAGTGGATTCTTTTTTTAACCAAGAATATAAACGAGCATCTAAAGCAGGTTTGACGCTAAAATCACCAGTATCATAAGTTGGCATATAAACTTCACCGCCAAGTACTTTACCAATATCTTCAACTAATGCCTTAAAAATAGAATGCTCTGGTTTTGCGTTGTCAGAATAACTAGTGTAATAAATGTTGAATGGTGAAAAGTCTATGATTTTTTCTGTGAACCAAGTGTTTAGTTTAGGAATTTTAACAAAATCAACAGGTTCTATTTTAAAGTATTGATTGTTGTATTTTTCGTATTGATTACCATCTTTGTCTTGCCAGTAACTGCGAGTAAACTCAATAGTGTAGTCTTTAGCTTTTGAGTTAAACTTAAGTTCGTGTACTTCATCTTTTAAATGTTGAATGCCAGAAGGATTGTCAACTTTAGTTTGTGGGTATGCGCCAAACTTCTTAGTAAGTTTGCCAATATGCAAAGTTACTTTATGATTTTTTTGAACTAAGTAATTTTCAATTTCTTTCTTAGTTTTTTCTTGACCATCTAGTTCCGCTTTTCTAATACCAAGACCTGAAGCGGCAAACTGACTTTCGTCAATCGTACCAATTGCAGCACCATGTCTAATTGTTCTTTCAGCAAAAGAACTCATGTGGTTTTTAACTTCAAAGGTAATTTTGTAAACTCTTCTAAGTATAGTAACAGTTACTTTATTTTGGGTTTTATCTGCATTAACTGTAATTTTTTCAACACTAAATATGGGTTTTTGATAAACAGATGTGTCAGGGTTAGCGTACTCAACTGTATGAGTAGATGCAATTTTGCCACTCTTACTAATCATTTTTTCCACAAAAGTACCATCAGTATTCTCTCTTTTTACAGTGTATGTGATTTCTCTGTCTTGATATTCAGTTCTAGCATGTAATTCTAAACTCTCTATGTCTTTTGCGACAACAAACTCAGTTTGCACAGCACCATCTGGCGCATAAGCCCAACCAAGGAAATTGTGAGTGTCTTTAAGGGTGTAGTTAGGTAAAGTGATACTTCTGGATTTTTTAACTTTTAGCGTTTCAAAAGTTAAGGCAGCAATACCATCGCTTTTCTTAAAATTAACTGCAACTTCTTTTAATTTATAGTATTGGCGAACCTCTGTTGTGTTGTCGCCAGCGGTAAGTTTTGCTGTTAATTTATTGTCAGGATGAGTAGTGTCTTTTTCATAAAGTTGAGTGTCAAGGTTAGTATAATCTTGGTAAACAGCATCATCTTTAACATTTTGGTTAGTTTTGATTTCTTCAATTTTTTCGTAAGTATTGTCAAGTGAACTTTCTTTTCCTTGCTTTTCAAATAAATGAACTACCTTGTAGCTGACTAAAGAATTTTCTGCATTGTTTTTAAAAACTGGATACAGTTTAGTGTATTCTTTTTTGGCTTTAAGTTCAGTTATATATGTTTTGCTATTTTGGATATTTGACCAACCAAGAAATTCTTCGTTTTTCGCAAGTTCAAGTTCTTTGTTTGAAAAAAATACACTAATTTTTTCATCTAATTTGAACTTTCTTTTAGCTATTTCTTTTCCTGTTTTTGAGTGAAAAGTAATTTCAACATCAACAGCAGCTCTGGCATTTTTACTTTTTATGCCAAAAACTGTTCCTAAAATAATTGCCAAAATAGCCACTATAATGACTAAAATACTAAAATATAAATACAATTTATTTTGACTAATTTTTTTCATTTTTATCCTCAGTGATTAGTTAATTCTAATCTAAATTTGTTAGGTTCAATTTTTTTAAGTTAATTTAAAGACATCAGCTAAACACTTAGCAACTCCGTCTTCTTTGTTAGTGTGTTCAGTAAATAACTTAGCGTGCGGGTACAGTACTTCGCGACTATTTCGCATAGCAACGCCGTATTTTACTAAATCAAGCATCTCAACATCGTTAACATTGTCCCCAAAAGCAATCGAATGGTTTAAATCAACATCTTTTGATTTTGCGAGTTCCGATATTGAAATTGCTTTGTTTTGCCCTTTGATGTGAACTTCATAAAGTGGGAAATTACCGTTTTCGGTAAAAACATCAAAGTAATATCTAAATCCAAGGCTAGCAAAGTTTTTGGAAATGTTTTCTTCAAAAATCTTGGCAGTGTCTGGTTTTAAAAGCACCAGTGCTCCTGGAAAGTCTGGTAAAGAACCACTAACTTCCTTGGTAATTTCAATAATTTTAACCTCAGATTGACCAGCAAAAAAAGAAAATCTTGCCAGTCGGTCGTCATAATTGTAGACATAACATAAATTGTCTACATTAAATAAGTAACTTTCAACTATATTTGCGTTTCTATCAACTAAACTCAAAAACAGTTCAGGCTTAATGTAGTTTCTAAACACAGTTTTGCCTGTATGCATATCAATTAAAGTAGCCCCGTTGTCAGCAATTATATATTTTGACTTAAGCGCTAAGTTTTTATAAATATAGTCAACACCAACCTTTGGTCTACCTGATGCTAAAATCACAGTATGACCTTTTTTTTCAACTTGATGTAAAGTCTTTTTTGTAAACTCGGAGTAATCTGAACGTTTTTCAAGTAGTGTACCGTCTAAGTCAATAAAAATAGTGTGCTTAGTTTTAGGGTCAAAATGTTTTAAAAGTGCTTCTGCTCTCTTGTTTGTCTCACTAATTTTTGTAAGTAAAACATCGCTTTGTTCACCGCTGCCAGTCAAAAGATAGCCATTGTCATTACTTTCATTTACTTTGTTGGTGTTTTTAATTAGTTTTTTATAATTTTTATTTGGGTTAGCTTTTGCTTTTTTAACTGAATAAACAATTAAATAAACAACTAACGCTAAAAAACCAATACTAATAAAAATATCCGCGACATTGCAGTTGAACGCCAGTTTGCCTTGAATGAAGGGAAAAACTATAAAGTCAGTAACTCCTTCTGGCAAAAAAATACGCTCGAACGCATTGCCAAGTGCTCCACCTGTGAGCATCGGCAAGATAAAGGCAGCCATTATTTTATTTTTTTTGTAAATAAAATAAGACTGAGCAACCAGTAAAGTAGCTAAGCCAAGTAGAGTAATTATCACTAAAAAAACTCTGCTTTGACTAAATGAACCGTAGGCAGCACCTTTGTTTTTGATGTGCGAAAACTCAAGTAAATAAGGAATGATAGTTTTACTTTCACCAATTGGTAAGTTAGCCGCAACTATGGCTTTAGAAATTAAGTCAAAAGTCACAACACTTAACAAAAAACCAAGTGAAACTAAAGGAATGGTTAAGTTGCTAAGTATCTTACTTTTCTTCATTTAACACAAAATGTTGAACTTCAATGCCAACGGCTTCGGCCATTTTCTTAGAAGCCGCGGTTTGGGGAGAGTCCGGCATATACATCTGTTCGTAAATTACTTTTTTAATTCCGGCTTGAACTAAATGCTTCATGCACTCAGAGCACGGAAAGTAGTTAACATAAACTACGCAGTCTTTAACTGCGGTTATTGAGTTAAAAATTGCGTTCATCTCAGCGTGCACAACGTAAGGGTACTTAGTGTTTTCATAAGACCCTGAGCGTTCCCATGGGAAGTTGTCGTCAGAAATTCCACGCGGAAATCCGTTGTAGCCAATTCCCACAATTCGTTTATCTGCATTAACTATGCAAGCACCAACTTGAGTATTGGGGTCTTTTGAGCGTTTTGCCGACAGTTTGGCAATGCCCATAAAATACTCATCCCAAGAAATAAAGTTTTCTCTTTTCATTATTCTTGCTCCTTAACAGCAATTCCAAGTTCTTCCAGTTGTGTATCCCATACTGAATTTGGCGAGTCGTTCATTAGGTCTCTGGCAGATTGAGTTTTTGGAAACGCTACAATGTCTTTGATATTTGTGGTATTACACATAATCATGACAATTCTGTCTAAGCCTAGACCAATTCCGCCGTGCGGAGGAGTTCCGTATTGAAAAGCCTCAATTAAGAAACCAAACTTTTGTTTGATGTCTTCGTCGCTAAGACCTATTGTTTTAAAGATTTCAGCCTGTAGATTAGAGTCATGTACGCGAATTGAGCCAGATCCAAGTTCATAGCCATTTAACACAAGGTCGTAGTGTCTTGCTAAGCATTTTTTGGGATTTTTTTGAAGCATTTCTGGGTTTTTAGGTTGAGTAAAAGCGTGGTGCATTGACTCAAGCGCTTTAGTTTCAGGATTTACTTCAAATAAAGGAAAGTCTGTGACCCAAAGAACTTTAAAGTCATTTGGTTTAATTAACTCAAGTATATTGGCAATTTGAATGCGCACAGCACCCAAACCCTTTGAGACTTTTTCGTATTCACCAAGTCCAAGGAAAATAATTTCACCTGGCTGTAGGTTTAGTTTTTCAATTTCTTTCTCTGTTAGTTCTTTTGCTAAAGACCCACTTACTTTGCCGTCTGCTACTTTTAAAAATGCAGTTTTTGCAAGTGAGTTTTTTAAGGCTAAAGCACTAAGTTCATCTAAAACTTTGCGGGTAAACTTATCGTTTGCTTGAAAACGAATACCACGAATAGATTTAAATGAGTTAATAAATGATGAACCCGCTGCTTTTAGCCAAGCAAAGTCAGTAATTTCTAAGTCGTATCTTAAGTCTGGTTTATCTGAACCATACTTAGCAATCGCGTCTTTAAACTTTAAAACTGGGAATTTGCGTGGTAAATCAAAGTTAAGTACATCTTTAAAGAGTTTTTTAAACATCTTTTCAACCATTTGCATGATTTGTTTTTCGTCAACAAAAGAAGCCTCGATGTCTATTTGGGTAAACTCAGGTTGACGATCTGCACGCAAGTCCTCATCACGGAAGCACTTAGCAATTTGGTAGTATTTTTCAAAACCTGCAACCATCAAAAGTTGCTTGTAGATTTGCGGAGATTGAGGAAGTGCGAAAAACTGACCGTGATACAGTCTGCTTGGCACTAAATAGTCTCGTGCTCCTTCAGGGGTAGATTTTGCTAAAATCGGGGTGTCAATTTCCACAAAATCCATAGCCTCAAGGGATTTTCTAACTGAACGCACAATTTCTGCTCTTTTTAAAATGTATGATTTTTGTACAGGTCTGCGAAGGTCAAGATATCGGTATTTTAAACGAACGTCTTCAAGAGCATCGGTTTTATCTGCCACAATTAGTGGTGGGGTTTTGGCAGTACTTAGAATTTTTAAAGTATTAACTTCAAGTTCAAAGCGTCCAGTATCTAGATTTTTGTTTTCAGATTCACGAAGGGCTAAAGTGCCAGTTGCTTCAATTACAAACTCATTTCTAAGAGTCTCGGCAACTTCGTAAACTGGGTTTTCTGGTCTGACAATTAGTTGAAGTAAACCGTAGCGGTCGCGAAGGTCAATGAAAATCAGACCGCCTAAATTACGTTTTTTGGCAACCCAACCAGCGACGCTTAGTGATTTTCCAATTAGTTTTTCTTGAATTTGGTTAGTTTTTACTTTCATGTATATGCTCCTTTGCAAACTTAGTAAGTTTGTTTGAATCAAAAATAATCGTTTCTTTAGTTTCTGCGTTTTGGCAGAAAATAGTATTAGTATCTCGCTCTTGCTCGCCAAGCGTCAAAATATATTTAGGATTAGTTAAATAAGCCTGTTTTAAAAGTGCAGAGATTTTTTTATTTACGTAGCTAATTTGTGCGCTGTAGCCAAAAGACCTTAACTCTTTTAAGATGCCAAGGGCATAAAAAGAATCTGTGCACGCATTGATAATAAAGAAATCAGGGCCAGTTTCTTCTGGCAAAAAGCCAGATAATGCAGCAACTTCTAAAAGCCTTTCAAAACCAAACGCAAAGCCAAGTGCACCGGTTTGCGGACCTCCTAGTTCATCAACTAAGTTGTCGTATCTACCGCCTCCACAAATTGTTGCTGCGTTTCCGAGGTTTTCAAACTCAGCCTTAACTTCAAAAACAAGACCTGTATAGTAGTCAATTCCTCTGACTAACTTGTGGTTAACTTCGGCGTTAATTTTAAGTTTACTTAAGTTTTGAACTATTTGGTCAAAGTATTTTTTTTCATCATCTGGCAAAATATCGTAAACTTTTGGGGTTTTTAAAAACAAATCTAGATTTGAGCAAACCTTGCAGTCAAGTACTCTTAAGGTATTCTCGTGAACTCTGGTTTGACAGTCTGTACAAAGTTTATCTAAATTTGGAGAAAAATACGCTTTTAGAGTATCAGCATAAGTTTTTTTAGTTTTCTCACCACCTAAACAGTTTAAATGAATTTTGTAGTTCTTAATTTTTAAGTCTGCCAATATTTGGGAAATTAAGATAAAAATTTCGGTGTCGGCAACTACAGACTTTGGTGTGAAGTTTTCAACTCCAAACTGAAAAAACTCACGAAAACGTCCTTTTTGTGGGCGCTCATAACGGTAGGCTTTGCCAAAATAGTAGTACTTAGTTTGTTTAGTTGCGTATAGTTTATTTTCAATGTAGGCACGAGCAGCTGGCGCTGTCATTTCAGGGCGAAGAGTGATTTCACGGTCTCCTTTGTCTTTGAAATCATAAGTTTCTTTTTTGACCATGTCAGCAGTTTCGTTTGCGCGGTGAAAAAGTTTTGAGTCTTCAAAAACTGGGGTTTCTAAATAAGTGCAACCCAAAGCCTCAGCGTTTTTCTTTAACACCAAAAATACAGCCTGGTGTAGTTTAGCGGACTCTCCAAATAAATCGTAAGTTCCTTTAGGTTTATTCATATTTTTTCCTTTCTAGTTTTCAAGCAAGAGAGTAAACGGACCTGAGTTTGTCAAAGTTATTTGCATATCAGCGCCAAAACTACCTGCTTGGGTGTTAAAATCTTGGCTTAAATTATTAAGCGTTTCCTGATAAAGTTTCTCAGCATCTGCAAAGTCAAGAGCATTAGTAAACGAAGGTCTGTTGGAATTGTTTGCATCTGCGTATAGAGTGAACTGAGAAATTACCATCAGTTCAGCGCCAACATCTTTTAAACTTAAATTAGTTTTACCAAAACTGTCTTCAAAAATGCGTAGTTTTTTTAACTTACTGCACATTTTTGAAACATTTTCTTTAGTATCGGTTTGACAAAAACCAACAAAAACAAGTAAGCCTTTGCTGATTTTAGAAATAACCTGACCTTCAACCGCACATTCAGCAGATTTTACCCTTTGAATTAGTGCGCGCATTATTTAACAAACCTTTCAACTTGAAAAACTCCACTTAGTTTCTTTAAGTTTAAAATTATTAAATTAAGTTCATGGGCGTCTTTAACCCCGATTTTAATTTTGTAAACTTGGGTTAAAGAGTTTACTTGTACTTTTTTAAATTCAGAAATAGAGGTTGTGTTTGAGTTTATTAAAGACACGATTTCCGACTTGATAGTTGTTGTGTTTTGAACTTTTAGTCTTAGCCAAGCGGCAAAACGACGATTCGGAGATTTGCCCCAAAATACAGGAATTTCTCTGTTTTGGTCTAAAGTCTTTAAGTTTACGCAGTCTTTTAAGTGTACAACTATCCCTGAGTTTTTAGAAACATAACCTTTGATTTCATCGTCATATACAGGACTGCAGCAAAGCGCTAACTTAACTTGCGGTTTGTTTAAGCCCTCAACAATTACACCAGTGCTGGAAGCGGCTTCCAGACCTCTGGCGGCTTTTTTAAGCTGAGCTTCCAGGGCGCCCTCTTTAGTTAGTTCTGTTCCGTTAATTTTGGCAATTACAGTTTTTGGAGAAAGCAAGTTCTTGCCAATTTCAAAGTAAAAGTCATCTAAAGTTTGGAAACTTTGCTTTTCAAAATTCTTTTCAACAAAGTCCATATCCAGCGTAAAGTCAGTAATTTTGGCTTTAACGAGTTCTCGTTCTAGTTCTTCTTTGCCAGATTTTATTAGTTCATCTCGGTAATAGGTGTTTAAGAAGTTCTTAATTTTGGTTCTAGCACGCGAAGATTTAGCAATTTTTAGCCAGTCAATCGACGGAATTGCGTTTTTCGCGGTTTTAATAGACACAATATCGCCAGTTTTTAACTTAGTGTCTATCGGCGACATTTTGTTGTTAATAGTCGCGCCTACCATAGTAGTTCCAACCTGGGTGTGGATTGCGTAGGCAAAGTCGATTGGAGTAGAGCCGTTTGGCAGTTCAATTACCTTGCGGTCAGGAGTAAACACGTAGACATTGGCGTTTAAAATGTCTTGTTTGATGTTTTCAACGAACTCAGTGGCTTCTTTTTTGGTTTCATCTGAGTCTTTAGAAATTTTAAGCAAATCAGCGTACCATTTGAGTTTTTCGGCCAACTCAAATTGTTCGCGTTCTTTTGAGTAGACCTTGTTTTCTTTGTATGCCCAGTGGGCAGCGATTCCGAGTTCAGCGACTTCATCCATTTCAAAAGTTCTAATTTGCACTTCAAAAAGTTGACCCATTGAAAAAAGTACAGTGGTGTGAAGAGACTGATATAAGTTGGGTTTAGGCATCGCAATGTAGTCTTTAAAGCGCTTTGGAATTGGGGTGAAGTTCGCATGAATTAAGCCTAAAACCGAGTAGCAGTCTGCAACTGTTGGCACAATTATACGGACAGCCAAGAGGTCATAGATGTCTTCAAAGTCCTTTTTTAAGATAACTAGTTTTTTATAAATACTGTAGATATTTTTGATGCGACCCTTGATTTCAAACTTAATATCGGTGTTCTTAGTTAAAACTTCGGTGGTCGCGGCAATTATCTGGTTTATTTCTTTTTCGCGTTGGTCTTTAGTGTTGTTAAGAAGCGACGAGATGTATTTATATGTGTCGTTATCAGTGTATTTAAGCGCTATGTCTTCAAGTTCTGCCTTTATTCTAAACATACCAAGGCGATGAGCAAGCGGTGCGTAGATATCTAGAGTTTCTTTGGCAATTGCGGCCTGTCGGTCTGGTTTTTGGAACTTAAGCGTGCGCATATTGTGCAAACGATCGGCAATTTTTATGATAACTACTCTGATGTCTGTAGCCATTGCAATTAACATTTTTTGCTGATACTCAACTTGAGTGGTGTCGGTTTTAAACTCAACTTTAGAGATTTTAGTCACACCTTCAACAAGATTAGCAATTTGTGTTCCAAACATTTCTGCAAGTTCCGTCTTTGGTAAATCTGTGTCTTCAAGGGTGTCGTGAAGCAAACCTGCGGCTAAAGTCTCTGGACCCGCGTGCATGTCTGCTAAAATCTGTGTAACTGCGATTGGATGCGTAAAATACGGGTCTCCATTTTTTCTAAACTGATTGTCGTGATATTTTTCGCCAACTAAAAAAGCCCTTTCGATTAACTTTAAACTATCTGGGTTTTTTATGTATGTGTCGATTGTGTTAATTAAGTTTTGATATAGTTCAGCGAATTTGGTTTCAATCATTTTAAAAAAAGTTTATTTATTAGTATTCAAGTAAAGTAAAAGTTTTGTAGTTTTTAAGAAGTTCGCGACCTCTTAAGTCTTTGAGTTCAATTAAGAAACAACAGCCAACTACTTGGCCACCTAGTTTTTCAATCATGTCAATAGTACATTTAACTGTGCCGCCAGTTGCCAAAAGGTCATCTATAATTACGACTTTATCGCCCGGTTTAATGGCGTCTGCGTGAATTGACAATGTATTGGTGCCGTATTCTAGTGAGTAGGCCATGTCTAGAGTTTTTCTTGGTAGTTTACCTGGTTTTCTAACTGGTACAAAACCGATGTTTAGCTTATAGGCAACAGGGCAGCCAAAAATAAAACCTCTAGCCTCAGGTCCACAAATTAAAGTTGCTCCGTTGGCTTTAGCAAACTCATACATTTTTTCAATTACTGTTGAAAAAGCATCACCATTTTGCATTAAAGGTGTGATGTCTTTAAAGTCAATTCCAGGTTTTGGAAAGTCTTTAACAGGTGCTATATAATCGGCTAATTCTTTAATTTCCATGGTTTGAACCTCACTATATAATTATATATTATATAAAAGCATAAAGGCTTTAGACTAACTGTCGGACGAACCAAAGCCACCTGTTCTTAGTTTAAAGTCAGTTTTTTCTTTAGTTTTTAGGTAGTTGATAAAAATACCTTGCGCGATTTTTTCACCTTTTTTAAGTAAAATATCATTTTTACCGAAGTTGTAAAGTAGCACTAAGATGTGGCCTTCGTTAATTTCATTTTCATAGTAGTCTGCGTCAATTATTCCGACTCCGTTTGGCAGCATTAAAGTTTTTTTAATTGGCAGCGAGGAACGAGCGACTAACATGAGAAACTCATCTGGCTGAAAACATGCCTTAATACCGGTTGGTACTTTTTTGATTTCACCTGCTCGGATTAAAGTGTCTTTTGCCACAGCAAAATCATACCCAGCAGAAGCCTTAGTTGCCCGAACCGGTATTTCAATGTTTTCGTTTTCATATTCAGTTACGACTTCGAATCTTCGCATATTTTTTCTTCCTTTCTGTCATTGGCTTTTTGAAATTGTTCAAATACTAATTTATCTGAAACTGCAGTGTAAATTTCGGTAGTTTTAACATTTTTATGACCCAGAAGTTCTTGCACAGTTCTAATATCTGCCCCGTTTTCAAGCATGATGGTAGCAAATGTATGTCTAAGTAAGTGGGGGTGGACATTAAAAGTTTCGCCTGCTTTGTCAACCAAGGTATTTAGAATTTTTCTAACGCCGCGAGCAGTAAGTTCTCCACCTTTGTAGTTAATAAAAACACGTTTGGTTTCAATGATATTACCTTTGTTTTGTAAAACTGGTCTAGTATAAGTAAGATAAGTTTTAATGTCTCTAGCTAGCTCTTCAGATAAAAAAATTAGTCTTTCTTTATTGCCTTTGCCGGTAATTTTAATTTGAAGTTGTGCAAAATCCAGGTCATGAACAGAAATATTTATCAGCTCAGAAACACGCAAACCAGTTTCAAAAAGCAATCTTAGCAAAATAGCATTTCTAACGCCGAGTGGTTTGGTTTGGTCTATTGCTTGAAACAAAACAGAAACTTCTTCTTTAGTTAAGGTTTTTGGCAGTTTTTTGGGAACTTTTGGTGGTCTAATGTTTTTAGCAATATTTGTAGTGATCTTTCCGCTTTCGTGCAAAAATCTGTAAAAAGATTTAAGCGCAGAAATTTTTCTAGCGATAGTTTTCGGAGTTTTTTCAATGTCAGTAAGATGAGAAATAAAGTATCTAAAAACACGTTCATTAGAAACATCTGAAAAAGTTTCAGCAAGTTCGTTTGCTTGCAGATAAAACAAAAAATCCTCTAAGTCTTTTTTATAGGCTATCTCTGAGTTTTCAGAGTAGCCTTTACTTTTTAGTTCTTCAAGAAATTCAGTTAGCTCATTCATTGTTGCAACCAATTGATTTCAGGAATATCGTTTTTCTTTAAATATTCATTGGCTTTTTTAAAAACATTAGAACCATAAAAGCCCTTGTTAAAAGAAAAGAAACTAGGATGGCTGGTTTCCAAAACTAGATGTTTCTCTTGGTCAATTAAACTCAAAAAATTAGTTTTAGCAAACTCACCAAACAACATAAAAACTATGTTTTTTCTATATTCGTTTAAAAAAGAAACTGCATTTTTAGTAAAAAACTCCCAGCCAATATTTTTGTGAAAAAGTGGTTCTCCGACTTTAGTTGTCAAAAATGCATTAAGTAGAAAAACGCCTTGTTGGGCTAAATAAGTTAGCTTAGGTGAAGTATTCTTGTATTTATATTCAAACTCAATTTCCTTAAAAATATTTCTTAAAGAAACTGGAATTTTTCTGCCATTTGCAGAAAATGCAAGACCATCTGCTACCCTTTTTTGAGGGTATGGGTCTTGTCCAATAATCACTACTTTAATGTCTTTTAAAGGGGTAATAAACGCAGCGTAAATATCTGATTTTAAAGGAGTAATTTCTAAATTTAGATAGTCATTATCTAGTTTTTCTTGAAGTTTAGAATAATATGGTTTTTTCTCTTCGCTTAAAAAAAAGTCTGACCAAGTTTTCTCTTGCATAAAAATTACCTCCTTTATTGTTTAAAAAAAGGCGAGTTGTGCTCGCCTTTTAATAATGTGCTATTTTAAATAAACTTAAACTTAACTTATTTAGTTAAAAGTGCAAGTTTTTTAAGAGTACGAACAAGTTGAGAAACATAGCTGTTTTCGTTGTCATACCAAGACATTACTTTAACTAATTGTTTACCATCAACATCAAGAATTTGAGTTGTGTGAGCATCGTAGACAGAACCGTATGTTGTGCCAATTACGTCAGATGACACAATTGGATCTGGTTGATAGCAAAGTGTCTCAGAGTGCGCAGCCTTGAAAGCAGCATCGATTTGTTCAAGAGTAACAGATTTTTTAAGTTCAACAGTTAAGTCAACAACCGAACCAGTAACAGTTGGAACGCGTAGAGCAGTTCCGTCTAATTTACCTTTTAGTTGAGGCAATACTAAAGAAATTGCTTTAGCCGCACCAGTTGAAGAAGGAACGATGTTTTGAGCAGCACAACGTCCACGGCGAGAATAAATACCTTTTTTGTGTGGTGAGTCCATTAGTGATTGGTCAGCTGTAAAAGCATGAACAGTAGTCATGAAACCTTTAACGATGCCAAATTTGTCATCGAGAACTTTAGCAATTGGAGCAAGACAGTTAGTTGTGCAACTTGCACCAGAAACTATTTCCTCACTTCCGTCCAATGTATTGTCGTTAACGTTGTAAACGATAGTTTTAACATCACCAGTTGCAGGAGCTGAAATTAAGACTTTTCTTGCACCTGCTTCAATGTGCCAGTGTGCTTTTTCTTGAGAAGTAAAAAGACCTGTACATTCAAGAACAATATCAACACCTAATTTTTTCCAAGGTAAGTTTTTAGGGTCGCGTTCAGCAATAACTGGAATTGTAACCCCATCAACAATTAAATTATTTTCTTTAAAAGAAACTTTGTCTTGTAAGAAACCGCCTTGAGCAGTATCATATTTTAAAAGGTAAGCAAGAGATTCTGCGTCTGTTAAGTCGTTAATAGCAACAACTTTGAAATCTTTGCTTTGAGAAATTTGGCGGAACGCAAGACGTCCGATTCTACCAAATCCGTTAATTGCAACTTTAATAGCCATATTTTTTCCTCCATATCTATTACCTAATAATTTTAGCACAACGCAACCATAATAAACATAAAAATCGCTGTTTTTCATATTTAATTTTGTATCATTAGATTAAAAATAAAATGAAAATATTGATAAAATGAATATAGAGGCAGAAAATGATTGAAAACCTAGAAATTGAATTTAAAACTGAATTAAGTAAACAAAAATACATGGAATTGTTGACAAAATATACAGATTTAGCAAATCAATTTACGCAAGTCAATTACTATTTTGATGATTTTGCGATGAAACTAACTAAAAATAAACAAACCGCCAGAATCAGACATATTTTAGACAAAAATATTTACGAACTTACAGTTAAGTTTCCAGACAAAAACGGAACTTTGGAGAAAACAGAAATTTTGACCGAAGAGCAGGCTAAGAAGTTCATAAAAAAGGGTTTTAAGTTTAAATTTGACACAATAGTTTTCTTAAGTAATAAAGGAAAACTAAAAACTAAGAGAGTTGAGTTTAAATATAAAACTGGAACTGGTTTTTTAGATTTTTCAACATGGGGTTTTCTAAATTTAAACAAAGTGTATGAATTTGAGTTCGAAGCAGTTAGTTTAAAAAAAGGCAAGGCTGAGTTTGATGAGTTTTTAAAAGAAAATGAAATTGAATATAAAAAATCTCAATCTAAGGCTAGTCGTATACTTAAAATAAATGAAAATAAAAAATAACATGAAGGCTTTATTAAGCCTTTTTATAATATTTTTTAAAGTTGGATTAATCACCTTTGGTGGTGGTTATGTCATGCTTGGTATTCTTGAACATGAACTATGTGAGCGCAAAAAAATCTTAACCAAAGACGAAATGATAACTCTGCTGGCAGTATCTGAAACCACGCCTGGTCCTTTTGCCATTAACGCTGCGACTTATATTGGATATAAAAAACTAGGCTCTTGGGGCGCAGTATTTGCAACAATTGGTGTTGTGCTTCCCTCTTTTATAATTATCATAGCCTTAGCGTTTGTGTTAAAGAAATACGATACAAACGTTTACTTAAAAGGTTTTTTAACTGGAATTAAAGCAGGTGTTATTTTACTAATTTTTAAAGCAGGCGTAAAGCTCCAAAAAGGAATTTTAACAAACTTAACGAACTTTTCTATTTTTATAGTATGTTTATTTTTGACAATATTTACTGACCTTTCTTTAATCTACATAATGATTTCGCTTATTTTAATTTCAGTAGCAACCCATAAACTAAACGAAGAACTAAATAAATTTAAAGGTGGTGTATTTTGAAAATACTTACCTTATTTTTTCTTTTCTTTAAAATATCTGCGTTTACTTTTGGTGGTGGATACGCCATGATTCCACTTTTGAACTTTGAACTTACAAAACGTGGATACATAGACAGCGATGAACTTTATACTTTTATCGGGATTTCTGAAAGTACACCAGGTGCTTTTGCTGTCAATATAGCGACCTACATTGGCTTCGAACAATACGGAATTCTTGGTGCTGCTTTGCTTAACTTAGCAATAGTCTTGCCATCATTTTTAATCATTTTATACATTTCTAGTAGCAACATGTTAAATCAAAATCTTTACATTAAAAGAGCAATTTCTTTTCTAAAACCAGCAGCGATTGCCTTTATTTTTACAGCAGCGATTAAAATTTCTTTAAAAGTTTTCTTTGAAGTCAATAGTTTACTTATTTTAACCTTCAAAGCCAATGCTTTTACAATTTTGATATTCTTGTTTATCTTTTTAATAAGCCTACTTTGGGAGAATTTCAGCCGTAAAAAAAGACCACTGCACCCAGTTTTAGTAATTTTGCTTTCTGGTTTTAGTGGCCTGTTGTTAACGGTATTAAATTTAAATTGAAACTTCGCTAAAGTCAGTAACTTCTAGTTTAATAGTAGGAATTTCTTGAGTTTTCACTTCAGGAACTTCTTTAATGCTGATTTCCTTTATGTAGTCATCGCATTCAAAATCAGGACTTTCCATGATTTTTGCGCGAATATCTTTAGGAATAAAAATTCTTATTTCTTCATCGTTGTATCCGACTTGCATTTTTTCGTTTTCAATAATAATTGGACGTTTTAAAATTGCGGGGTTAGCCAAAATCCAACGTTTAAGCTCGTGAGTAGTAAACGAATCAACATCAAAAAAATCGTTTCTAGCAGTTTTTGAGCGAGTAGAAACAATTGAGTCAAATCCATCGTCTGCTAAACTAAGCATTAAATCAAGGTCAGACATTTGTACTTCTCCTGCCAAAATATTGACCTCATCGTATTTAATCCCGAAACTATCTAGCCATTTTTTGGCTTTTCGGCAAGATGAACAAGAAGGAGTTGTGTAAATCTTTAATTCAGTTTTTTTGCTTTTTTTCTCGTTTTTCATATCTAAGTAAGTATAACAAAAAAGTTTTTAAATTCAATACCAAAAACGAAAAATCTTTGTTTTTTTGAAATTAAACTACCGTAAAAGTTTTATAAATTTCTTTATTTAAAGCAGAATAAATTTTTAAAATTATATTGGAATTACCAGTATTTTCTTTACTAATTTTTAGTTCAGGAACAGTTTTGAGTAAATTTTCAAGAGTTTGAACGAGTTTTTGTGCATTTTCATTTGTTTCTAAAACAGTTTTGAAAAGTTGAGAAATTCTTTCTTTTATAATTTCATTACTTACTCTATATTTGCTTAACTTACTAGAATGCTTTAAATAGATGATGTATTCCTCACGAAAATCATTCAAATAAATAGAATAAGAATTGTCTTGGTTTTTTTCAATTTTTGTGATATTTTTACCAAAAATATTACTAAATATTGACTGCATTTCTTGTTCTGAGTAGTCTAAACTGTTATTTAAATAAAGTAGATAAGTTTTTAAATTGGTTTGCATCGCTAAATAATCCTTTTTAAAGAAGTTATAAGTGACTTTAAAAGTTTTGTTTAATTCGCTTAAGGCAAAATCTTCGCTTTCCTTATCAAACCATTGTCTTAGATTTTGATTTACATTTTTTAAGTCATATGAACCAAATAAGTCAGCTGTAGCATTTGAAAATGCTAAATTTGAAGACATAAAAAACCTTGTATGCATAGAATCTACATAACTATTTGAAATTTTGACAGGTGCTGTGTCTCCATATCTAATTTCTGCAAAAAAAGAGACAGTATATATATTTGAATACTTGTCTTGGAGACTCAGTTTCAACTTTTTGTAAGCGTAAGGGCTTACTTTTAGATTGTTGATTTCTGAGTTTAGCTCAGTGTAATTAAGAATTTCTAAGTTTAATTTTTTTAAAATATTAGTTTTTGAGTTAAAGTAATTTAGAACTTCTTGAATATTATGTTCAATTTGATAGTAGTCAAACATAAATAATCTATTTAGTTCATAAAAATCAGAAACAGGACTTATTCGCCTAACTTTTACCTTGAAAACTCTAACTTCGCTAGTACTAAGTTTTTGAATTGAAAATAAATAGTTACCATTTTTATCTTCTAAACTGTAAATTTCGTATTCTTTTTCATTTAAAATATTCTTAAGTTGTCCTTTAATTGTAGCAATAACTGAGTTTATATCAGTTTCAAACCCAGTATAAAGTGTAGTTTCTGAACCACTTAAAGTTGTTGTAGAGTGTCTGAAGGTTTTCTTTTTGAGTTCATCTGAAGTAATTGATGTTATCTTCTCGTCATCTGCAATAAAGTAATTGTTATTGGTTTTAAAAGTTAGGTCTAGTTTATCAATTTCTTTTGCTACTTTGAGTTTTAATTTTAAGGTTTTTAAAATTGGTTTTGTTGAGTTATTTTTCGTGTAAAAATTAAGTTCAATTGTTTCGTTATGCGTATTTGATTTGGTTAATTGATTTAAAAGTTCTAATTCGTCAATATGATAGTTGGTAATGAATTTTTCAAAAGTCTTTTTAATCTCAGCTAAAGTGAATTCGATTTTATCTTTTTTAAATAAGTTAATATCATTTATGGTAGTAAGTTCAACTAATTCCACAAAAGTCTCAAAGTCTTTATTTAAAGAACCGATTTCTAGTTGTACAATCTTAAAAATATCACCGTAGACAACAAGTAAAAACTGTCTGTCGTCTCTTTTAAATCTTTTTAAGATTGCTTTTTCTAAGTCAATTCGTTTTTCATTTATTTCTGAGAGTAGCGAAAAAGTCGCTATATATTTTTGATAATTTGTTTTAATTGAATTATCTTCTGATTCAAATACATCTTCATTTAAACTTATTTTGTTTATTTTGTTACTGTCAAACGCTTCGGTATCGAGTCTAAAAAAGAAAAACAAATATCTGCTGTCTTTTTTAAAAGAAATGAATTTACTTTGTCTTATATCCTTATCTGTGTCTTGATAAAAATTTCCATATATTCTTGCGCTGTTAAGATTAAAAAAACTAGAGTTATTATAATCAATTGTCCAATCAGATAAATCAAAATCGCTATAATTTAAAATTAGTTTCTTTATGTCTTTAGTATTTAGGTTTTCTACTTTGACTTTTATCGCGCTTTGAATTATTTGATAACTTTCATTTTTATCTATTTTGATATATTCGTGTCTATGATAAAAAATTTTATTTTCGTCAAGTGCTATTTTTTTATTGCCTATAGAAACATCAAAATACAATTTTGAATTTGATAAAAATAAAAGTGAGATATTTGTGTTTTCTGGTTTTATTTTATTTCCGTTATTTTTTGTATATTCATAGTTATATAGACGGGAAAAACTGTGATGCTTGATTCCTAAAATGTATCCGTTTTTAAGTAAAGTATCTTTATTTTCTAATTTATCCCCTTTTATAATCGGGACTCCTTCAAAAAATACAGAATAACGCTTTGTGTTGTGTATAGGTGGTTTATTAGGTCTGGGTCGATTTTGTTTCTTTAAATTGACTGTACTTTTAACTGTTTTGTCAGTATAGATAGAGTTTGAAAAAAATAAACCTAATGAAAAAAATAAAAATATAACTGTTATCAATAGTTTAATTTTTCTTTCCATTTCTATTTTTCCTCCAAACCAAAACTGAAATTAAGATAGTTAAAATAAATGCAAAACTGGCTAATAACGCGATTATGAAAGGCATTTTATACTTTAAAAATAAGTTATTTTTATCGTTTTTACTTTCGTGTTCTTGTTTTTCTGTGTCATTTGTATTGTTATTATCTACTTGTGCATTTTTGAAATACAAAGTTTTCTTTACTTTTATATCAGGTCTTTTAGTATCAATAAACTCACAAACAAACAGACCTTGCTCTGAGTTTTTAGAAATGATTTTTACATCTATTGTTTTATTAGAAAGATGTTTCAGTACACTTTTTTTAAGTTCATCTAAAGTAAGTGTGCTATCAAATGTAGTCTTGTTTAATTTGTTACTTTGCTTTTCTAACTCTGCTTTATAATCAATAGTTACTTTTGAGGCTTCATTTATCAAATTAGTTTTTCTAATAGTTAAACTATTTAAATCATCATTTAATGTAATTTCTTGTTTAAATTCCATGTTAAGAGAAAAGTTGTCAAGCTTTAAATGCTTAAGTAACTTAAAAATATTTTCGGTACTTTCGTTTTCCTTTAAGAAAATTAAATGTTTGTATTTATTTATTTTGATATAAATGAAAGAAACATCAAAATTATGTAAGTCAAAATATACTTCCTTGCTTAAATTTATAGTAAGTTTTTGTTCGTTTATAATTTTTGTATTTACAGGTAAATTATTTTTATCTACAATGAAATTGAAATTGAGCTTATTCAATTTTAAATCGCCATTTAAGGCTATTTTAAAGTATTCAAAATCAATAAAATTGTTGTCAATTTTAAAGATATTTTCACTATCTTTAACTGGTATAACATTAATTTTATATTCTCTTTTTTCACCAAATAAATTAGTTAAATAAAAGTCAAGTAAAAGTTTATTAAAAAGGTTTTTGTTAAAATCTGATACTTTGTTTGCATCAATTTCTAAATCAAAATTATTCGAAATTTTGTAGTGTTTACGAATTAAATATTTAAGTTGATTTAAATCAAAATAGGTAAAGTAAATTGATTCGTTTTCTTTAACAGTAATTTCAGGAAAAACATCTAAGACTTGTAAAAATAACATTAGTTTTCTAACGCTATTTTTGGAAACAAAAATCAGTTCGAGTGAGTTTTCGTACTTAATTGTCTGCAAACCAACTTCTACTGTTTCTGATTTAATATTAATGAACTCTATTTTTTTTAAGTCCGTTTCGTTGCTAATTTTGTCAATAAAACTTAGGCGATGCTCACTAGACTTAAAGTAAGCATATAGCACTTCTGGATTTATAAACTCATCATTTGCCCACCTATTTTTGTCCAAAAAGCGATAAGAACTGTCTGATTTATTTATAACCTTAAGTTCAAAATCAGACTTAACGTTTTGTTCTATTCCTTTACTTGCCGAAAGCATTAACAAAGAAAATAAGGCCAAAATTGTTATTAAAATTGTTTTTATGAATATCTGTTTTTTTATCATCAAAATATATTTATTTACCTTAAATAAAATTACTTAAAATAAATAAAAAAAGAGGCCAAGGCCTCTTTTTAAAGATAAGATTTTATTTCTTTTCTTGAATCGTGTATTCGTATTTGTTGACGTCTTTAACTAGTTGTTTGACAGTTTTTTCAACAGTTATCGTGCTAGTTACACCACTTTGGCTGTAGCCTTTGTGGTTTAGTCCTTCTGCGATATTTAACTTATAGACGTTTGGGATTAATCCATTTCCGTTGTAAATCAGTTTGCCTTTAACTTTCACGTTGTTAAATTGATTGATAGGAGATGAGTCTGCAGAAATTCCAGAAAGTGAGTGGTTGACGTGGTTTGCACTCAGTGTATAGATCTTGTAGTCCTTAAACATAGTAAGCTCAGTTGTATACTCACCTTGCTCAGTTGCTTTAAATAAATGGTAAGTGTCTGCTGAATACTGCTCAGTCTCACCCCTCACTTCAGTTGTTCTAAAACCAACGATGTGGGTGTTAAAACGATTTTTCTTTAAAGTTAATTTAACTTTAGCGCCATACGGAAATAAATAGTAGTTTGAGTTGTCTTGAAGTGGTTTAGTAGGGTTATCTTTAGCCAGTTCATACATTGAGTTGTTTTTATACAAACGCACACCTTTGTCAAATTGAGTGCCTTCTTTTGAGATATCAAAAGCCATGTGACCTTTGGCGTCTTTATCTAATACTAAGAACTTAGCGTAGCTCTTTTGATAAATTCCGGTAATTTCGCGGGATGCCTCGCCGTTTGGCAAGTCAAATAAGTCTTTAGACTCTAGTTTACCTGGTTCTACGAAGTTAAGAGAAGATTTGTTCTTTTCAGCTGAGTTTAGCCAAAAATGGTCTAAAGAGATTTTTTCTTTTTCAGAGTAGTTTTTAAAAGCAAGAACATAGCGAGCGTTTGGATCTTTGACGTGGTATGTATTTTTGCGAAGTCTTTCAACTGTGTAGTTTCTGTTAATTTTATAAAGGTGGACTTGCTCTTCACCTGCATTTCCTGTGTAAAAAACATAGTCTTGGTTTTCAGGAACAGGTACGTTATTTGAGTTTATGTTAATTTTTCCAACAAAATCCAAGTCAACGTTTTCAATAGCCTGGTCAGTTTGAGAAATAGAATGTGCAAGTCCGTCTACATAGAAATTATAGTCATTGGCAGGAGAAACGTCACCACGGGCAAAGTATGTTGAGTTAATTGTGTATTTAGCGTTTTTAACCGCAATGTCGCTGACTTTTGCATTAACTCCGATTTGGTATGCCAGCGAAGACACCGAAAGTCTTGGGAAAAAGTCGTAAACCGCGGTAATATCTACATTTAACTCAAAGTTAATGTCTTCGGCTTTAATGTGGCTAATGGTGCCCTCTGATTTATAGGCAACCAGCGAGATGTTGTAACTTCTTTGAATTGAAGAAGAACGTTTAAACTTATCTGAAAAGGAGATATTTTTAAAAGAGATATGGTCAATTTGAGCACCTGGGGCAACATGAAAGGTAAGTAGAGAAATCCCGACATTTTCCGCAGTTGTTAGTTCTTTTTCTTTAATCTTAATTTCTACGTTTTCAAAGTTTAAGTGATGAACTCTGGCATATCTGTCAAGATTTCCAAAAATAGAAGTTCCTTGGTTGTTATAAAGATTAGTGTCGCGAGGTGATCTTTTTGAGTAATCACTACCTTTTAGTAGACTTTCGTCTTTTTGAATAATGAATTTAAAGTTGCGAATTGTTTTACTGTTACCATCAAAATCAAAAGCACGGTTTTTGCCAAACAAAGCAGGAAGTTCACGACCTTTTAAATCAAGGTCTTGCATCAGTTTGAAGTTACCTTCTTGTTTTTCTGACTTGATTTTTAAAAGGTCTTCATATGAATAAATTGCGTAAGTTTTTAATTGAGATACCGCAATTGTTTGAAAAATCATACCTTCAAGCGGATGTTTTTTAGTCACACGCCAGTTTTTAAGTAGGTAAACTTTTTCGTTGTCGTAAGTAAAGTAGACAAGTACAACGTATTTTTTTTCTGGTTTTAAGTTTCTAATTTCAAAACTTAGCGAAACTTTGCCATTTTTTGCGTCTTTTTCAAAAGAAAACTCATAGTAAGGTTTTGAAGATGCTTTTAAGTCGTTAGTTGCTTTTGGAATAGCGACCCCAAGTTCATCGCGACCATCGCCTGCTTTATGTTCGTTTACCTGAATTTGTACGTTAGCGTCCGCTCCTTGTGATAAAAACGCCTGGCGATCACGGTGGCGGTTTAATCTAAAGGTAAAGAAAGCAGATTCTGCTTTAATGTCTTGTTTTACAGAAACTCTGTATAGACTGCAAGCAGTTAAAGTAAGTGCAGAAATTAAAGTTAAAAAACCAACTAGTAAGAATTTAATTTGTTTTACCATATTTTGACGCGCTCCTCTGGTTTGGTGTACATTTTGTCACCTTCTTTGATACCGTAGTATTCAATAAACTCATCTAAATTAGAAAGTTGACGATTAGCCCTAAGTTCACCAGTTGCGTGCACATCAACATTGGCAAGCATTTGATAGTACTCAACTCTGGCTTTGTTAAACCAGTTGGTAGCCCAAGACTTAAAGAAAGCATCTAAGTCAACCGTTTTGTCCATTTTTAAAGCAGAAAGTGCACAACTTAAGCCGCCGCAATCTGCGATGTTTTCAGAAACTGTCAAGGTTCCGTTGCATTTAACCCCAAGCAAATTACTGTGTCCATCAAATAACTTAATCATTTGATTTTTCTTTTCTTCAAAGGCTGTCAAATCTGCTTTAGTCCACCAGTTGTTTAGACGACCGTGTTCATCAAACTTCGCACCATTGTTGTCAAAAGCATGTGAGATTTCGTGAGCAATTACTGTACCAATTCCGCCATAGTTAGCAGAGTTTGAGTTTTCTTTTGAGTAAAAAGGAGGTTGCAAAATACCTGCTGGAAACACTATTTGGTTAAAAAGTGGGTGGAAATAAGCGTTTACTTCATACGCAGCCATTCCCCAGTATTTAGTGTTAACCGGTTCTTTATATTGCGCGTATTCATAGGCAGTCACAAGACGTTTCAAAGAAATTGTGGCTGAGACCAAAGTTTCACCTTCCGCTTTAGTTTTAATTTTAAAGTCCTGATAGTAAGGCGGAATTTCGTCTGGATATCCAACAAAAGGTTTGATTTTTGATAGTTTTAAAATCGCTTTCTCGCGAGTTTCTTTGCTTAACCAAGTGTTTTTAGAAAGACGATCTGTGTAAACTGCGATAAAACGGCGAATCATTTCAAGAACATCGGCTTTGCCTTGTTCACCAAAATATTTTTTGCCAAAATAAATGCCAACTGGTTCATCAAAAAATGCCAAAGTAGAGTATAGTGCTTTCTTGGTTCTAGGTTGAGGTTGTTTTTGACCAACTAGTTTACGTCTCAACGCACCTGCAACATCTGCAAGTTCTTCAGATAAATAGCGAGCATTGCCAAGGGCAGTTTTAACTATCATCCAAGATTTAATTAGTTCAAAGTTTTCTTTAGAAAAAACAGTATTTAGATTTTCAAAGAAACGAGGATAGGCGATATTAACGATTTCTGCATCTACTTTGGTTAAAGTTTTAAAAATTTGACTAAACTTTAAGTATTTAGATTTCGCGTCAATTTCTTTTAGCGGAGTTGGATTGAATTTTTTGTCGTATTCAGCGTCTTCTAATCTAGATGAAGTAAATGGGGCTAAAAATTTGTCAAACTTCAAAGTTTCATTAACATATTTATCTACCAAGCCGTCATCTAGTCCTGCACTTTTTAACACAGTTTTGGCAGATTCCGCAAAAACTGCTAAGTTTTCTTCAAGTTGTTCTAAATTTTTTTCATAGTACTCGCGGTCTGGCATGATAGTGTTTGCATGGTCAACTGCCAATATATGTTTAGTTGGGTCTGCAAAACTTTGAGAAATGCCGATGGTTACAGGTAGGGTAATACTGTTTAGCTCAAATTCAGGATATGCTGCTGCTAACTCTTCAATAGAACTAAGTCTTTGAATTTTTTCAATAAGAGGTAAAACAGGTTTTGCACCCATTTCATTGCGGTATTCAAAATCTGTAACTAACTTGTGATATTTAATTGCTTCATGAATTAGTTTATCTTCAGGTATGTTTTTCCCTTCAGACCAGTCTTCAAAAAGTTTTAAAAGAATTTCTTCGTTTTGATCATGAATTTTAGAAAACGTTCCAACACTAGGTTTGTCTGCAGGAATTTCGGTTTCTTCTATTAATTGCTTATTTACATGTAAATAAAAATTGTCTTTCAAAGTTTCCATATTTTGGTCTCCTAATGCATTTATTATAGCATTCAGCCCTATATATAATATTAAATAAACACGCAAATCACAAATGCGAATAGTTTGCAATTGCAAAATTATTAAGTTAAAATAATTTAAGAGGAAAAATATGAAAAAAATTTTTATCACCGTTTTAACTTTATTTGCTTCATTTGCTTTTTTTTCATGCCAAAAAAATAAAGTTAACGTGGTAACAAGTTCTTATTTGACATATTCAATTGTTGAACAACTTACTAAAAACACCAAAATTACGGTCAGTACCGCTAGAGCTCCTTATTTAAACATTCACAATTCTGAATTAACTTTACAAGACAAAAGCAAAATTATTGAAAGCGATTTGTTAATTTATTTTTCTGAAAATGTTGACCTGCAAATTAAAAAAGCACGTGGTAGCCTAGATTCACTTAACTTAGAAAAAGCACTTGGAGTTACTGAAAAAACTTTTGCAAAAGTTGGCGAGCAAATTACTCAGACTGAAAAAAATATCCGTAGACACGCCTCTTCACACTACTGGTCAAGTTTGGAATATACAGTAAAAATAATTGAAAAAATTGCCGAAAAGCTTACTCAAAAATTTGAAAACAAATCAATCATTGCTACAAATAAAACTACACTGATAAACGAAATTATCACACTTAAAAACGACTTTACTAGTTTTATAAATACTAATTTTAAAAGTGGTTTAAACGATGAAAAAATCCTTTTTTGTGGTCACGATTCAATCGGTGCATTTATAGTTGAAATGGGCTTGTTAAAAGGTTATACACCAATTGACGCAACCATACAAGACCGAAATGAGGACACTATAAAGGCGATAAATGAGTTCGTTGAACTAATTAAAAAAGGCACTAAAAATCCTAATAAAATCTTAACTGTGTTCGTTCAAGAAACAGGTAAAGAACAGGTTTTAGAAAAACTTAAATCAAGTGTGAAAGCACACAACATTTCAAATGTTTCTTTTAAAACTTTTCATACTTTTCATGCAGTTTCAAAAGAAGAATACAGTCAAAAAATTTCCTTTCAGACAAAAATTTCTGAAAATATCGCTAATTTAAAATTAGCACTTTTAGGTAAATAAATATGATTGAGTTTAAAGAAGTTTCGTTTAAATATGAAGATACGGCAGTCTTTGAAAATCTAAATTTAAAGATTAACAAAGGTGACTTTATGTATATTTTAGGACCAAACGGTGGCGGCAAAAGTACACTAGTTAAACTGGTTTCAAAAACTTTAAAACCAAATAGCGGTAAGGTAATAAATGGTGCAAAAAAAATCGGCTACATGGCACAATTTTTACGATTTAAATCAAACTTTCCGGCCTCAGTTTTTGAAATTATTTACTCAGGCTTTGAAAAACAATACTTGTTTGCCAAAAAAGAGCAAAAAGCAAGAATAGATAAACTACTTTCTGAAATGAACATCTTGAACTTAAAAAATAAATTAATTTCTGAACTTTCTGTTGGACAACTGCAACGTGTGCTTTTTTTAAGAAGCATAGTAGACGAACCTGACCTTTTAATATTAGACGAGCCCGCTTCTGCACTAGACCCTAAATTTAGACACGAGTTTTATCAGTATTTATATACACTTTCTCAATCTGGCACTACTGTTTTAATAATCACTCATGACCTTTCTGGAATTGATGTGCTTGAATGTAAAGACCGCGTAATTTACGTAGAAAAAGCTATAGTTTACGATGGTATATTTTGTGATTTTCACAAGCAAATTTTAAATAGAGAAAAGCATGCAATATTTAGTTAATTTAGGGGTGTTTTCAAACACCTACATTTTTATCGCTGCTGGACTAATTGCAGTAACCGCTGCTCTACTTAGTCCTTTTATTGTACTTAAAAACCAAGCGTTAATCGCAGACGGACTTGCTCACACTGCGTTTTTTGGAATAGCCATAGGTGTGCTTTTGTCTAACTACCCTGTCTACGTTTCAATGTTAGTTACCGTTTTCTTTTCAATTGTGATACAGTTGATTATTGAAAACACTAAAATCGACTCAGACAGTGCAATTGGTGTAATTGAGGCTCTCGGCTATAGTTTGGGTATCTTAATTATTTCACTTTGGGGTGCTAACTTTAAAAGCGATCTTGGCAATATTATCAATGGTAGTCTAGCGACAATGGAGTGGCTTGACTTCTTTAATGCCCTAATTATTTTTGTAATCACTTTAGGCTTTATTTTGTGGCAATACAGACGTTTGGTTTCTCAAACTTTTGACCCAAGTTATGCTAAGTTCAACCGCACAAACAAAGTAATTACTAACTATGGCCTATCTATTTTGGTCGCTGTTTTAATCTCAGTTGGTATGCGCATGATGGGTACCTTGTTAATTTCTGCGCTAATTTTATTCCCAGTCTTAATCTCTGTTCAATTCAGAAGAAACTTTATTCAAACTATGTTAATTGGAGTAGTTGTTGCGATTTTAACCGTGGCTATTGCTGCACCAATTCAATTAAACACTAACATCGCACCATCTCCTGTCATAGTGCTTGTATATTTTGCATTTTTAGTATTCGCACTAATTTTTGCTAAAGCTAGAAAAATCTGGAAAATAAATAAGCAAAAAAACGTAAAAAAAGTCTAAAATAATGCTTTTTTTGGAGAAAAATGCAGTTAAACTGCGTTTTGATGTGGTATACTAATCTAAAGAAAGTTGCTAACTCAAGGAGAAATATGACTACAAATATTTTAAATTCTGCAACGTCTGCAAACCCTCCGCTCACGGGTATCTTAGTTGCAGTATTCGTTGCGCTAATCGTTGTTTTAATCATAATTTCTGGTTTTACTTCGATGACCGAGGCTGCATTTATGTCTGTAAACCACATTAGAATTGATGAACTTACAGATTCGGATAACCCAAAACTAAAGAAAAAAGCTAAAAAAACCCTGAACTTAATTAAAAATCCCAACTATGTTTTGGCAACCATCCAGGTTTTAAATACTTTAATTGCATTTATTAACGGTATTATTGGCTCTAAACTGTCACAAGACGCCTTAATTCGTATTTTTAAAGTTGACGCAAATTCAAATAACTATGTACTTTATTCCGTGTTAGTTACAATTGGACTAACTGTGTTTTTGCTTTACTTTCAAATAATTTTTGGTGAACTTGTCGCTAAAAGAATCGGAATGAAGTGGAGCGAAAAAATATCTTTAAATTGTACTCCGATCATCAGAGTACTTATGTTTATACTGTTCCCGTTTGTTTGGCTACTCATGGTTTCAACTACCTTTTTTGCTCGTATTTTTGGTGTTAAAAAAGGCGATGAAATTAAAGAAGTTACAGAAGACGACATTATTTTAATGGCATCAAATGCCACAGAAAGCGGAGAAATTGATGTTGAAGAAAACAAACTAATTGAAAATATTTTTGAGTTTGACGACACTAAGGTTTCAGAAATCATGACTCACCGCACTGAAATTGACGCTATAGAAATCACTGCAACTTACTCAGAAATCTTAACTAAAATAAATGAATCTCAATACACCAGATATCCTGTGTACAAAGAAACTATTGACAACATTATTGGTACAATTCACATCAAAGACATCTTAAAATACGCAGTTGACCCAAGTGAGTTTAATTTAGGTAAGTCTTTAAGAAAGCCATTTTTTGTCTCATCTACCTCTAAAATTAACGATATTTTTGTACATATGAAGAAAAACAAAGTCCACATCGCAGTGGTGCTAGACGAATACGGCGGAGTTGCTGGTCTTCTTACAATTGAGGACTTAATTGAAGAAATAGTTGGCGAAATTAACGATGAGTTTGACAGCCCCGAGGCTGAGTTTAAAGAAATTAACGCAAATACTTACGAAGTAGATGGGTTTTTTGAACTAGACATTTTGTCTGAAAAACTAGACATTGAGTTTGAAGCAGAATCTAACACCGTAAACGGTTTTATCACCGAACAAATCGGACACCTGCCAAAAGTCGGTGAAAAAATTTGCGTGACTTATAAAAACTTTGAGTTCCAGCCACTATATATTGAAAAAAACGTCATTAAAAGAGTCTTAATTAAAAAGGTTTTAAATCTAGATGAACAAAATTCGTAACTTCTCCATAATTGCTCACATTGACCACGGTAAGTCAACACTGGCTGACCGCATTTTGGAGTTGACAAACGCTGTTTCTACACGTGAAATGAAGGCGCAATACCTAGATAGTATGGAACTGGAGCGCGAACGCGGGATTACAATTAAATTAAACGCCGTGCAAATTCACTATCAAGCCGAAGACGGAGAAGTTTACAAAATGCACTTAATTGACACCCCAGGCCACGTGGACTTTACCTACGAGGTTTCTCGTTCTCTGCAGGCCTGTGAAGGCGCAATTTTAGTAATAGATGCGCAACAAGGTATTCAAGCGCAAACTCTTGCAAACTTATATATTGCCCTTGACAATGACCTGGAAATTATTCCTGTTATCAACAAAATAGACCTGCCAACGGCAGATGTTGAAAAAGTTTTAAAAGAAATTGAAGAAATTATTGGCATTGATAGAAGCGAAGTTGTGTTGTGTTCTGCTAAAAACGGAATTGGTATTAAAGAAATTCTGGAAGCGGTTGTCAAAAAAGTACCTGCGCCTAAACCAAAAAAGTCTAGCGATACTTTGAGAGCCTTAGTTTTTGATTCATACTACGACGCCTACAAGGGAGTAATTCCTTTAATTCGGGTAGTTGAAGGAACTGTTAAAAAAGGTGACACTATTTACTTTATGCAGTCTAAATACAAAGCAGAAGTAGTTAGCGTGGGTGTCTACACGCCAGAAATGCGTGAAACCGAGGTACTTACAGCCGGGGAAGTTGGATTTATCTACGCCCAAATTAAGTCAATTCAAGACATTCAAGTCGGAGATACCATTACTTTTTTTGAAAATCAAGCAACTGAGCCACTACCTGGTTACAAAAAACTAAATCCGGTGGTTTTCTCAGGTATTTATCCAGTTGAAAATAAAAATTACGCTCAGCTAAAAGAAGCGCTTGAAAAATTAAAACTAAACGATGCGGCTTTAACTTACGAAATGGAGACTTCTAAAGCACTCGGTTTTGGTTTTAGAACAGGTTTCCTAGGACTGCTTCACTTAGAAATTATTCAAGAGCGAATTCGCCGTGAGTTTAATATTGACATCATTGCCACCGCTCCGTCAGTTATTTACACAGTTCATTTAACAAATGGAAATGTTATTCAAATTCAAAACCCATGCGAACTGCCAGAACCACAGCAAATTGCCTATATTTTAGAGCCTTTTGTGAAAGCCTCTATTATGACTCCAGCTGAATACGTCGGCAGTGTTATGGAAATTTGTCAGGCTAAACGTGGGGTTTTTGTCTCGATGAATTACTTAGATAAAAACCGCGTAAATATCGTTTATAAACTGCCGCTTTCAGAAATCGTTTATAACTTTTTTGACAAACTAAAATCACAAACTAAAGGTTATGCGTCGTTTGACTACGATATGGATGAGTATGTTCGCTCTAACTTAGTTAAGTTAAATATCTTGTTAAATGGTGAACAAATTGATGCTCTGGCAACAATTGTACACAAAGATTTTGCTGAGTCCAGAGGCCGCGCCTTGACTGAGAAAATGAAGGATTTAATTCCAAGACAAATGTTTGAAATTCCCGTGCAAGCGGCAATTGGCAACCGAATTATTGCAAGATCAACAATTAAAGCAATGCGCAAAGACGTCTTGGCTAAATGTTATGGCGGCGATATTTCTCGTAAGATGAAACTCCTTCAAAAACAAAAAGAAGGTAAAAAGAAAATGAAACAAAGTGGTCGTGTTTCAGTACCACAAGAGGCTTTTTTGGCTATCTTAAAACAAGGGGATGATTAGTGCGTGGGCTTTACGTACACATCCCTTTTTGTCATTTAATTTGTTCGTATTGTGACTTTGTCAAGAAACAAACTAAAGACAAAGCAGAAGAAGATGGGTACATCAAAAGTTTAATAGAAGAACTAAATACTGTGTATTTAGACAACCCATATTTTGATACTATCTTTATTGGTGGTGGGACACCAAATAATCTGAGTTTAGAAAATTTAAACTTATTATTAAAAACTTTAAAAAAGTTTAAAGGCGTAAAAGAGTATACAATTGAGTGTAATCCTGAACTAATTACTCAAGCACAAGTTAGATTATTTAAACAATACGGTGTAAACCGTGTGTCTTTAGGCGTGCAGAGTTTTGACCCAGAGACCATAAAATTCTTAAAGCGCAACCACACAATTGAGGATGTTAAGAGCTCTGTTAGACTACTTAAAAAAGTCGGAATCCAAAATATTTCTTTTGATTTAATGCATGGTATTAAAAATCAGAGTTTAGAAATACTAAAAAAAGATTTAGAAATAGCAATAAAGTTTAACCCTAAACATATATCGTATTACGCTTTGATTTTAGAGCAAAACACCTTTTTGGCGTTCTTAGAAAAGCAAGGTATACAGACAACTTTAGCAGAAGAAGCGTGCTTAAAGCAGTATAGTTTCATTAAAAAAACACTAAAGAAACATCACTTTTCACAATACGAAACTTCAAATTATGCAAGGTCAAAGTACCAATCTCAGCATAACTTAATCTACTGGAAAGACTTAGAATACATCGGCACAGGACTTGCAGCCAGCGGATACACAGCCGGAACGCGCATAAATAACACCGCAATTATGCACGCCTACATTAACAAAGGACCTGGAAAAACTGAAGTAAAACAAAGTGAACAAGAGTTAATTTCAACGGCAATAGTGCTCGGGCTTCGCAAAACTAGCGGTGTAAATCTTAAATATTTTAAGCAAAAATACAACATAGATTTACTTGAATATTTCCCAATAATTAAAAAGTTACTCGCAAGAAAAATGCTGAGATACACCAAAGGTAGACTATACATACCATTTAAATACATTTATTTAGAGAACCAAATAATGCAGGAGTTTGTATGAAACCGTTTTTAATTAATGAATTTATTTTATATTTAAAAAACGAAAAGTCATTGGCCAAAACTACTCAAAACGCATACAAAGTTGACATTCAACAGTACTTTGATTTCTATGCGAAATTCCACAAAGAAATTCAAAGGCCTGAACAAATCAGTCCTAAACTGATTAAAAACTACATTAGAACTTTGCAGAAAAAATATGACAGTAGAACAACTAACCGTAAAATTTCTGCAATTAAAACCTTTCATGCTTTTCTTGAAATGGATGGTTTAACTAAAGAAAATCCAGCACAAGAAATTAAAAATATTAAAGAAAAAGAGAAAGTAATTCGCACAATCAACGTAGAGCAAACTAGTAAAATGATAGGTTCAATTGATTTAAAAACAGTATACAATGTACGCAACTTAGCGATGTTTTTAGTGTTATATGGCTCAGGTCTTCGTGTTTCTGAGTTGATTGGACTTGACTTAAAGTCGCTGCATTTAAACGAAGGATTTTTAATTGTTGAAGGAAAAGGCAGTAAAGAAAGAACGGTACCGTTAACTAAAAAAGCAGTAGAAGCACTTAAAAACTACATTAAAGATGCCCGCAATATCATCTTAAAAGAACGCACTTTACCTGCTTTGTTTGTAAGCAGAAATGGCGCTAGAATAACACGACAAGGATTCTTTAAGATAGTTAAAACCATCGCTGAAGAAAATGAAATTGATAACGTTTCGCCACACACTTTCAGGCATTCTTTTGCTACACACTTACTTGAAAACGGTTGTGATTTAAGGGTTCTACAAAAAATACTAGGTCACGAAAGCATCCAAACAACACAGATTTACACAAACATTTCAGATAAATATAAGCGAGAAAAGTACAATAAAACTAGACCAAAACTTAATAATTCAGAAAAGTCTTAATTTAGTTTTTGTAAACTTAATAATAAAAAACAAAAAAAGTTTAACTTAATTTGTAGAGAGATTATCTGCAACACAGTTAAACTTTTTTTATTTTTCGTGCTTATGATAAATTCAGTGTTGCAGTGTGTGCGTAAAAGATTAGAATTTCATTTTCTTATTGGTTTAATATAATTAAACTTTTATTAAAAATATAATTTATTTTTAAAATAAATATTAAATCATTTTCTTGCCAGCAGTGAAGAAACATAAATCTAAAAAGACTACAGCCTGGTTATTTTTATAAAAGTGAATTCACTAATAGCATTACTCAGTTTATAAAAGTTTATTAACGATTATTAGTGTTTTGTTTTAATCAGATGAAAATATGTGTTTCTTAAGACGCTCTAGGACAAAACATAATGAGTAACAACCCACAAAAGATAGTAATGATTGCTCAAAACGCGTCATTAAATAGTTTAGTATATTTATGTTTTTAATAAAAAAAGCAAAAAAGTTTAATAATACTTGAATAGTCTTAATACCTGAATGCAGTGCTCAGAAATTTTAATTTGGTGTTTTTTTACTATTTTTTCAAATTGTTAACTCTGGTCAATTTTTCACTAAAAGTCTTGTTTTTTACCACTAAATTACAAAAATTCCGATAGTGAATAGTAATCCACATTCCCACACATTTTCACTTGTCCGCTCCACTAACTTACTATATTTTGGTTTACATAATATATATTATAGGAACAAATAAAAAATAACGAAAAACTGAAATAAACTATGCATTCACGCTAAAATTAAAAATAAGGTGTATAAAAGTAGTTGTGCTTAATTACTTCTCTCATTTTTATATTCACATTTAAAAAATGAATATGAAAAAAACGCAAAACGAGTTTTAACGAAATTAAATTTGCAGAATTGGTAAAATGACCGTGAATTTTGATTTTTATAGACATTTTTTTGCTAAAACTCGTGTTTCAGTAACTTCATCTACTATTAAACTTTTATTTAATTTACAAATAAAATATTAGTTAAAGTAAACTAACTAAACTACTTCTTCTCTCAGAAACAGTTAGGCTTATTTTTAAATTTTTGTTTTTTATACTGTCTTGTTTTTTGGTGCAGCGTTTTTCTACTAAGACAAAGGTGTCAAGCCTTTTTATAAATAACTAATAAATATTAAAAAAGTTTAGTTTTATTAAACTCATAATAATTAGCTAAAATGTCATACTTTCTGAGGCATTGCAACTTTTCGTTTGAAGAAAAATTTACAAATATTTCGGTGTGCATTTTAGATTTAAACTAATTTAAAACTTATTTAATTAGTTTAAAAATATTAAACTCACTAAAATATCATTTTTGTGTTCCAATTCTTAAGTCATTAAACATTTTTTTAGTTTGCGTAATAAAAATTTTAGTAAACTTTTTTATTTCTGAGGATAATATAAAAACACTGTTAAACTTTTTTAGTTTTTTTTACTTTAGTTATTTTGCATTCCTGTCATTTTTTTAAAATATAGATAGTGCATTATTTAAAAAGGAGACAACAAACGAAGATAAGCTAATACAAGAATTTGTAAATAATTTTCAGATATAGAAATTACAAATATTATCGCTGTCTTTTGCAGCCTATACCAATTAAACAGGTTTTTTATATGTCTATGTTTTACATGGTTTTATTTACAATAACTTCAAATTAAATCCAAAAATACTCTTCAATTTTTGTTTTAAACTTTTTGTATTTAAAACTATTTTGTTTATTTAAATTAAACTATGTAGATTTCAAGTTTTACTTACTAAAAGCAAACAGGACATCTAAAATGTAAAGTAATTCTAAGTTTCACCAACACTTATAAACTTCATTTTTATTTTCGTAATTTTGCAGAGCACTAATGTGGTTCTCTCCTTTTTGCAAGTGGGTAAAAAAGATTTTAAACAGTCACTTCAACTGAGCGTGTGTAGGTTAATGATTATTTTAAAAACGACACTTTGAAATAATTTCTATTTTATTTTTTAAATCGCACAAACTGTGGAAATCAGAATTTAAAAGTGTATGTGTTTAAAAAATGTATTTTATTAACTCTAACGCACTTCTCAAATTAGATAAACTAAAATTAAGCGTAAAAACAGTCTTGGTAAATTCCTGGGTCAAGCACTCATGAAAACTAAAAACAGTCTACATTTTTTGGTTTAGTTTTGTTTTAAATACGCAAGCATAAGTGAAACACACTAATAAGTAACCTGAAGCAAATTTTTTCTTAAGTTTGTTTTAAACTTTTTTAATATAAATGTATTTAGTTTAATTAAAATAAACTGCCTAAATTTTTGTTATCGAACAAATGTAACGCAGGTATTGTATAAAATCATTTAGCCGTAAAAGTTATCGCGTGATATTTTTAGACATGTATTTTCGCGGATTAGTGTATTAAAAATGGTATTAAACATAAATATAAATAATTTTAAAAAGTTTAATTAAAATAAACTGCGTAAAATTCAAAAATCTAATTAATGTGTTTTTTATTTCCCTATAATGTTATATAATATAAAAGTATTACGGAGGAAAAATATGCCATATATTATTGCTGTTCACGCACGTGAAGTTCTAGATTCACGTGGTAACCCTACTGTAGAGGTTGAAGTAACTACAGATTCAGGAGCGTTCGGACGTGCTCTTGTTCCATCTGGTGCATCTACAGGTGCACACGAAGCAGTTGAGCTTAGAGATGGAGATAAAAAACGTTTTCTTGGAAGAGGTGTGTTAAAGGCTGTTGCTAATGTTAACGAAAAAATCGCACCTGAACTAATCGGCCTATCTTGCCTTGACCAAATGGCGATTGACCAAGCGATGCTTGATTTAGATGGAACTCCAAATAAAGCAAATCTTGGTGCGAACGCTATCTTAGCGGTTTCCATGGCAACTTGCCGTGCTGCTGCTGACTTTCTTGGTCTAGACTTGCACTCATACCTTGGAACTTTCTTTGCCCACACTTTGCCAGTGCCAATGCTAAACATCTTAAACGGTGGAGCACACGCAGATAGTAACGTTGATTTCCAAGAGTTCATGATTATTCCTGCTGGTTTTAAAACTTTCAAAGAAGCAATCGTTTGTGCTGCTGAAGTTTATCACAACCTAAAAGCAGTACTTAAGAAAAAAGGTCTTGCAACTGGTGGTGGAGATGAAGGTGGATTTGCTCCAAACCTAGAGTCAAACGCTGCGGCTTTTGACTTAATTGTTGAGGCTATTAAACAAGCCGGCTACAAACCAGGTAAAGATGTATTTTTAGCAATTGACGCCGCTTCTTCTGAGTTCTATGACGAGGCTAAAAAACGCTATGTTTTCAAAGCAACTGGTGAAGAATTGACTTCTGATCAATTAGTTGACTTCTACGTTTCTCTAGTTGAAAAATACCCACTTATTTCAATTGAAGACGGTTTATTTGAAGACGACTGGGCTGGCTGGAAAAAACTAACTGAAAAACTTGGTGACAAAATCCAATTAGTAGGCGATGACTTATTTGTAACTAACGAAAAACGCCTGGCACAAGGTATTGAAAAAGGCGTTGCTAACTCTATTTTAGTTAAGGTTAACCAAATTGGTTCTATTACCGAAACTTACCGTACTATAGAACTTGCTAAACGCTCTGGCTACACTACAATAATTAGCCACCGTAGTGGAGAAACCGAAGATACATTTATTGCAGATTTAGCAGTTGCTCTAAACGCAGGTCAAATTAAAACAGGTTCAATGTCTAGAACTGACCGTATTGCTAAATACAACCAACTAATTCGTCTTGAAGAACTACTTGGAGACCAAGCTGTTTATCCAGGTCTAGCTGCATTTCCTAAACTAAAAAAATAAATTTTAGTTTAATTCTTTAAAATACATAAAAATTTAAGTTAAAAGCCCTTTGTTTTTGCACAAAGGGGCTTTTAATTGTCAAAATAAGGTTAAAAATGAAAATTATCGCAAACAACAAAAAAGCATATTTTGACTTTGAAATC
>CAUUIA010000003.1:0-45286 GCA_963545195.1 uncultured Acholeplasmataceae bacterium
TATGCTGAAGTGCGGTCAAACTAAAGAAATTTTCACGCTGCCAGATGTCTTAGATGAACTGAAAACTTTTTACCGTGGTAGTCTGCCAATTGCCGAAAACCAGTATACTCTTGAACTTTCTGACTTGGTCGCAACCAGTTCTTACTTTAAGTCATACATTAATATAATTAAGGGATACGCCTTTAAGCGAGAAATAATTGAGCTAAGTAAGAAAATGTCTGAGCGCGCTATGCTGAATTCAGAGAAGTACACAGAACTTTTTGACTGGGCTGAAGCCGAACTTTTTGGGATTACTAAAAAACGCACAGTTGGTGGCTTTACTACAGTCGGAGAAGTTGCTGATTTGGTTGTTCAGGAGGCTAAGCTTCTGGCCAACTCTAGCGAAGGAATTAATGGACTTAGAACAGAATACCCTCGCCTTGACCACGTACTTGGTGGACTTAGAGCTGAGGAGTTAATAATTTTGGCAGCTCGCCCTGGTGCTGGTAAAACTGCGTTTGCAATTAACTTAGCGGTCAATGTTGCGCATTCTGGCAAACACGTTGCCTTCTTTTCACTAGAAATGTCTAACTTGCAGTTAACTCAGCGCATTATGGCCAACGTGGGAATGATTGACAGTCACCGTCTAAGTACAGGCTATATGGGTGCAGACGAATGGACAGCCACTGAGCAGGCGCAGGCAATTACCAAAAACCTAAACATTATTTTTGACGACTCAATTAGCAACAATGTCAACGATATTCGCGCAAAATGTAGACAACTTAAAAGCAAAAACAAGCTTGATTTTATCGTAATAGATTACTTGCAATTACTTGAAGGCGATGTTTCTAGATCAATGAGTCGTGAAAACGAAGTGGCTAAAAACTCGCGAGCTTTGAAACAACTTGCACGTGAACTTCAAGTTCCGGTGCTATGTCTTTCTCAGCTTTCTCGTCAAGTTGAACGCCGTGAGTCCAAAACTCCACTGCTTTCAGATCTTCGTGAGTCTGGTGCGATTGAACAAGATGCCGATGTGATTTTGTTTATCCATGAACCTGAGACTTCTTTGCAAGACGCAATTATTACTACTATGCAGGAAAGCGATCCTACTTATTTTGCTGACAACTCAAATCAAATTAACAGAAATGTAAAACAAGTTTCGTTGACTATTGCAAAAAACCGTCGTGGTGAGGCGAATATCTTTATCAACTATGACTTTATTTTAAATCACTCTAAGTTCAACGAGTTTGGTGTAGATAAAAGCAACAACGACTACACAGAAAGAGAATAAAGCATATGTTTGAAAGATTAGAAGAAACTTACTTAGTTTATCTAGACCTTGAGCGTCAACTTGCCGAAGTTCAAGATGTTAAAACTATGACTAAACTGTCAAAGCAATTTTCAAAATTAAAACCTATTGTAGAAACTTATTTGGTCTATAAAGACTTAAATACTCAGTTAAAAGAACTTACTGAAATTGAAGACCCTACAATGCTTGAGCTAATTCACGAAGAAAAAGTAGAGTTGACTGAAAAAATTAAGGCACTTGAAGAAAAACTAAAAGTGCTTCTGCTTCCAAAAGATCCTGATGACGATAAAAACGTAATTGTGGAAATCAAAGGAGCAACTGGAGGGGACGAGGCCAATATTTTTGCGGGGGACCTTTTTCGTATGTATCAGCGTTTTGCCGACAGCAAAGGCTGGAAGGTTGAAGTCCTGAACTCAAGTCCAGGTACCCAAGGTGGGTTTTCTACAATTGAGTTTATGATTAAAGGCGAAAACGCCTTTTCCGTGCTTAAGTATGAGTCTGGTGTGCACAGAGTTCAGCGAGTTCCGAAAACCGAAAGTATGGGACGTGTTCACACCTCAACTTCAACGGTATATGTGACACCTGAAGCCGAAGAAATTGACTTTAATTTACCTTGGGAAGAAATCAGAGTAGATTATTTTTGTTCAAGCGGCCCAGGTGGGCAGTCTGTTAACACTACAAAATCAGCAGTTAGATTAACGCATATTCCAACAAATACAGTGGTTTCTTGTCAAGACGGAAAATCTCAACACGAAAACAAAGACTCCGCCTACATTGTTTTGAAATCTAGACTATACGACCAAATGATGCAAGAAAAAGCCGGCAAAGAAGGTGAACTTAGACGAGAATTAGTGGGTCGTGGCCAGCGTTCTGAAAAAATCAGAACCTACAACTACCCGCAAAACCGAGTAACCGACCATAGAATTGGCTTGACTTTACAAAGACTAGACTCAATTATTGACGGAAATGTAGCCTTAATAATTGACCCTTTACTACAGGAATTTGAACGTCGTGCGCTTGCCGAAAATAAAGACTAGACAAGTAAGTACTTTACTTAGTTATTATCAAGAATTGTTTTCTAAACAAGGACTTGAAGAAAATATTGTTGAACTCACGCTTAGCCAAATTTTAAATAAGGCTAAGTTTGAACTTTATTTAGTTCAAGACTTAAAATTAACTTATTTTCAAAAACTAAAGTTCATTAAAATTTTAAAACAAGTTTTTGAAAAAAATATACCCGTTCAGTATCTACTTGGTGTTCAGAACTTCTACGGATATGACTTTAAAGTAAACCGAAATGTTTTGATACCAAGATTTACCACAGAACTTTTAATAGACTTAGCCAAAACACTTTCGTTTAATTCTGTTTTAGATGTGTGTACAGGAAGTGGCTGCATAGGTCTTACTTTAAAAAAAGAAGTCACAACTGCCAAAGCCGCACTTTCAGATATTTCTAAAAAAGCCTTGAAAGTAGCAAAGCAAAACGCAAAAAATCTACACGCGGATGTGGAACTTATTCAAAGCGATTTGTTTGAAAAAATCACTACAAAGTTTGATTTAATTACAGCAAACCCACCTTATTTAAATAAGGGCGAGTATGTTTCTAAAAACGTCAATTTTGAACCTAAAATAGCCTTGTATGCCGAAAATAACGGATTTATGATTATTAAAAAAATACTTTTAGACTTTCCTAAATACTTAAATCCAGGCGGACACTTAATTTTAGAAATCTCACCTACTCACAAACAGTTAGTTGAAACAAACTTACCAAATGGGTTCAAAGTTGAGTTTCATTTAGATGAACGCAAAAATGTGCGATTTGCTTTAATCTCGGAGATATAAAAAAATGAATAAAATCATTCTAAAAGCAAGCGATATCATTGTCTTGCCAACCGATACAGTGTATGGAATTGGGTGCAAAATGCAGGCAACCAAAACTTTAGTTCGTCTTTTTGAAATTAAAAAAAGACCATTGGAAAAGACTATTCCTGTTTTGGTTTCATCAATTGAACAGGCTAGTGAATTTGCTTGCTTTTCAGAAGCCGAGTTAAAACTAGCCAATCGTTTTTGGCCCGGAGCACTCACTTTAATTTTAAAAACTAAAAAAGAGTTTTTAGCGTTGCTGGGTGAAACTGTGGCGGTTAGAATGCCGAGACACAAACAAACTTTAAAAATTATTCGTGAAAACGGTCCACTTAGAGTAACTTCTTGCAATATTTCTGGCGAAAAACCGTTGACGTGTTCTGCAGAAATAAAAGAAACTTTTAAAGACAAAGTTCAACATTATGTTTTTGATGAAAACGAGGCAACATTTAGTAATTTACCCTCAACTATCGTTAAATTGTCTAATAATAACCCTGAGTTTCTAAGGATTGGTGAAATTTCTCAAGATCAAATTTCAGGTGCACTTGGTTTAGATAAAACTAAATAATTAACACAACCTAAAATATCTATAAACATAAACAATTTGCTATACTACAAATAGCAAATCTAGGCCCATCGCCAAGCGGTAAGGCAGCAGACTCTGACTCTGCGATCGTGGGTTCGAACCCTACTGGGCCTACCATATACGGTATATGAAAAAACTCCCTGTTAAGGGAGTTTTTTCGTTTGTCTTGTATTTATTTGCGAACTAATTCAGGGCTGAACCAGTCGTTGTAAATCTTGTAGTCGTTGTTACCTGGTTTTAGTTTTTCGTAGTTAAAGAAACTTCTTTGGTTGATTTCTGAGTTTAGCCTGTCCATTGCTTTGGCGTGCGCATCTGCACCGAAGTCAACAGTTCCAAGAATTTGTTCAAGCACGTATTTTTTAGTATTTGCGTTGTTTACTTTTTCTTTAAATGTTTTAAGCACGTTGTTAAGCACATTTACTAAGTTAGTTGGAAGATCTGGACGGTAATCATTGAAATCGCTTAAGAAATAAGTTTTGATTTGACCAACAGTCAATTCGTCCTTTTTATCGTTGTTTAGATTTAAACCTTTTTCTTTAAAGCGTTTAATTGTGTCTTTTGGACCCTCAGTAGTTGGTGCTTTTTCTAAAGAAAGACCAGCAAGCACGTGGAAACCAAAACTAGATTCAAGTTTTTTAAGTTGTTCTTTAGTAAAGTCTGCTGAGTTTTGAGCCTCAGATGCGTATTCAATTACTGGGTTTTCAAGTGAAGCCTCATGAGGTTTTTTAGTACCAAGTAATTGACGGTAGAAGTCAAGAGCGTGGCGCATAAATCTTTCGTCAAACTTAGAACTTTGACCAAAGTCATTTTTAGAGTTTTTAACTTTGTTTAATTTCTCTGCTTTTAAAGTCACACCAGCGTTTCTTAGTTTAACTAACTCTTCTAGTTTTAAGTCATCGCCGAAGTTTAGTTTTTCCTTTGTTTTGTTGTCAAGAGTTTGAGTGTTTTTCTCGTAAGCGTCGTATGGAGTTAGACGCGGAATTGAGTTGAATTTCTTCGCAATTTCATCCAAAGTATCATACATCTTGTCAACGCGGTTTTCATAGGCTTGTTTAATTGCGTATTTAAGTAGTTTAGAAAGTGTTGTGATTTGCTCATCGGTCAAAGAATCTGCGGTGATTTTTTCGTTATGTTTACCGTCTAGGTTTGTGTCAAAGTAAGCAAGTAAGTGAGCAAGGTCAACGTTTGCGTATTCTTTAAATAAACGATTTGCACGTTTAGTTAAAGTTTCGTAGTTAAGGACATCTGGGTCAAGTCTGTATAGTTCAATTGCTTTTTGCAAGATTTTTTTGTTGTAAATTTCTGAGTATTTTTCTACATTGTAGTATTTGATATAAAATTCATACACGCCAATTGAAGAAGGTAGTTTGTTGCTTGCAAATTGGTTTTGAGAAAATGAGTTGATTTCTGATTTAATCGCTTTTTTGATGTCTTTTTTCATTTTGTCAGTAATTTTAGATTGGTAGTTGTCTAAAATGAATTTTTCACCAAGAATGTCGCGAGCAGCACCTGGGCCAATGATTTTTTTAACGTGTTCAAAGAAGTCTTTTAGCGAAATTGGGTTTAGTTCTGTTTTTAAATCATTTAGATAAACAGATGACTTTTTAAACGAAAGAATGTCAGTTCTAGATGATTTGTGAGCAACATTTTTAAATAGTGCTCTAGTTTGTGCATACATTACATTGTCGTTAACATGAACTTTTACTTTGGCAAGCATTTTTTCATTTGCTTGTTTAATGTAGGCGTCATCTAGTGCTTTTTCTTCTAAGATTTTGCGGATTTTTTCTTGAACTGCTTTAGCCTCGTCAGTTTTTTGGAATTTATCGTCTTTTTTGTTGTAGATTTTTTCGTTGTCTACTTGGTCTTTATTTGAAGAAAGCAAGTAAGCAATGAAGTTTTTGTTGTTTTTTCTTTGAATGTCTTGAGAATAACGACGAGCTCCATTGTCTTTTAAGTCAAGTGAGTAGATGTAGTCTCTAAGTCCTGTGTCTTCAAAATCTTTGTATTTCATTTCTTTAGTAGACTCAAGAACTTCTTTAGTTACTTTGTTTACGATTTTACCTTCTGGGCTAATTTCTATTTTTTTGTCATCTGGTTGAAATAAATTATAAATTTCAATAAAACGTTTTAGAATTTCTTTTTTGTCGTCATAGTTTTTCTTGTCATCAGCATTTTTTTGGTAGCGGCTGTCAAGAGCAACATCGGCTTGTCCATCTTCTGCTTTACGGCTTTCTTTAATTTCGTAAAGTGTGTAGAATTCGTTTAATTGGTATTCATTTAATTGTTTTGTACCATCGTTTTCAACTTTGCCAAAAATTTTTGGGTTGTCTTTTAAAATTTTTTTAACATATTTGTTAACGTCTTCGTCTAATTTTTTTTCTTGAAGAATTTTATTAACATCAGGAATTTCATACCAAACGTTATTAGCAGCACGTTTGATTTTAAATAAACGCATGATAGTTTCAAATTCTTTAGTGTTTAGCAGATCAACTTTCAAGAAAGAAACTGTGTAGTCTTGGTAGCGGTAAGTTGATTTGTAGTAGTTTTTGATTTTTTTGTCAGTTACATAGTAGTCGCTTCTTTTGTTTGCAAGGTCTTTTTTAATTTGGTCTTTGGCAAATAAGTATTCAGCAACTTTTAAGTCTCTGGCTTGAAGTAGATAGTCAGGCAGACGTTTGTCTTCGCGAATAGTTTGAGTCAAGTCTTGTGCAAGGTCAGTTACGTTAGTATTTGGAACTTTGCCTTCAAGGACTAGCTTATCTAAAAATTTAGTTGTTTTTTCAAGAATTTGTTCGTCTTTGATTTTGCTGGTTCTTAAGTATTTTTTTAAATCCTTAAGTTCGCCAACTCCAAGAATTTCTTTTAAGATAGCCTCTTTTGCGTATTCATAAATTTTAGTGTCAGAGAAGTTAACTTTCTTTAAGTATTCTTTGTAGATTTGACGGTTGGCAAGTTCATATAAAAAAGAACCCGCTGTATATCTTAGTCTGTTGTAAAGTTCGCGGTTTGTTACGTTATATTTACCTGTTTTGGCGTAAACAGTATCAGGGTTTAATACATTTAAATTAAGTGAACGACATGATGCTAAAGTAAATGCAGATACTAGCACTAAAACAAAGGCAAAAAGTTTTTTAAATGGGTTTATAGTCATAAAATCTCCTTTAGTTTTAATTTAAAACATAACACGTATAATATAACATATAAGAGGTTTTATTCAAAATAAAAGATGCTTAATTTAAATGTATTTTCCTTAAAAAGTAGTTCCGCTGGCAACTGTGTTTTGTATCGTTTTTCTGACTTTGTTTTTATGATAGATTTTGGAATTTCGGTAAAATACTTTGAAAAATGCCTTAAAGAATTAGAAATTGACGTAAATTTGGTTAAATACGTGTTTATTTCTCATGAACACTCAGACCACACGAGCGGTCTGCATGCTCTTGTTTCTAAGTATCCACATATTAAAATAATTAACACACTAGGTACTAAAAAAGCGTTGATTGAAAAACACAAAATTGATGAAAATATGTTTATCGTGCATCAATATTTAGCAGATTTTAAACTGGGTGAATTAAACTTTTCGTTAGTTCCAACAATCCACGACGCTGCTGAGCCTTGTGGTGTCTTTTTTTGGAGTGGAAATTCAAAATACGTTCACATCACAGACACAGGTAGTCTGCCAAGTTCAACAACAGCCAAAATCAAAGGTAGCCAATTCTTTTTTATAGAAGGCAACTACGACTTAAATTTACTTAAAAACTCCAAACGTCCGCTTTCATTAAAACAAAGAATTGCTTCAGATTATGGTCATCTTTCAAATCAACAGGCTACATGTTTGGTAGAAATTCTAAGACCACACGAAGAAAAGTGTTTTTGGTTTATTGGACACATCAGCCAAGAATGCAATTCGCGACAATCCATTGAGTCTGCTTTAGTTGAGTGTATTTCGGACCCTACTAATTTAGGCTTTAAGTTAGCAGACTCTAAAAAAATCACAAAGGTGGTGTTTTAAATGACTTTAATCGCAGTTGACAAAATCAGAGAGAACTACATTAAAACAGGCATTGAGTTTTACTTAAAACAACTTCCAAAAATTCAAATTATTGAAATTAAAGTCAGAGACAAAGAAAAAGAGTCTCAAGATATTTTAAAGCAAATCAAGCCAAGCGACTTTGTTGTGTTGCTAGATGTGCAAGGTGAGTTTATGGATTCACTTGAATACTCAAAGTATTTAGAAAAACTAGAAAACCAGGCTAAAGATATAGTGTTTGTTATTGGTGGTAGTTTTGGAGTTTCAGATTTAGTTAAACAAAGAGCCAATAAATTGCTTTCGTTTTCTAAAATGACCTTTCCACATGAGCTTTTTAGACTGATGTTTTTTGAGCAACTATACCGCGCATATAGTTTAAAAAATAACAAAAAGTATCATAAATAAACTATAATGTAAGTGATTTTGAGACACAAATTAAGGGAGGTTAAATGACTTTTAAAGACACATATTTAAGCACAATTTCGGCAATTAAAAGCCTAAAAGTTGCGCAAATTGCCCCCCAAATTATGGTAAATGGCCAGCGTGTATTTGCTGAGTTTGAATATATTTTTGGTCCATGTTCAATTGAGTCTGAAACTCAACTTGAAGAAATTGCCAAAGCAGTTAAAGAAAATGGTTTTAAGTTCTTGAGAGCAGGTGCTTATAAACTTAGAACTGAGCCAAATTCTTTTCAAGGACTTGGTAAAAAAGGGCTTGAAATACTAAACAAAATTGGTAAAAAATATGGGCTTATCACAGTTTCTGAAATCCCCTCACTAGCGCATTTAGATGAGTTTATTGAGTACTGCGACATCATTCAAGTTGGCATGCGAAATATGCGAAACTTTGAACTTCTAAAAGCACTTGGCAAAATCAATAAACCAGTTATTTTAAAACGTGGAGACTCTTCTACTATGCTTGAGTTTCTGCAAGCCAGCGAGTATATTTTGAAGCATGGAAATGACCAAATTATACTTTGCGAAAGAGGCATTCGAACATACGAAACTTTAACTAGAAACACACTAGATTTAACTGGTGCTTTTATTTTAAAAGACTTAGTTAAAATTCCTGTGATTATTGACCCGAGTCACAGCATTGGCTCTACTGAGTATGTTGAAAAATTTCTTCCCTATATTGAAAAACTTGAGTTCTCAGGCGCTTTAGTAGAATGCGCAAAAGAACCTGAAAAGGCTTTATCTGACGGTTTTCAAGCATTAAAATTAACCAACATTGCTAAGTTTAGCAAAAATAAAAATAAATAAAGAGGTGTTTAAAATGGCATATAAAACTACTGTATTTAAAAGAAATGTAACAATTGGCAGAGTCGTTGACTATATTCAAATTTGCAACAATCTAGCCTTTAATAAACGTGTTTTTGTGGTTACTGACCAAAATGTGTTTGATTCAAGTGCACGTACTGAGTTTGCTAAAAAAATCTCTGTGAAAGTTCACTGGATTGTTTTAAAACCAGGCGAGGCTTACAAAAATATACAATCGGTCTCTGCAGTCTTGATGCATTTAGATCAAAACAACTTCACAGCTAACGATTTTTTAATTGGTTTTGGTGGTGGCGTGGTTTGTGACTTAACTTCTTTTATTGCATCAACTCTATACAGAGGTGTTGCCCATGTTTTAGTTCCAACTTCAGTAATTGCGATGGTAGACGCTGCAATTGGCGGAAAAACTGGTATCAACTACCTAAACATTAAAAACTACCTAGGCACTGTTTATCCTGCGTATGAAACTATAATTGATCCGACTTACCTTGAAAGTTTGCCTGCACTTGAATATAAACAAGGAGTTGCTGAAGTTCTTAAAATAGCCTTAATAGCCGATAAAACTCTACTCAAAAAACTAATTAAAAACAACTTTACTTTAAATGAAGAGATAATTAAACGCTCAATTTTAGCCAAAAAAGCAATTGTTGAAAAAGACGCATATTCTTTAAATCGTCGTAAAATGTTGAACTTCGGACATACTCTTGGACACACTATTGAGTCTAGTTTAAATCTAGATATCGCACACGGCGAGGCAGTACTATACGGAATGCTACTTGAAACTGAATTAATTTACGAAAAAGGTTTAATTAAAAAACCAATTTTCGATAAAGTCTTAAAAGCAATCAAATCTTTCCCGCTTTATAAACGCGAAAAACTTGAAGAAATTAGAAGAAGTATTTTAGTTAAATATTTATTTAACGACAAAAAACAAACTAAAAATAGCGAAATTACTTTAACTAAAGTTAAAAAAATTGGCAAAGGCGAACTAGTTAATGTCTCAATTTCAGACATTCAGGCTTATTTAAACTAATGCAGGATAATCTTAAATTTTATTCTGATTTAAAAGAGGGTGTGTTTAGCGCACCTTCTTTTAAATCAGACACAATTAGAAAACTTTTAGTCTTGGCTTTTTTAGGAAAACCAGCTACACTTTGTGGCGCTTCTTTGTCGATAGATGAACTTGTTGCCATCAAAGCATTAAGCGAACTTGGTGTAAATCTTGATATCAACGGAGACAAAATAGAAATTAAAAACGCTTCACAACTTAACTACATAGAAGACTATATTGACTGTAATGAGTCCGCTACTTTGTTTAGACTACTTTTCCCACTTCTTCTTTTTAAGTTTGGCGAAGTCAAGCTAACTGGACTAGACAGTCTTTTTACACGCCCGCTTGCTGAGTTTAAAGAAATTTTTCCGCAAATTGACTTTAAATTGAATTCAAAAACCCAAAAATGTTGGGCTAAAGGAGTAGTTGAAAATCAAGTAATTCAAGTAAACTCAAAAATTTCAAGCCAGTATTTATCAGGTGTATTTTTGGCCTGTGCTTTGATTGGCAACGGCAACAAAATTAAAACTGATTTTGACTTGGGTCACCCAAATTTTGTAACGTTAACACTGGATGTGCTGAATGAGTTCGGTTTTGAATTAAAAAAAGACGAGAAAGGCTGCTATTATTTTGAACGCGTGAAGGACTTTAAAATTCCTAGAGAAATTAAAATCCGCCGAGACTACACACACCTGTTAACCGTACTTACTTTAACCAAAGGACTTAAAAACAAAGTTAGTTTTAGTGGTCTTAGCGCTAAAGATAAATACAGTTTTGAAGTTTTTGAACAACTAAACACTGTTGGCTACACACCTATCGTTGGCGCCAACTTTATTTCACTTCCTAAAGTTCCGCACAAAATTGACTTTGCAGAAATCAACTTTAAAAATTCAATTGACAATGTGTTTTCTATATTTGCCCTTTGTTTAACTAACCCCGCTAGATATCGCTTTGTTAATATTGAAACTTTATCGTTTAAAGAAAGCGATAGACTTGCTCTGTTAATTTCTATTTTGAAACAACTTAAAATAAACCACCTTTATAAAGATGGAACACTTGAGTTTACAGTTTTGAAGGAGTGTGATTTTTTTCATGTTCACTGCTCTGATTTTTTTGACCACCGTGCACAAATGTTGGAACTGATTTTTAGATATTGGGCCAAAGTACCTCAGTTTACTTTACCAAAATACATTTCGGTATATAAATCATATCCTGAGTTTATTTCTTACTTTAAAACCGATTTGCAAGACTTTGTAGAACTCGAGAAACTACGCAGTCAAATTGATGCAATTGACGCAAAAATTGAAGCCGCACTTTTGGAACGCAAAAAAATCACTGACAAAGTTGCAAAGTTCAAAAAAGAAAACTTACTTGATTTAGTTTCATATGACCGTCGCCGTATTGTTATCAATCAAAAAAAATCAATACTTGCAAGAAATTTATTTAACCACTTGGTTTCCTTTACTGAGGCTAGCAACCAACTTTCTGTTTTCGGCGCTGGTTTGGTTGGCAAAGGAATTGCAGATTCCTTGTCTCCAGAAATTCACGAAGAAATTGCTAAGGCTGTGAAAGTTAAAAAATATCCATACGAGTTATTTGAGTGTGAAAACGAAATGGATTTGCCTGAACTTGTTGAAAACTTAATTTTAGATGAAAATAAATTATTTTTAAATATCACCACACCTTTTAAAAACTCGGTCCTTAAAATCACTGACAAAAAAAGTGATATTGTTAAAAAGACCAAAGCAGCTAATACGGTTTTTGAAAAAAACGAAGAACTTTATTTACTAAACACTGATTTTTTTGGCGTATTTTCATTCATTCAATCTATCCCTAATTTAAAGAAAGAAGTATATATTTTGGGAACTGGGGCAGTTGCTAGAACTATTAAGGCAGCGCTTGAGTATTACACAGAAAACTCTAATTTAGCAATGCCGCTAATTTTCTTTGTCTCGCTTTCACCACAAAAAGAAGGCGAAATCAGCTACTCAGACTTTTTAAAACTGGCTAAAGGCAATAGCGAAACCGCTATTTTTAACGCCACAATTTGCTCGTTTCAACAACTAATTGACCAAGGTTTCTTTGACCCTAAATTTTTTAAAACTGCGGGGTTTATTGCCTCAGTTAACTATAAACTAGATGACCTTGAGTTTAGACTTAAGTATCCGCAAGTACAGTACGGCGAAACTATGCTTATTTATCAGGCATTTGTCTCACTTTACGCTGCCTTGACTAAAGAAACTGATACCGGCGAACTACTTAGCGCGCTATTTTGGTATATTGAAAATGCAGAGCCTGGAGTTATCTGATAAAGTAAATATAGAAATCTACGGAGACACTCATAGCAAAAAAATCGGAATTCGGCTATTTGGGTTTCCAAAAGATTTTTATGTTGATTTTAAGCAAGTGGATAGAGCCTTAGAAAAACGCAAGTCTACTTCTATTTTTACAACCCCTAGAAAAGAGCCAGATAAGTACATTATCGTCTCCGGGTTTAAGGAAAATAAAACTACCGGTGATGTAATAGATGTTTATTTTGAAAATACAAACACTATATCTACAGACTACGTACAGTTTAGTTTAACTCCAAGACCAGGTCAGACTGATTTTGTTTCAATTCAAAAGTATGGAAAGACTTTTCCAGGTGGTGGACTTTTTTCCGGTAGAACTACGATTTTGTTTGTATTTATTGGCGAAATAATTCGCCAATATTTAGGCCTTGAGTTCAACAGTCAAATTAAGCAAATTGGTACTGAAAAAGATCCTTTAAAGTTTATTGATTATTTAAATCAAATTAAAGCAGAGCATGACAGTGTTGGTGTTAAAATTGCCACTACTTTAACTGGATTAAAACCAGGTGTTGGCTCAGTTTTCTTTAATAAACTAAACTCCAATATCGCTAGATTTGTATATTTAATTCCGGGAGTAAAGGCACTTGGTTTTGGCCTTGGTTCAGAGACAGTTTGTAAAAAAGGTTCCGAGTACAATGATGTTTTAACAGATTTGTCTGGCAGAACTCAGACTAACAATGCAGGCGGAATAGTTGGCGGGATTTCAAATGGTAATCCTATTTTAATTGAAACCACTTTTAGACCAACTGGTTCAATTTCCAAACCACAAGAAACTCTTAACTTAAAAACTGGTAAAATAGAGTTAATAGAAATCCAGGGTAGACACGACATTTGCTTTGGTTTAAGAGCACCAGTTATTGTAGAAGCAATGACAGCGTTGGCTGTGTTTGCTACAATTGAAGGAGATAAAAATGATTAAAATAGCCGTTGATATGATGGGTGGGGATCTTGGCGTTTTTGAAAATAAAAAAGCAATAAGAGCCTTGTTGGGCGAAAATACAAATATTGAGTTTTACTTAGTTGGAGACGAAAATAAACTAAGTGAGTTTGTTGGTCACCCTCAATGTAAAATTATTCACACAGATAAACACCTAGATATGGGAGTGGAAGACCCATTTGCTGAGTTTAGAAAAACTCCAGAGCATTCTCTTTTTAAAGCACTTACTTTACTTAAAAATAACCAAGTTGACGCCGTAGTTTCTGCTGGTCCAACTCAGGCCGTAGTTTTCGGGTCTCACTTAATTGTGGGTAGGCTACCAAAAGTTCGTAGATTAGCATTAGCCATTCCATTCAACACAGTTGACGGAACTAAAAAAATTCTGCTAGATTGTGGCGCCACTGCTGAAATTTCGCCAAAAGATTTAGTTGATTTTTCGCAAATCGGTGTTACTTATTTAAAACAACTTATTGGCAACAACGATTTTGTGCCACAAGTCGGGCTAGTTTCTATAGGTTCTGAAAAAGGTAAAGGTCGTGAGTTTGAGCGTTCTGCCTATGATTTACTTGAAGAAACTCACGAGTTTAATTTTTACGGAAACGTTGAACCAAAAGAACTATTTTTTAAAAATGCAGATGTTTTAGTAACAGACGGATTCAGTGGTAACTTAATTTTAAAATCCATGGAAGGCGCCTTGTTAGGCTTTAAAGAGAACTTTAAAAAAGAACTTAAATACTGTTTACTTAAAAAACTAGCATTCTTTATTTTAAGAAAATCAATTAAGAGAGCAGTTAAAAAACTTACGGCAAACGACGCTGGTGGTGCCTTGATTCTTGGAACCAAAGGCGTGGTGGTTAAAGCACACGGTGCTGCTAAACACCAAGACTTAAAGCAAGCAATTAAACAGGCAAAAGTTTTTGTTGAAAGCAACATTATTGAAAAATTCTTAAAAGGACTTGAAAATGATTGACGAGAAAGCCTTTTTAAAGTCGATTGCAGTTAAGGTAAAAAACTTAAAAAACTTTATCCCTGCTTTTATTCACTCTTCTTACGGTAACTTAAACAAACTACCAAACTATGAACGCCGTGAGTTTTTAGGAGACAGTATTTTGGACTTCTTGGCCGCAGAAGCCCTGCTAAATAAGTATCCAGATGAAAACGAAGGTTTTCTTTCTAAACAAAGAGCAGCGATGATTTCAGAAGATGCACTTTTGGTTTACGCTAAAAAAATAAACTTAGATAACTACATTAAAACCAGAGTTTCGCCAATTCCAAAATCGATAATTGCCGACTGTATGGAGGCCTTAATTGGCTCAATTTATCTAGACAGTGGGATTGATAACTGTAGAGATTTTTTTGAGAAATACATATGGTCTGTCTTTTTAAAAGATATTGATATTATTGACTACAAAACCGTCTTACAAGAGTATTATCAAGGATTTTCAAATAAGCTAATTTCCTACAAACTAATATCTGAAACTGGGCCAAGTAACGACAAAATATTTGTCTCTGGAGTTTATTATGAAAAAGATGTACTCCTGGCTACTGGAACAGGTCGTTCAAAGGCGTTGTCTGAAAAAGAGGCTGCTAAAAAAGCCCTTGAAAAATTGCAGACTAAGGAGAATATAAATGCTTGAAAAATTATTTTTAGACTACTCACTTGACTTTTTAAAACTAGTTTCAGAACACCAAAAGAAATTAAACTTATCGGCAAATGAGTATTCTTTTGTGGTGCTCCTGCTTTTTGAAAAAAAGAAAAAACACACAGTACTTTCTTTTGTTAAAAAAACCGGACTTGAAAAAAGTGTTGCTGAAAACACATTAAACTCACTGCACTCCAAAAAAATTATTACTTTTGTCTACGAAGAAAACGAAAATGGAAAAGTTAGAGAGTTGATTTCTTTAAAACCACTTTATGCACAAATTTTAGAATTCATTCAAAATCCAGAATTAGACCCACAAGAGTGTCTACTTAAAGAGATTGGAGAACTAATTGAAAAAAATGCCAAGCCCCTTTCTGCCAATCAGTATATTTTGATTAAGAACTGGCTTGAGAGTAAGAAAATTACACCTAGTACTTTGAATGAAATTATTGAAAATATTATTAAAGAAGGTTATTTTACTTTTAGCAAATTAGAGGCCGTTGTTCAAAACTATTCAGTTGAAGGCAAACCACTTGACCAAAAAGACAAAAAAATCCTTTCGCAAATTTTCAAACAATAGTTTGTTTCAAAAAAGCAATCGCAATAAACAAAAATACCCATTTCTGTTGTCCAAGAAATGGGGTATTTTTTAATTTAAATTCACTTTAATAAAGTATTTATTTAATTAAATAATTTATTAAAAAGAATTTAACTTGGTGGTAAGAATAATTATTTATCTTAAATAAGATAAACAATTATGATACACAACAAGTTCTATCTAGTGGTCGCAGTCGTTAATTGAACTTAAGATACCGATTGTAGCATTTCTAACACTTTTTGCAACTACATTTTTTAGGACACTAAGAATGTTTTTTCTAATTTTTTTCATGTTTTTCCTCCTTTCGTATTTTATTATACTAACACATTTTACAAAAACATGCAAACAAATCACTCATTTGAAATATTTACAAACCTTTTAAATTGTAATATAATATTATATAAGAACGAAAAAAAGTTCTAAAAAGGTAGGTAATCATGGAAATATTTATTGGATCTGACCACGCTGGTTTTTCGGCAAAAGAAAAAATCAAAACACATTTAAAAGAAACTACTAAGCACATAATTACTGACCTTGGAACTAACTCAACAGATTCAGTTGACTATCCTGTTTTCGGTGAAAAAGTTGCCAGAAAAGTAGTTGAAACCAAAGACTCACTTGGCATTGTTGTCTGCGGTTCCGGAATTGGTATTTCTATTGCTGCCAATAAAGTCAAAGGAGCCAGATGCGCCTTAGTTTACACCAAGGAAGCCGCACGCTTAGCAAAACTTCACAACAACGCAAACATAATTGCGTTAAGCGGACGCGGATTTGAGTCAAGCGTGTTAATTGTGTTTGTTGATGAGTTTTTGCAAACTGAATTTGAAGCAGGCAGACATCAACGTAGAGTTGACATGCTAAACTCACTTTAATTAAAAGGAGTAGACAATGGTAAAAATTTTAAATCACCCACTAATTGAACACAAAATGAGCCAACTGCGTTCAGTTCACACTAAAACCAAAGAATTTAGAGAACTGGTTTCTGAAATCGCTACCTTGGTAACTTATGAACTTTCTCGCGATTTTCAAACTAAAACTGTGGAGGTCACTACTCCGATTGTTAAAACTAAATGCCAAGAACTTAAAGAAGAAGTTGTTTTAATTCCAGTTTTAAGAGCAGGACTTGGTATGGTTGAAGGAGTTTGTAGTTTAATTCCGACTGCCAAAATTGGACACATTGGACTATATCGCGATGAAGAGACTCTAGAGCCAAAAAAATATTTCTTTAAAGTTCCTGAAAACACTAAAAATTCACTTGTTATTGTACTAGATCCGATGTTAGCAACCGGACACTCTGCTGCCTACGCAATTCAGGCATTGAAAGAAATTGGTGTTAAAAACATCAGATATGCTGGTATTGTTGGTTGCCCTGAAGGAATTAAGTTGCTACAAGAAAAACATCCAGATGTTGATATTTATTTAGCACAAGAAGACAAGCGCTTAAATGAAAACGGCTACATTGTTCCTGGACTTGGGGATTGCGGTGACCGTTTATTTGGCACTAAATAATTTATGAAGAAATTTGGAGCCTGGTATTTACTTGTCAGTCAAATTATTTTTTCACTACTAATTCCAACTGCGGTCGGTGCTTTGATTGCCAAAAAGTCTGGCTATAGTCCAGTTGGCGTTGGCGTTGCTGCTTTAATTGGTTTTGGAATTGGCTTTGTTTCTTCTATTTCTTTTGCTCTAAACATTTACCGCAAACTAATCAAAACTGAGAAGAAAGAAATAAAACCTCAAGACACCCCAAAATTTGGCCATGAAAATCAAAACGATTAACCACTTTGTCTATTTTCTTTACTTGTTTAGTTTTATTTCTAGCCTTGTTTGGTTGTACATTGATAAAACTGCGTATTTATTTGCAAACCTTGCTTTAGTTTATTGCTTTTTATTCATGTTAATTTTAAAAGTAGAGCTAAAAACCTTTAAAAAAGCTCAACTTTTTGGGTTTACTATTTTGCAAAACTTTGTAATTTTTATGTTGTTTATACTAATTTTTATTTTAAGTAGTGTTTTAAAGTCAAAAACGCCTGGCTTAAATTATCTAAGTTTCGGCACCACTTTGGCGGCAAGTGTAGTACTCGCAAGTATTACTATATTATTTGAAGCGAAAATTAAGAAAGGAGAAATATGTTAGAAAATCTAGAAATCAATAAGTTCCCACAAGTGATTACTCCGTATTTTTTTGCATCTCTTTTCATAATGACGATAATCGCAGTATACGTCTCTGCAATTGGCGCTGCTGTTGAAAGACTTAGCGGAAAAGAACCAAATAAATTTCTATACTGGCACATTAAAGCAGTTGATAGCGTCAACACTTTCTTAAAACAAAACATAGGGATTCACTGGCGAACCGCAGCACCATACATCTTCACGCTCATTTTCTTTATTTTGTTTGCCAATATTTCGGGAATTTTTGGACTAATCACACCAACTGCCTTTACCGCAATCACAGTTCCACTGACCCTGTTTTCACTATATTGCAAACATCAAATTGGACTAAAGTCAAGAAAAGCCAAACACTTTAAAGGTTTGTTTGAACCAGTTTCTATCATGTTTCCAATTAACCTGCTTTCTGAGTTTACGCCCATTCTTTCTATGAGTTTTCGTTTATTTGGAAATATAGTGAGTGGCGGAATTCTGCTTTCTTTAGTCTACTCACTGTTGGGTGGTCTTTCTCCGTTTGTCACGCCAATTATGCATTTTATCTTTGATATTCTGTTTGGTTGCATTCAAACTTTGGTGTTTGTGCTACTTACAGTTATTGCAATTTCTCAAAAAACCGAAGAGACAGATAAATACGAAAACACAGATGAAAACTTTTTACTAGAGTATAATTTAGTATACAAAAACGCAAAAAATTAAAATTAGGAGGATATATTTTATGGACACAATTTTAAACTTAATTGCTAACTTAAACTTAATGCAAGTTGTAGGTTCACTTGCCTATATCGGTGCAGGTATTGCCGTGTTTACTGGTTTTGCAACTTCAATTGGACAAGGTTTAATTGGTATGAAAGCCGTTGAAGGGGTTGCTCGTCAACCAGAGGCTTCAAACAAAATTATGATCTTAATGATCATTGCTCAAACTGTCGTTGAAACTTCGGCTATCTACGGTATGGTTGTTGCTTTTACTTTAGCAAGTAAATAAACACCCGTTTAGTTTCGCTTTCTTTAAAAATGACTATTTATACAGATATTTCTAAAAACATTGTGAAGACCGTGGAAAAAGGTCTTTACTCAATGTTTTCAGATTGGTCTATTATTGTCTATCAATTAACTGCGCTGTTTATTCTTTATCTAATAGTGCGCTTTTTCTTTTGGAAAAAAATCACTAAATTTTTAGATGAACGCAGAATGCAGGAAATTAAAGAAAAACAAGAAGCGAATCAAGCACAAACAGAAATCAAAGCACTAAAAGCAGAAATTAGTCAAAAATACTTATCTGCCCGTGATGACATTGAACAGATGCGAAACACTTTAATTAAAGACGCTCAATTAGAACGCGACGAAATTTTGGCAAAGGCTAAAAAAACCGCAGAGCGCAGACTTGCTAAACTAGACAGCGAAATTGAGGCTGAAATTAAAGAAAAAGAAACCGAAATCAAACAAGCGATTAAAGCAATTTCTTACAAAGCTACTAAGTTAATTGTAAAGAAAGAAATTGATAAAAACTTATACGAAAACGAACTTGATCTTTTAATTGAAACTGAATTGAAAAATGCAAAAAAATAATTTCGCCAAATACGCACACGCTTATTTTAATTTTGTTAAAGACAAAACTTCGCAAAATGTTTTAATTGAAGAACTGCACACCTTTAAAAAAATATACGCCAAAAGCCCTGTGTCAATTTCAGCGCTTGCCTATGGCCGCATAGACGCTGAGAGAGTTCTTACTCAGTTTAGTCAAGAAACTCAAAGTTTTTTAAAGATTTTAATTAAAGATAAAGCAATTTTGGCAATTGACAAAATTTATGCGGAGTTTATGCGACTGCAAAACATTGAAAGAAATCAAGCGTATGTCACAATTTCTTCGCCTAAAAAGCTAACAGATACACAAATTAAAACTCTAACATCTGAACTTAAAAAAATTATTCAAGACAAAGACTTAATTTTAAGACAAGAAATTAACCCTAAACTAATAGATGGTCTCAAAATTGATTATGCTGGTCGTAGTCTAGATTTATCAGTTTTAACTAAATTAAGAGAAATGTTTAGATAAAGGAAGGAAACAAAATGGCTTTAGATATCAAAAAACTACAAACTCAAATTGAAGAAGAGCTGAAGGCTCAACAAAACGAAAGCCAGTTCCAAGAAGTCGGATATATTTTGACAGTCGGCGATGGAATATGTTTTTGCTATGGACTTAAAAACGCCATGATGGGCGAAAAAGTTATATTTAATAGTTCTTGTTTTGGAGTAATTTTTAACTTAGAAGTTGATAAAGTCGGAATTATTTTACTAGGAGATATTTTTTCTATTAAGGAAGGTGACGAGTGTAGATTAACTGGCAAAATCTTTGAAGTGCCAGTTGGCGAGGCTTTGCTTGGACGCGTGGTTGACCCGCTGGGAGAACCTCAAGACGGACTTGAAAAAATTATAACTTCAGAAACTCTGCCAATTGAAAGACCTGCGCACGCCGTGATGGAGCGAGACCACGTCAACGAACCACTACTTACAGGTATTGGAATGATTGATGCCTTAATTCCGATTGGCAAAGGCCAAAGAGAACTAATTATTGGCGACCGTCAAACCGGTAAAACTTCTATTGCTATTGACACAATTTTAAATCAACAAGGTAAAAACGTAATTTGCGTCTACACAGCAATTGGCCAAAAACAACAAACTGTTGCGCAAATCAGAAAAACTTTAGAAGAATACAACGCACTTGACTACACCATTATTGTATCTGCTCCTGCTCACAAAGAAGGAACACTTCAGTATTTGGCTCCATTTTCAGCGTGTTCTATGGCTGAATACTTCGCTGAACGTGGTCGCGATGTTTTAATAGTTTACGACGACCTTTCTAAGCACGCTGTGGCTTACCGCGAACTTTCACTACTACTTAAACGCCCACCTGGCCGCGAGGCTTTTCCTGGAGATATATTTTACCTGCACTCTAGATTACTTGAACGCTCTGCAAAACTATCTAAAGTTTTAGGTGGAGGTTCACTGACCGCACTTCCTATTATTGAAACTAAAGCAGGAGATATTTCTGCCTATATTCCAACTAACGTAATTTCTATTACTGATGGACAAATTTTTCTAGAAACTGAACTTTTTTACAAAGGTATCCGCCCCGCTATTAATTCAGGACTATCGGTTTCCCGAGTTGGTGGCTCTGCTCAGTTTAAAGCAGTTAAACGAGTATCAGGGCTACTTCGTATATTTTTAGCGTCATATAAAGAACTTGAGTCTTTTTCACAATTTGGCTCAGATTTAGATGAACTTTCTTTAAAGAAACTAGCTAGAGGTCGCCTGGTTATTGAAATTTTTAAGCAAAATATTCATGAACTAATTGACTTTACCACACTTGCTTGCGTGCTTTGGGCACTTAACCGTGAACTGCTTGACGACATTCCTTTGGCTAAAGTTAAAACTTTTGTTAATTTTGTCACTAAGTTTCTGCAAAGTGAAGAGACTGGAAAAGCGGTTTATAACGTAATTTCTCAAACTAAAGATTTTCCTGCAGACACGCTAATGACAGAACTGATTTTGAAAATCAAAAAGGTTATTTAATGCTTAACTTAAAAGAAACTAAGAAAAAAATCCAAGCGCTTTCGGAAACTGAAAAAATAGTTTCAGCAATGCAAGCAACAGCTCTTTCTAAAATCAATTCTGCCCAACGCAAAATTACTGAGTACAACTCGTTTATGCGTTCATTTAAAGAGATTTTTCTTTCAGTTTTTAAAACTAACGAAAATCCAATTTTTCAAAAACACGAAAACGGAGAAACTATTTATATCGTAATAACTTCGGATAAAGGACTGTGTGGGTCTTTTCACTCAGAACTATTTAAGAAGTTTTTCCTGCATTCTCGTCGTAACCAAAATTACCACGCTTTGGTGATTGGTAAAAAAGGACACAGTTTCTTTCGCCAAAAAGAAAATATTCTGATTAACAAAAAACCAATCTTTAACCGCGAAGACATCAACATTACTTTTTTTCGCAAATATGTTTTAGACATTAAAAATCTGTTTTTAGCTGGCTACATTAAAAACGTATATCTAGTTTACAACAACTCCAAAAACGCTTTAGAAAAAGAAACTAAAATAGAGCGAATTCTGCCAATCACCAGACATATTTTTGAAGAACAGGAAAACCTGCAAACTGAATATATTTACGATGAGTCTAAAAATAGAATATTAAGTGAGTTGATTGTGACGTTCATTGAATCTAAAATTTTTGGTGCGATGTTAAACTCAAAGGCCTGTGAACACCAAGAGCGACAACTTGCGATGAAAAAAGCCTCTGATAACTGCAAAAAATTATTTGAAAAATTAACACTGGAATACAACCGCGCGAGACAAGGTCAAATTACTTCTGAGTTGATAGACATAGTCAACGGCTCTTGAGAAGAAAGGAATTAAAAATGGGAAAAATACACGAAATAATTGGTCCAGTAGTAGATGTTTACTTTGACACTGAATTACCAAAGATCAATACCTGTTTAAAAGTTAATAATCACGGGCAAGAGTGCTTTTTAGAAGTACTTCTACACGTTGGCGACAAGGTTTGTAGAACCATTGCCTTTTCTCCTACCGATGGTCTTAAAAAAGGACTTGAAGTTATTGACACTAAAGCGCCAATTAAAGTACCAGTTGGCACAAAAACCCTTGGTCGTATGTTTAATACACTTGGACAAACAATTGACTTAAACGGAGAACTAAAAACAGATTCAGTCAAACCTGAGCCAATTCACAAGGCTCCACCTCAGTTTGCTAAACTTTCTACAGAAGTTGAAATACTGGAAACTGGAATTAAAGTGATAGACTTGCTTGCACCTTACATCAAAGGTGGGAAAATTGGGTTATTCGGCGGTGCTGGAGTTGGAAAAACCGTGTTAATACAAGAGTTAATTCACAATGTTGCGAAAGCCACTGGCGGGATTTCTATTTTTGCCGGAGTAGGTGAGCGTTCTCGCGAAGGTTTTGATCTTTACACCGAAATGAAAGAGTCTGGAGTTTTGAAAAACACAGCCCTCGTTTTTGGTCAAATGAACGAGCCACCTGGCGTGCGTATGCGAGCACCACTTACCGCGCTTACCATGGCTGAGTATTTTCGTGATGTTAAAAAACAAGATACTCTGCTTTTCATTGACAACATTTTTAGATATGTACAAGCAGGTTCAGAGGTTTCAGCACTTCTTGGCCGCATGCCTTCTGCAGTTGGCTACCAGCCAACTTTAGCAACCGAAATGGGTAGACTACAAGAGCGAATTACTTCAACTAAAGACGGTTCAATTACTTCAATTCAGGCGGTATACGTACCTGCTGACGACTACACAGATCCGGCTCCGTCTACTGTGTTTTCACATCTTGACGCAACTACTAACTTAAAGCGCCAACTAATTGAAGAAGGTATTTATCCGGCAGTTGACCCTCTAGCCTCAACTTCTTCCGCACTTAACCCAAACATTTGTGGAACTGAGCATTACACTGTTGCCAGACGAGTGCAAGAAATTATTCAAAGATACTACGAACTTCTAGACATTATTGCAATTCTTGGAATGGATGAACTTTCAGATAGCGATAAACTTATTGTTCACCGTGCGCGTCGTGTGCGTTTCTTTTTATCGCAATCTATGCATGTTGCTGAACAGTTTACCGGAATTAAGGGTAGTTTTGTACGTTTAAAAGACACAATTAAAGGTTTTAAAGACATACTAGACGGTAAATATGACCACATTGAAGAAGAGGCTTTCCATATGGTTGGGTCAATTGATGAGATGCTTGAAAAAGCCAACTCGCTAAAGAAAGCACAAAATGCAGTTTAATCTATATTTATATCAAGGCTTGGTATTAAGTAAAGAGGCTACTAAGTTTTTACTGAAAGACAAAAACGGAGAGGTTGTGATAATGGACAAACACATCCCTATTGTTTTGTCTGCGCTTGAGGCGACTTTAGTTTTAACTCTTAAAAACAATGAAACCAAGTATATTTGCCTAGAACGTGGTATCATTGAGTTTAAACAAAACACCGCTAAAGTTTTAGCATCGCTTGCTGTTGTGAGGGATTCTGAAAAAGAAGCACAAACTGCTTTTCTTGAGGCCAAAAACACAGCGTTAAACAATGCCAAGAAAGAAAACAACGAGTTTACAATTTTAGAAAAGAAACTTAAAGACCAAATACATTTAACTAAAGCAGGTTCACTTTAAAACTTAATGCTAAATTGAAAAATGCAGGTAATACCTGCATTTTTGTTTGGTTTTAATTAGTTAAGGCAAACTCAGTAATATCTACAACTATATAGGAAACTGAGTCTTTGTAAATTGTGCGGTTTACATTTACTTTAACGATATCGTTACCTTTTTGCATTAAGTCGTTTATTTTATCTGCACACACGTTAAAGGCAGTACAAGAAATTGCACTGTTTGCATGAACCAGTTCAAACTTAGCAACACTTGTTCCCTTTGCACTTTTAAAAACTTTTTGGTTTTTAATTTTTGCAATTGTAGTAATTGAGTGTCTGCGCTCAATTTCAGAAAACGGCACAAAATACTTTTCTTTTGCCAGTTTGTTTAGCAGATCATATTTTAAGTTGAAACCGAGAGCCTTAAACTCAAAATCACTAAGTTCACTGTCTGAGTATTCAGATTCATCTTTTTTGTAGTCTGCAAGCAAGACAGTATGTTCACGCATCATAACCAGGTCGTGCATTTGTTTTTTAGTTAAACCAAAGCCATCTAAAGCACTTGCAAAAATTAAGTTTTCAAGTTGTTCTTGAGATAAAAAGTCTTTAGTTTTTGCTAAAAAATCAACAAAGTCTGTGTATTTTTGTGAGTTTAGTTGTTCAACAATTTCAATGCTAATTCTTTTAACAACAGTTAAAGGAAGCAAGATTTTGTTTTGACTTAGTTTGCATTTTTTGCTAGAAATTAAAACTCGTGGATTTAAAACAAAGTAGCCTTTTAGTTTTGCCTCAAAAACGTATTTAACAATAGTTTCTGTGTCTCCTGTATATAGTTCAAAAAAAGCAGCAGCAAAACAGTTGAAATAATTTGCTTTGATATACGCCATTTGGTAAGCCAAAGTGGCGTAGCCAACTGAGTGGCTTTTGTTAAAACCGTATTCAGCAAACTTCTTGATGAATACAAATATTTTTTCAGAAACCTCTAGACTGTAGCCGTTTGCAGTTGCTTTCTTTAAAAATAAAGGATGTTCTTTTTCAATTACATTTTGGTCTTTTTTAGAAATCGCTCTTCTAAATAAATCAGCCTCAGCGAATGAGTAGCCACCTATTTTTTTAGCAATTTCAATAATTTGTTCTTGATATAAAATGATACCGTTGGTGCTTTTAATAATTTCAGTTATTTCTTCTGGTAAATCAGTTTCAAAAGAACCTTGTTTTTTATTTTCAATGTAGACATCAATTTGATCAAGAGCCCCAGGCCTCCATAGAGCCAAGGTGTCAACAAGGTCTGAAAAAGTCTTGGTTTGCATTCTTCTGCAAAGCCTTTTTAGTCCTTCTGTTTCTAACTGAAAAATTCCTTCGGTATCTGATTTAGCAATTAGTTTAAAAGTATTTTGATTTTGAAAGTCAGTTATTCCTTTAAAATCAGGGTCAATTTTTTTAACATAATTTAGTTGTTTCTTTAAAACCGTTAAGTTATTTAAAGAAAGTAAGTCTAGTTTAAGTAGACCAATTGACTCAAGTTCGTTCATATCAAAAACTAACTGATTAAAATCCCCATACGGAGATTTTTTAACTGCTAAGTATTCACTCAGTTCAATATTTGAAACAATTAACGCAGATGCGTGAGTTGAGAAAGTTTGAATTTTTCCGTATAGAGTTTTACAAACTTCCGAAACTTCGCTAACGAGTGGCTTAGTGTAATACTCTAATTTTCCTTCAACTTCTCTTTTGATGTCTTTTTTTTCAGATTCAGAAATTGCTAAAATTCTGACAACATCATTGAGTGCAGACTTTTCTAAATATTTATTTTGTGTATTTACAAAAGCAATTTTATCGTTTCCAAAAAGTTCAGTTAAATATTTAACCACTTTTAATTTATCTACACTGTCAACGTCAATATCAATATCAGGATATCCTTGTCTAAACTTATTTAAGAAACGCTCAAAAATTAAGTTATGTTTAACTGGGTCAATCTCAGTTATTCCAAGAGCCCAAGCAACAAGTGAACCAACTGCTGAGCCACGACCAGGTCCGATTAGTACATCGTTTGCTTTTGCCCATCTGCAAATTTCGCTAACTAATAGAAAGTAGTTCGCATAGTTAAGCTCTGTAATAACAGTGAGTTCGTGCTCTGCTCTCTTTTGGTATTCAGGTGCAAGTTGCGTGCAAAACTCATAAACTCGTTTTTTAATTTCTTCGTTTGGATTTGGATAAATTTGTGGAATTTCAAACCTTGGAAGTTCATAGTCAAACAATTGAATTTTGTCAAGAAAAGCATCTAAGTTATCTAGGAGAATTGGATTGAATTCTTGAACTAATTCTTTAAATTCTTCTGCAGTTTGCAGATAATGATTACCAATTTCTTTATCCGTGCTGCCGTTAATTTTTCTTAAGTACTCGTGTGCTTTAATATGCTCAACTTCAGAATACTCTGCACTTAAACCAGGTAGTAATGCGATATTGTAGTTTTTAACAATGTATTCAACTTCCTTTATTTGCTCAGTTGAATAAGCAAAGTCAAGTAAGTAGTAAACACTTAAAGCACTCAGTTTTTCAAGCATAATTTGTGCGTTTTCTATTTTTAATACATCTGTGTTTTGCTCGCTTATAACAAACAAGAAATCATTTTTATGTTCAAAGCAAAAATCAAAATCAATGCCTTGCTTTGTATCTATTTCTTTGTAGGTTTTAAGTAAAACACGAAAAGCAGTTAAATTTCTTGGGAAAATTAAAATATTTAAACTATTTTTTTCAAGACTTAAACGCGTAGCAAGGCTAATTAAACCGGTTTTATTCGCATCTTTGCAACTTTTGAAAAACTCAAGCATTCCACCTAAATTATAGTCAGCAAGCACAGGTATATCGTATCCTCGGCTCAATTGCAAATTAACTGCATCCGATACTGAAATTAGTGAGTGTTGATACGAAAAGGCACTTTTAAAGTTTATTAAGGCAAACATTAGAAGTTAATGAAGTCTTTTGCGAATTCCATACATTCGCGAATTTTATCGTCATCTGGTTGATAGATACAAGAAAGCCCTTTTTCTCTAAAAAGTAGCGCTCCTACTTCTTTTACTCTATCTTCCCAAATATCCATCCAAATTGGATCATCATACCAACCATATGAGCCAAATAAAGCGATTTTTCGACCTTTTAAATGTGGAAGCAGTTCAGCAAAATAAGGTTCAAATTCTAGTTCTTCAAGAACGTTGTCACCCATTGCTGGGCAACCAAAAATAATTTTATCGTAATTCAAGGTTTCAGGAACATCAATCTCAGATACCCATTTTAACTCAACGTCAGCGTTGTTTTCTTTTAAGGCAGTCAGCATAGCATTGGCCATAATTTCGGTATTACCTGTTCCTGACCAGTAGACAATCAGTATTTTTTCCATAGTGTGATAATCTCCTCTTTTTCATTTTTAGTATAACATTTTTAAAATTTTTTTTAGTTCAATTTTTAATTTATTTTTCTTTAATTTACTGCTCAGATTTGCGTATTTTTAATTTATGAGACTTTAAGTCTTTTAAGTAAAAATAACTAAAAATACCGCCAATTAAAACTAAAGAAACACCAACTGTAATGGCAATTTTTACGGCAGTTGGTAAACTGGCAAGTTTACTACTATTTTTGTAAATAATCGTGCGCTCAAAAGCTTGCACGTTTCCACGCTCATCAGTTGCAGTATACAAAAGAGTTCTAGGTAGTTCTTTATTTTTAGTAGCATCTATTGTCTCGTGCCAGATGTCTAATTTTCTGCTATTTTTGGTGTCTGAGTTATCAGTAATTTCAAGACCCTTTAAGTAATCGATCTGACTCGGGTTATTTTTTAAAGTCACAATATCAATTTCAAGCGGACTGGTTTCCTTAATTGTTGGTTTTGTTTTGTCGTCAACTAAAAGTCTAAGTTCTTTAGTCACCGAATTTTCCGAACTGTCTTTTACGGTGTAGTACACTTTGTAGTAGTCGCACTTTTCTATGTCCACGCCAGATATGTCAATGTGACATTTGCTAGGGTTAATTGACTTGTCTACATTGTCAAAAATACCCGCTATATTTTGACGCAGAGTTTCAAGTAAATTAGTTTCTCTTAATTTAACAGTTAAACTATTTGCTTTTAATTCCAATACTGGTGGAATGTTGTCGCCAACCACACAAACAAAACTATGTATAGTTTCGTTTCCGTATTCATCGGTTAGTTTAAGTTCACAGCGGTATTTACCAGGTTTGCTGAAATTAAAGGTATATTCTTCTCCGTCAACATATAGTTTTTCGGTTACTTTAGTGTCGTCTTGATATGAAAAATATTTACTTGTTTGAAACTTCTCGTCAACATTTAAAAAGATACTTCTCGGTTGTTTTACTAAAGTAGGTGGAAGTAAGTCTACAACTTTTAACAGGTAAGATTTTGAAATTTTATTACCTGCTTTGTCTTGAACTGAGATTTCTACTAAATATGATTTGCCAAGTTCTTTAGTGTCAATAGTTTTGTCAATTGTGGTTTTAAGTTCACTTTTAAAGTCGTAGTTGTCTTTTATTTCAAATAAGTCAGTTAAGTTAAACTTAGAGTTTATCTGAACAGGCACATAGTTTTGATTATTTTTATCTTGCTTAGTTTGAATGGGCTCAATGGTTGGTTTAGTTGTATCTTTAACTTCTAAGACAAAAGACTTAGAACCTCTGATTTCTTGTGTACCTGGTTTAAAGATGTTTAAAGTAACTTTGTATTTGCCGACCTTGCTTAAGTTAACTTCGCTAATGTCTAGGTTTAATTCACTTAACTCGTGGTTGTAAACTTTATCTTTTACAACGGCTGATTTTAAAATTTCGTCAATGAAGTTTGTGTATTCAGTCTTTATTTTTTCGTTGTCTAAACTAGGCGATAGCACTTCTTTAGTTACTTCTTTAAAAGGAAAGGCAATTTCGGCAACTCCTGTATCTTTAACTTCAACAGTGAATTTCTTTGTAGTTGAGTTTCCGCTTTTGTCAGTTGCTGTTAGCGAAAGTTGGTGCAATCCAACTTTATTTAACTTCTCTTCGCCTTCTACTTTAATATCTAGTTCATCTCCACTGTTGTCAGTAATATTAAACTGATTTAAGGTAAAAAACGGTGAACCGATTACTGTAGTTAACTGGTCTGTCTGTTTTTTAAACTCAATTTTGGGAGCCTCAATGTCTTTAACTTCTATGTAGGTTTTTAAAACCGCTTGGTTTTCGTTTTCATCTAAACAATGAACTTCAATTGGGTATTTACCTGGTTTGTTTAACAAAACGTCTTCAGCACCAAGTAATTTGGTTGTCAATTTAGTTGAAATATTGTCTTTAAAGACAAAGTGTTTCTTTAAAATTTCTTCAATTTGTTTATCAGTAAGTCTGTCTTTTTTAAGTTCTGTGAAAACTATTGGCTTAATTTGCTTGATTGTTGGTTTTTCTCTGTCTAAAATATTGATAATTAAATTAACTTCCAATTCATCGGCAAGACGACTAAACTCACAAAGTAAACTAACCAGCATTTTCCTTTGTTTGAAATTGGTCATAAAGAATTTTTCTTCAAAACTTTCTGGTTTTGCGTATTCTATAGATTCAGCCATATATTTTTCGCCAGTGTTTGCGTCTTTTAACCAAACTTTAACTGCATTTTTTAGTTCATCAAAAGAGACTTTTTCCGGATTGTCTAAACTAAAGTCAAACTCACGATAAATACCTTTGGCGTGCATTTCATATTGTAAGCCTTCGTAAATTACTGTTTTAATGAAAGTCTTTTCAACGATTTTAGATTCTTTTGCTACAGCCTGTTTAGGTGAAAAAAGTCCAAAATAAAGAGAAATAAAAAATAAAACCACAAAACTAAGTTTTTTTGACATTAAGAGTTCCTCCGCATATATATTTATGCAGATTAACTAAATTGCTTAAAAATAGTCTTTGGTGTTTTTTAAAGAGCAGTTTGATTGCTGAAATGTAAAAAACCAACCAGTGTTATGCTGATTGGTTTTTGAGATTTAATTGCTTTTTTTTAGGTTGCCAACCTACTTTTTTAGCAATAGCTTTTAAAAGCAAGTGCATTGAGTAGGTGTCTTGGCCGCAATATGCTAAAAGTGCTGCGTATGATTTGTCGTAGTCGGGTCCTTTTTTTTCAGTGAACGACAAATACTCTTGCACAGCCATTAGTCCGTTTTGCACTTCAAGGTTTTTATAAGAAAGGTCTGTAAAAACAGGTAGTAGTTTTTTAATTGAGTAAGAGCCATATAAATCGCGATGGTAGTAAGCCAGACCACCTTTTGGTTTGTCTGCACTTTTTCCTTTAAAGACATACATTAAGTCGTATATTCTGTCTAAGATATTTTGCAAGCCCTCAACCATTTTAGTATCTGTTTTAAATAGTTGAATTAACTCTTTAATGCGAGTATTTTCAAATGCTTTGTTGTAAACCATCACACTACCGCCATCTGGTTTAATGGTCTCAAGCATCAGTTTAATAAACTCAAGTCTGTAGTCAGTTTTGGTGTCTTTATTTAAAAAGTAGACATTGTCTTTTTTTAAGTCGCATTTGCCAAACTCCTTTTCTATGTGGATAGAAAACTGAAATAGGGATTGAGTGTAGGGTTTTTCGCCAACATAGCGTGGTAAAGGAAAGTTAGTAGACTCAAAGTCTAAGTGGTAAATCGGGAATTTGATTTCGTCTAAATATTTTTTAACTAAAGACTCGTCAATGTGCTCTTCACCTGTAAGCACACAGTATTTTTGAGTTTTGTTTTTTTCGCGGTTTAGATATTCATCGTCTAGATCGGTCATTTTAACTGTGCCTTCTTTGACCAGGTCTTCAATTTCTAGTTTTTCTGATTTACTTTTAAAGCCGTGGTGGCGGTCAATGTATTCAAATATTGAGTATTTTTCAGGTATTTGCCAGTCGTGTTTGCAGGCACATGAAAAGTATTGACACTCTAGGTTTTTTCCTTTTTGGCAGTGCACACCAAAGTTTACTTTAGAAGCATCGGCTAAGTCTATAGCTTGCTCTATTTTTTTAATTTCTGCAGCAATTGTAGGCTGCAAGTATTCAGTGATTTTATTGTAGTCAATGAAAGAAATTATAGCGTCTGGGTTGTAGACCCTTGCACCGTGTTCGTTGGTTTTACCGTCGTATACGTATTCGTGGTTTAAAACCGCGAGATAATAATAAACTGGTTTAGTAAATTGCTTACTTTGTTCAACCACATAACGCTGGTAAGCAAGGTCAAAAGAAATACGACCAATTCCGCTTGTGTCAAAACGTGTGGTGACTTTGGCTCTGGCAGACTCCGAAGAAATCACGTCTTCAATAATTTTAGTTTTTTCATTTAAAAAAAAAGAAGGTCCGTCTTTTTTGGTAGTCAGTTTAGTTAAAAACTTATTCGTAGTAGTTGCTTTTACTTCAAAAATACGAATAGCGTCTTCATCTTCTTGAAAAATATCGATAAAAGAATAGTAGGTGTGGTCGCCTTGCTCTAATACAATGTATTTTTGCAGATTAGTGTCTTTTGCAAAAATAACTTGACCACCAAATTGACTTTGCACGCGCTCTGCTGCCAGGACCTCAATTTGTTTAAAGTCTTCCATGTATAGGTCTAAAGTGATGTTTTTGTTTAAGTCTGGCACAAAAACTTCTTCAAGTTCTCCACCTTCGCTTTCCACAACTTCATACATGTTCGCTAAAACTTCTTGTTTTTTGGCATTAGTTTCTTCAGACAAAAGTTCTTCAATTGTTGCGTTTGGGTCAAACGCAACTACTGCTTCACCTTTTTCGTATCTTAGTTTTTCTAAAGCTACATAACGAGGACAGCGCATGTAGTTTAAGAAATTAGTTTTAGAAATTTTTGCCATCTAAGTTATTTAGACTTAGAGCCTTTTTCGGCGTCTAATTTGGCTTGATACTCTGCTCTGATTTTATCTAAATCAAAAACAGGTTTGGCGTTTGGCAATTCTTTAAACATTTTATCAGCAAAAAGTGTACCTTGTAGGTGGTCGTATTCATGTTGAAAAACAATAGCTGGATAGTCTTTAAAAGTTTGGGTTACCCAAATTGGTTTTTCGCCTTCCACGATTTTCAAAAACCTAGCGGTAATTTCTTTGTGTCTAGGTGTTAGTAAGTTATCAGTTTCTCGGTTGACACTCAAGCAACCTTCTCCTTCTGGTAAGTAAATTAGCTCTTTGCTTTTTTCTATAATTTCGGGGTTAACAGCAACAAAGTTATAAAAAGTTTCGTCAATGTCATAAAAGTAAACTGCAAATATTTGTTTAAGCACATTGATTTGCGGAGCAGCCAGACCAACAGCTTCACGCAAATTATATCGGTCTCTAATCTCTGGAGTTATTGAATTTCTAACGTAATCAATTAGTTCTTTAGCTAATCGTTTGTCTTTAAAAGAAAGTGGTAGTTTGCACTCTAGACATTTTTTGTGGATATTTGCATTACTTTCATCAATTATATTGTTCATCAAAATCATAAATACTTACCTCAATTCAATTTAAAAGTTCATTTTATTATGTGTAAATTTAAACCAAGTTTAATTTACATTAAAGTGTTCATTGTATGGTTTTAGAAATGTAAAATACAAGTTAAAACCTACATTTTATTTTAAATAAACTTTTAAAAAAGTCTGTTCCTTTAGGAGTATTTTAGCATAGTTTAAGTCAAAAAACTATTTGACTTTTGAGGGTTTGTTACCTATAATTCAAATAGCGACAGAGTATATTTCAAAACACTGTCTGGAGGATAAAATGACTGCACTAATTATAGTGCTTGCGAGTTTAACCTCTATTATACTTGGTTCAATCCTTGGGTATATTGTCAGAAAAATAACTTATGAAAAGGGGCTAAAAAAAGCCAAATTTACTTTTGAAAAGATTATTAGCGAAGGTAAAAAAGAAGCCGATCGCTTAAAAAAAGAATACTTACAACAAGGACGTAGTAATATTGAAAGTTTAAAACAAGATGCAGAAGCCAACATTAACAGTCGTCTTAAACTAGTTGCTGAACAAGAAAATAAGTTAATCACTCGTGAGCAGTCTTTAGACAACCGCACACTTTATTTAGATAAACGTGAGCAGTCTATTGACGATAAAGATAAAAACATTCAACAAAAACAACTTGAACTTGATGAAAAACATGCTAAAGTTGAAGAAAAAATTACTGAGGCTGAGCGTGAACTTGAGCGTGTCGCTGGTCTTTCAAAAGACCAAGCAAAAGCAGAAATCATGCAAGACCTTGAAAACAAGATGCAACATGAAATGAGTGCGTATATTCGTGAATCTGAGGAACGTGCTCAACTTGAAGCAGAACGTAAAGCCAAAGGAATTTTGGCAATCGCTATGCAAAAGTATGCATCTGATGCTACTGCTGACCACACAATTTCTGTAGTTAACTTCCAAGATGACTCAATTAAAGGAAGAATTATTGGGAAAGAAGGTAGAAACATTCGTGCTTTTGAAGCGTTGACCGGAGTTGACGTGGTAATTGACGACACTCCAAACGCTGTTGTCTTGTCTGGATTTGACCCGATTCGTAGAGAAGTTGCCAAAAGAGCGTTAACCACTTTAATCCAAGATGGACGAATTCATCCACAACGAATTGAAGAGTTAGTTGAAAAGGCTCAAAAAGAAGTTAACGATTATGTGTTTCAAGCCGGAGAAGATGCTGTTTTTCAAATGGAAATCGGTAAGATGAACTTAGATTTAATTCGCATTGTTGGTCGTATGGCTTTCCGTACAAGTTTTGGCCAAAACGTGCTTAAACACAGTATGGAAGTTGGGTTTTTAGCAGGTAAGTTAGCCGCTGAACTTGGTGAAAACGAATATATTGCGCGCAGAGCCGGTTTACTTCACGACATCGGCAAAGCCATTGATCACGAAATGGAAGGTTCACACGTAGAAATCGGCGTTAAGCTAGCACAGCGCTACAAGGAAGCTCCTGAAGTAATTGACGCAATTTCTTCCCACCACGGAGACCGAGAAGCAAAATCTGTAATTGCAGTTTTGGTAGCCGCAGCTGACGCAATTTCCGCATCTCGTCCAGGTGTTAGAAATGAATCTTCTGAAAACTACATTAAACGCTTAACTCAACTTGAGGAAATCGCAAACTCATTCCAAGGTGTGAAAAAAGCATACGCAATTCAAGCAGGTAGAGAAATTAGAGTAATGGTTAAACCAGATCAAGTCTTTGACAAAGAAATGGCGCTGATTGCAAGAAACATCAAAGAACGAATTGAAAACGAAATGCAGTATCCTGGTACTGTTAAAATTACTTTAATTCGCGAAACCAGAGTTACTGATTTTGCTAAATAAGCATTAACTTAATATTTTAATAAAACTTTTAAATAGGTTTGAATTATTTATTCAAACCTATTTTTATTTAGGTTTAGTAAAATCAATACTAAACCTCTTATAATTAATGTATAGAAACGAGGAATAAATATATAGATGAAATTACTATTTATTGGCGATGTTTTCGGCAAGGAAGGCCGCAGATTTTTGTTTTCTAAACTACCTGAAATCAAGCAAACCTATAAACCTAATTTTATTGTAGTAAATGGTGAAAATACCACACACGGACTTGGCATCTCGCCAGAGCACTATAAAGCCTACATGAAAGCAGGTATTAACTTTGTCACTCTTGGCAATCACGCTTTTGATAAGCGCGAAATTTTTCCAATTTTAAACGACCCAAACTCACAAATTATCAGGCCTTGTAACTACGGAGATGTACCTGGAGTTGGCTATAAACTAGTTAATTTCAACAACAAAAAATTGCTTATTATTAATGTAATGGGCAGAGTTTTTATAAATATTTCTTTAGACAATCCAATTAAAGCAGTTGAAGAAATATTGGCGAAAAACGAGGCAGATTATGTTTTTATTGATTTCCACGGCGAAGCGACTTCTGAGAAACTAGCGTTTGCTTTGCATTTTGATGGACGAGTTTCTGGAATTTGCGGTACCCACACGCATGTCCCAACGGCCGATGAAAGAGTTCTTCCCAAAGGCACACTTTACCAAACTGACACTGGAATGTGTGGGGTAGTGGACTCTTGTATTGGAGTTGAAGCCACTACGGTGATTGAAAGAAACCTAAATGGGTTTTCAGAAAAAGCCAAAACTGCTGAAGGCAGATGCTATTTAAACGCAACCTTAATGGATTTTTCTAAAAAAGAAATTAAGCGTATTCAAATCTACGAACAGTAAATATTTTTTGAAAATGGCTAAACTAACCGAAGAGGAATTACTTAAATATTTTAGACCTGACTTAAATCAAGCGAGGCGCCGTACTTTTGAAAAAACAGAAAGTACAGTTTTTTTACTTGATCCTGACTTAAAGACATTTGGTCATTTAAAGAAATTCATGGTCTCAACCCACGGTTGTCAGTCAAATGAAGTTGACTCAGAAGTGATTTCTGGAATCCTTGAACACATGGGTTTTACTAAAGCCCAAGATCTAGATGAAACCGATGTTTATATTATTAACACTTGTGCAATTAGAGAAACCGCTGAGACCAAGGCCTGGTCTGAACTTGGCCGGATTATTAAGTTTAAACACCACAACCCAGATTTAATTATCGGAATGTGCGGATGTATGACCCAAGAACCTAAAACTATTGAGCGAATTTTAAAAAAAGTGCCAGAACTAGACATAGTTTTTGGAACTCACAACATTTATAGGTTGCCTGAATACATTAAAACTGCTGTGCTTTCTAAAGAAAGGGTAGTAGAAGTTTACTCAATTCAGGGAGAAATCGTTGAAAACCTACCGCAAACCCATAAGTTTGCGCACAAAGCATTTGTCAACATAATGTATGGATGCGATGAGTTTTGCACGTTTTGTATAGTCCCCTATACTCGCGGCAAAGAACGCAGCCGTGAACCCATTGAAATAATTTCGGAAGTCCAGACGCTTGCAGATCGTGGGTACAAGGAAGTTACCTTACTTGGCCAAAACGTCAACTCCTATGGTCGTGATTTTAAAGACCGCGAATATACTTTTGGCCATCTACTTTTTGATTTGGCTAAAACCAAAATCCCTCGTATTCGCTTCATGACTTCCTATCCTCGCGACATTGACGAGATTTGTATAAAGGCAATCACTGAACTGCCTCAAGTCATGCCTTATTTGCATCTTCCAGTGCAATCTGGTTCAAACACAGTTTTAAGACGAATGAACAGGCACTACACAAAAGAACTATATCTTGAAAAAATCAATGCAATCAAGGCGCTTAGACCAGAAGTCACGGTAACTACTGACATCATAGTTGCGTTTCCAGGAGAAACAGAAAGTGATTTTCAAGATACCCTTGATTTAGTTAAAGCAGTTGAATACGACGGAGCCTTTACTTTTATTTTTTCGCCTCGTGAAGGAACTCCTGCCTCTAAATTCAAAGATGATACTCCACTAGAGGTTAAGAAAGAAAGACTAGCAAGGCTAAATAAACTAACTTCATATTATGCAAAACAATCTAGTTTAAGATATGTTGGAAAAGTTTTAGAGGTATTAGTAGACGGCTACTCACGCTCAAATGGAGAGATACTTTCGGGTTATAGCGCGGAAAACAAGTTAGTCAACTTTGTCGGCAGTAGCGAAAAAATTGGCAAAATTGTTAGAGTCAAAATCACTAAAGCCAACTCTTATCACTTGTTTGGCGAAGAAGTATAAAGGCATATAAGTCTCGTCAATAATTTGCTCTATTAAGCGTTTTCCCAGTGTTTTTTAAAAAAAAGACTGTTTTTGTTTGTATTTATTTGATAATTAAATATAATATAAGTGTTAGCGAATTGCGCGAGAGGTTAATATGGCCCAATTTAGATTATCAGACAATATTACTTTAAAAAACAAAGAGTATCCAGTTAGCGAACTTACTCAAAGTTTAGCGAAACTAGAACCTAAAAAAATCCTTGAATTTTTCTTTAGTCAAAATATTACCGGAATTGCCAGAGTAAGACGAATCCGTCTACTTAAAGATGTGCTTTTTCCGTATGTTGTTAAAACTAGACAAAAACTGCAGTCTTTGGCATCTGAGTTAAACTACCGTCTGTCTTGGTTTAGAATTTACTCAGAATATGAACTTGAAAACTTACTGATTTACTTTAATTCAAAAGCATTAAATCGTCAGTATTTAGATGAACTTTGGTGCTTGTTTTTAAATGTAATGAAGGAAAATAATGTCGCTGACGCCGACATTTTAAAACTAATTAAACAAGCAGAAAAGTCAACTTATGAACCTGTCAAGGCAATTCATGAATTCAACAAAGGTATCTGGCCACTTTTCAAAGACCCAGAAAACGTGCTAGACGGTTTAACTCCAGAAGAATTCAGACCAGTGCTTTTCAACTCTTCAACTGTTAAAGAAATTCGCGAACTGGGAAAAAAATACGACGTTAACGTTCCATTTAGATTAAGAAAAAAACAATTTATTGAAAACATCGTTGAAGAACTTAAGAAAAGAAATGAGTTTGACTTAGATGTTGAAAAAGAAATTGAGGCCAAAAACGTAATTCAACTTGAACGTTTTTGTATTGACCGCAAAATCCCGATTTCTTCTGAACTAAAAAAAGAAGAAATTATTGAATACATTCTTTCACACGCTGCTCAAACTAAAGGTTCATACTTTGTACCAGAAGATCACTTAGGATATGAACTTACACTAGACGAAGTTACTAAAAACCAAGAAGTGGACACTGACGCTCCTGAACTTACTACTAGGCAATTCGATTCTTCTGAAATTCAGTTTAAAGAGTATGTTCCGGTTAACTTTGATGAAGTTGACATAAATAACTCAGACTTAACTATTTCTAACTTTGATGAAGAAGAACCTGAAACCGAAGTTCTAGAGACAGTTTCTGAAGTTGCAGAAGAACCAACTACTACTCAAGTCATTGAAGAAGAAGTAAAAGAAGAACCAGTTTTTGAAATTACCGAAGAACAGGTTAGCGCAGAACCACAAACCGAAGTCATCGAGACTGTTTCAGAAGTTGCAGAAGAACCTTCTACTGCTGAAGTTATTGAAGAAGTTATCACCGTTGAACCTACTGTAACAGAAGTTAAAGAAAATGCAGAGGAAACTGCTGCAAGCAAACAAAAAGAAACTGCAAAAGAAACTACAGAGCCTTTAAGCGATAAAGTTGTTTCAACAACTGAAGAAATTACTAAAGCAGTTAAACCTACTGTAATTGAAGAAGATTCAAACCTAACTGAATTTGCAGAGCCTACTACTGAACCTACAATGCCAGAAGAAGTTGTTCTAAAAGAGGGCGAAGAAAATTCTAGCGATTTAGTTGAAGGAGAAATTCAAGATATGACAACTAGCGGTTCTGAAAAAGTTATTACTGATGTAAATAATGTTTCTGAGTCTTTTAATTCAGATAAAAACGTTTCTGAGACTCACACTAAAACTGAAAACGAAATTCACAATATCACTAGAAACATCACAACTAACTATATTACTAACACTAAAAACAACACAGACGGAAAAGTCTACACAGAATACTCAGAAAGCACTGTTGCTGGCATGGGATGCTGCTGCCAATGCTGTAAGACTAAATACTCAGACCATGAATTTCACAACATGGTAATCAACGGTGGCTACTTTGATTCAAACCAAAAGGCTAAAGAAGCCGATGAAAAAGAAGCGTATAAAGTATTTTCACTTAAAGAAAGAGAAGCAAAAAAACCACGTGCTATTGAAAACCAGGCTGTACTGCCAGCTGGTTACTACGTGCAACCACAACAAGTTGAAGACAGAGGTTGGTTTAATCGTCTACTTGCATTCCTTGTGTTCCTTGGTCTGTTAATTGCTACAGTTTCGTTTATCTTACTTTACTTCGACGTTTTAAAACTCTAGTTAAACAAACTCAATTTTAAAGTTTTTAAGAACTGCTTTTTTAAAAAAAGCAGTTCTTTTTTTAAAACTAAATAAGAAAGGCATGTATTTTTTGAAAAAAGTTATTGTTATACAAGGCATAACTGCAAGTGGGAAAACCGACCTTGCGGTTGCTTTGGCTAAAAAATTTAATTTAAAAGTCATCAACGCCGACTCAACTCAAGTATACAAAGGCTTTGATATTGGCACGGCCAAAATTACAGATTCTGAGATGCAGGGAGTTGAACATTTTTTGCTTTCTTTTAAAGACTACCAACCAAACTCTAAATACTCAGTATTTGAGTTCCAGCAGGCAGTTAGAGCATTAATTGAAAAATCAAACAAACCTTTAATTATAGTTGGAGGCTCTGGCTACTATTTAAAGTCAGCTCTTTACTCACTTAACTTCCCAAGTTCAAAAGACTTAAAAAATTCAGATATTTCTATATCTGAAAAAATTGCCTATCTTAAAGCAAAAGGTATTTTAATTGATTTTAAAAATTTACGCAAAGTAGAAAACTACTTTCAAACTAATTCTTTAGATTTTGCTAATTTCAAACAAAGTACACCAATCTACGATATGCTCGTTATTGAAACTGAACTGCCCAGAGAAAAACAACCAGAAGTTTTTAAAGCAAGAATTGAAACTCAGTTTCAACGTGGCTTTTTGGATGAAGTTAGAAAACTAAAATCAAAAGGCTTAAAAGAATGCGATATTCTTGGATACCGCGAAGTTTTGATGTATTTAGATGGTTTGGCCTCACTTACAGAAACTAAGCAAAACATTTTAAAACACACTTTAGACCTTGCTAAAAAACAAAAAACCTGGTTTAAAAATCAAACACAACCAGATTTGCTTTTAGATTGTTTTGATGAGCATAAATTAACTAAAGCCGAAAAAGCAGTTTGTGAGTTTTTAGCAAAATGACAAAAATCATATTTGGACCGACTTTAGTCGGCAAAACTACACTCTATAACCTACTTACTAATTTAAATCAATTTAAAGTTTTTGACCTTGATTTAGAAATTGAAAAGCAAATAAAAATGACTTGTCGTAAATATATATTAGGCAAAGGCGAGGTTAATTTTAGAGCACTTGAATTAAAAGTTTTAAGTGAATTACTGGAACAGAAACCAGACTTTATTTTTTTAGGAGGTGGTTTTATTTCAAATAAAACAAACCGTAACTTTCTTTTAAAACTGACTGTTGGTAATTTTTTACTTATTTATCTAAAGATAAGTTATAGTGAGTTTTTGGCTCGTCAAAAAATAAAAGTAAACCAAACCATCCGTCCTTTACTCAACTCAGATAAATCTTTTTTCTTAAAAAGAACTCTAGTTGGAAAGAAAATAAAATGTGAAACTATTGACACTAAAAACCTAGTGCCTCCGGAAGTTTTGAAAAAAATTTTAAATATTAAATAATGCTAATCAAAGGAGTTTAAAGATGAAAAAAGTATTAGTGCTAAACGGCCCAAATCTTGATATGCTTGGTCTGAGAGACTCAGCAAATTATGGTCAATTTACTTTAAGAGAGTTAAATAGAGAAATTAAAATCAAATATAAAAAACATTTAAAATTGTATTTTTTTCAATCTAACTCAGAGAGCAAAATTATAGATATGCTTCATCGTGCCCTTGCTTGTTTTGACTATGTAGTTTTCAATCCAGCAGCGTTTACACACTACTCAATTGCTATCAGAGACGCTGCTGAAATTATTAAATCTAAACTTGTTACAGTTCATTTATCTGACATCAATCGTCGGGAAGATTTTCGCAAAACTGATTTATTTAAAGACCTTGCACTTGCTCAATTTCAAGGCAAAAAACAACAATCTTACTTTGATGCTTTGGACTATATTTTGGAAAAATAGTTATACTCATTGAACAAAAACTTCTTATTTTAGTTCAAAATAACTAATCATTTAGGTTTTGTAATTTCTAAGTTTTAAAAATAATTCGCTCAAAAAAAGGCTAAAACATATCGCGTTTAGCCTTTTTTATTTTGTCCTAAGTAAGCAATATTAGAATTGCTTAAAAAATCATAAAATCTAATTTATTGGCTTAACAAGAGCATTAAAATAAAAAAATCAAAAATTTTCGCTTTTTTATTTTTATTAAAAAAAACGCTAATATTGTATATCATTTATTATTATTTATATAGAATAAACTATAAAAATATATCACTAAAACTAACAATCATATACGACTAAATGCACTTGTTAAGCCGTTTTTTTTTTTTTTTGGTTTTAATTATCAATTTTAATTAATTTTTTTTCATATATAATTTTTACAAGTGATTTTTCGCAAGAATAAAAAAGCCTACTTGGCTTACATACGAAAGGACATTTATGAACAACACAACTAACCGAAAAAAATCAATATATTTAAAAACAGCAATCGGTATGCTTATCACTGCAGCAATTGCTATATTTTTAATTTTGCTTTTTATCCGCCCAACTGTTTATCTTTCAAAACAAAGCGGCTTTCCAAAAAACGAAGCCGTGACTTACGAGAATGGCAAAATCAGATTTGTAGTTCCTGAAAGCGCAGACATCATCAATCACACACAAATTCCAATTAGTATGAATTGGTTTACAACTAACCGCCTAGGTTCGGTTGTCAGTGTTCAACCAAAAAAAGGAAAAGCACTAGCATTAGATTTCACTAACCTTAAACACGATGAAGTGATTTTTGAAATAACTGTTAAAAACCTTTTTGGAATTAAAACCAAATATGACGTTATTATTGACTACTCAAATTACTTGCGTATCTTTTTTGAAAAGAACCATTTAGGTCAAACCAGAAAACCAATAGTTTTACCTTACTATAAACTAGACCACGAATTTAGACATATCAAAGAAGAACTTTATAAACTAGAGAGTTTTTATCGTTTTGACAAAGACGGCAAAAAAGAAAAAGACACAGTTTCAAAAAGTTTAGTATTTTCTAAAAACGAGGCGAAAGGCCATGCTTTCTTAGTTAACACTACAAATGAAATTATTGTTAACTACGACTTTGTGCTACCTGGTATTTTTGAAAACATTATCCAAAAAACTTTTATTTTAGAGCGAATTGCGCGCTCTCAAAAAACTCTTAAAACCTTAAACCCTTCAGACAAAGGCTTGAAACTTAAGTTCAATCAAGCACCTTTCTATGTTACTGAGTTTTTAGGTTGGTTTTATTACGACGAAACTGGCAGCCGTGTTAACGTTGGAATTGGTGAAGAAATTACAATTCCTAGTTGGGTTAAGTCAGAGTTTAAGTTAACCGCTAGATATAAATACGAAATTTCAAACCAAGCAGGCGATGATATCAACAAAATGGGATATGTTGCGATTTCTTATTTTGATGGTCCAGAAAGAATTTACTTCGCAATTATCAAAAAAGGAACTCCTGTTGAAAACTTCAGGCCAAACAAACCAGGCTACGAAACTCTTGGTTGGTATGTAGATGAGGCTTTAACTCAAAGATATGACTTTACATCTGGCAACAACATAGCCAACAAAAACATGTCTCTATATCTTAAATCAAGAAGAACATCTGCAGCCCCACATGACCACAAGATTACTTTCATTACTCCTACTTACGCCAATCAACTCGTGCCAGCCTACACTATGCACGGTGATAAACTTGATTTAAACTACTCACTACCTTCAATGGTTACAGGATATGAAAACGGTCAGTTTACAGAACTTGACTACTGGACTGTAGTAGACCCGGTTTCTGGCAAAGACACCGGTAAACACTTTGACTTCAATACCCCTATCACTAGCGACTTAACGCTAAAGGCTCACATGCGTGAACTTAAACTGCCGACTCCAGACAGAGATGTTAAGTTTAGAGTAATTGACAGTATTGACGGCAAAGTAGTATATGAAAAAACACTTACCTTAAAAGACAACAAAATTCAAGATAAAGACAAAGCAGAAATTAACGCAGTACTTGCTCAAAAACTTGCTGAAAAAAATCATCTTTTGGGTAAATTTACCTTCAGAGACTGGTATTTAAACGCCGATATAAATAAGAAATTCAATATCAACGATACTGTTGAGCCAGGAATTTCTGAACTTAACGTTTTTGGACTTTATAATTTTGAGGCGTCTTCAGATATTCCAGATCCTAATAACCCTGGTCAGCCAAAACCGCTTGACCCAAGTTTAATCAAGGTTACTTTTCTTTCAGACACTACATCAGTATTGTCTGTTCAAACTAGTCCAAAAAACCAAACTTTTAAAGGAACTTTACCTGAAGTTTCAAAAGCAGGCTACCGTTTTAAATACTGGGCTTACTTTAAAGACAACGAAATTAAAGGCCAATTTGGCCTAAACGATGTGTTGACTGAAAACACAACACTTTACCCTATTTTTGAAAAAGACACAAATTCTTCACTTCCAGACACCACAGTTGTGGCAACAATTGTCAATAAATTACTTGGCACTAAAGAAGTAAGACTTGTTAAAAAAGGTGAACTTCTTGACTTAAACCCACAACAATACACAACCCACCTTGCTCCTTATTTATACGAATTCAGTCGTTTTGCAAACGAAAACGGTACAACTTTCAATTACTTAACTGAACGTATTTTTAGCAACAAAACTATCTACGTTGAACACACTAAAGTTGCAAAAGACCAAGTTAACTACGAAATTAAACACGTCTTTGAAGGCAAAGAAGGAGAAGCAGACAGAGTTGAGACTACCACTAAACAAGCGCTTGTAGACAGTTTAGTAACAGTATCGCCTCAAGATAAGTTGACAGGCTACGAACATGGCTTTGAACTTGAAACCACACAAAGTGAAACAAAACAAATAAGCAGTGAGTTTACTACTCAATTTACGCTAAAATACCGTCGTCGCCGTTTTGATGTAAACTTTGAAACTAACTTTAATAACCGTTTTGACGGAGACGTTTCTCCAAGTTCAAAACAAACAGTCAAATACGAAGGCACAGCTACTGAACCTACAAACCCAACAATCACTAAACCTGGCTATAAATATACATTTGTCCATTGGCAATTAAAATCGTCAATGAATGGTGAGTACATTAAAACTCAGGCTTATAACTTTAGCCAACCAGTTACTCATGATGTTGACTTAGTTGCTTACTTTAAAGAAGAAAAAACTACATCTACTTTTCAAATTAAACACGTAATTGAAGGTGTTGACGATATTCAAGAAGAAACCAGAGTTGTTTCCAAAACAGCAAATGTAGGTTCTACTTTTACGATAACTAGTGAACACAGACTACCTGAGTTTGACGAACACTTTACAATCAATGGTTTAAATCAAACCAAGACCATCAACGCAGATGGTACAACCGTCTTTACTTTGAACTACATCCGCAAGTCATACGACGTTTTTTATGCTGCTCACAGAGGCTATTTAGTTGATTCACCTTTTATTAATGCTGTACATGTCGGAGATGAACCTGAGCCTTATAAGGCAAAATACCAAGCAAAAGTTAAAAAACCAGCATACACACCAGGTTTAAAACAACCTGGATACTCCTACCGTTTTGTTCACTGGCAAGATGAATCTAAAATGAACGGAACTTATCAAGAAATTACAGGTTTTGACTTTGAAAATGACCGAGTAAATGGCACTATGTACTTACTTGCATACTTTGTAGAAACTGTTGAAAAAGTTAACTATACTATCAACCACGTCTTTGAAGGAGTTGATGACATTGCTGAAAAGATTGAAGCAAGAGTTCATCAGGCTAATACCGACACAGAAGTTACTATTTCTCGCGACCAAAGACTAACTGAGTTTGATGAACACTTTACAGTTGAAGGGCAAAGCCAAACTCACAAAATCAAAGGCGACGGTACTACTGTCTTTACTCTAAACTACGTTCGCAAATCCTACACTGTGACTTACGAGGTTAACTTCAACGGTACACAATTTGCAGACGCAATGTTTGGAAATGAACCGCAACCTCAATCTGTTAAATACCAAGGCAAAATTACTAAACCTGCTCTAAACCCAACTTTAACTAGAGTAGGATACTCATATACTTTCGTGCAATGGCAAGATAAACTTGCCATGAATGGTCAGTATAAACCAACCGCCGGCTTTAACTTCAATGACTTTAGAGTTGAGAAAAACACTACTTTAGTTGCTTACTTTGCAGAAACTGCGAATGCTGTTAACTATACAATCAACCACATAATTGAAGGAACAGATGACGGAATTGCAGAACAGACAATAACTAGAACCTACACCGCAATTGCAGATTCTATCCATACAGTATCTCGTGCACAAAGACTATCTGAATACGAAGAACACTTTACAGTTGCAGACCAAACACAAACTAAACAAATCAAACCAGACGGCACCACTGTATTCACTCTTGAATATAAACGCAAGTCTTACACTGTTAACTACGAAGTTAATTACAATGGCACACAATTTAGTGGTGTGGACATT
>CAUUIA010000004.1:0-43460 GCA_963545195.1 uncultured Acholeplasmataceae bacterium
GGAAACAATTTTTAGTAAAATAATCAATAGGGAAATTCCTGCAAACATAGTGTATGAAGATGAATTGTGTTTGGCTTTTCTAGATATCAATCCACTAAGTAAGGGACACACTCTAGTAATACCAAAGAAATATGCATGTAACTTTTTAGATGTTGACACAGAAACTTTGATGCACTTAACTAAAGTTAGCCAAAAAATCGCACAAACAATGCAAACTGCTTTAGGTGCTAAAGGTGTAAATATCTATACAAACGCAGGCAAGTTAGCAAATCAACAAGTGATGCATTTCCACATTCACGTAATTCCTAGATATACTGGCCTTGAGTTTAAAACCCAGCGCTTTGAAATTGAACCTATTGATTTTAAAGAAACCAAACATTTATTAAAAGAAAGTCTGAAATAGACTTTCTTTTTTTATTTTATTGGCTTAATTTCTTTAACTCCCATATATTTTTGCAATGCTTTTGGGATTAAAATTGTGCCATCTGCTTGTTGGTAGTTTTCAATTATTGCAATCGCGCATCTACCAACTGCCACACCTGAACCGTTTAGAGTGTGTACAAACTCGGTTTTTGCGTCTTTTGTACGTTTAAAGCGAATGTTAGCACGTCTTGCTTGATAGTCATTGGCAGTTGATACAGAAGAGATCTCTCTATATTTGTTTTGCCCAGGTAGCCAAACTTCAATGTCATAAGTTAAAGACATAGAATGGCCCAAGTCACCTGAGCACAATCTAACAACTCGATAAGGCAACTCTAGTTTTTGCAAGACTAATTCGGCTTCCTTTAACATTTTCTTAAGTTCTTTTTTGCTTTCTTCTGGTTTAGTGAAAGCAATTAGTTCAACTTTATGAAATTGATGTTGACGAATTAGACCCTTGGTGTCTTTACCAGCAGCTCCTGCTTCTGGTCTAAAGGCAGTTGAGTAGGCGCAGTATTTAAGTGGCAAAAGACCAAAATCCAAAATTTCGTTTCTATACATATCAATCATTGGAATTTCGGCAGTTGGGTTTAAGTAAAGTTCTGTGTCTTCAAGGTGGTAAGCCTCTGACATAAACTTAGGAAACTTACCAGTTGCATACATTGAGTCTTTTGACACCAAGTAAGGTGGGATACACTCAATGTAGCCACGTTTAGAATGCAGGTCTAACATAAACGAAATTAGTGCTCGCTCTAGTCTTGCACCAAGTCCGATGTCGTAGACAAATCTAGCACCTGCAACTTTGCCTGCGCGCTCAAAGTCAAAAAGCCCAAGTCGCTCATTTAAAGCAACATGATCTTTCGGGTTAAAGTCAAACTTTGTAGGTTCTAGATAAGTTTTAATTACGGTATTTTCATTTTCGTCTTTGCCGAAAGTTACTTCGCTGTCGGGAATATTAGGTAGGTCCAAAATCAAGTCTTCAAGTTCTTTGGAAACAACTTCAAAGTCTTGAGTAAGCGTGGCAATTTTTTCGCCGCACTCTTTACTTTCGGCAAGCACCAAAGAAATGTCTTTGCTTTGTTTTTTAAGTTCAGGGATTTGTGCGGTTAGTGTATTTTTTTTGGCTCTTAAGTTGTCAATCTCTGCTTGGACTTTTCGCTTGTTTGAGATCAATTTAGGTAGTTTGGCAAACTCTTCTTTGCTGAAGTTAGGTCTTAACGCTAACTTGGCTTGAACTTTTTTAAAGTTTTTTTGTAAATAATTTAGATCAAACATTTATGCTTGCTCACTTTCTGTCTCGCTTTGAGGCAATTTATCGGCTTCTTGGAAAGACTCATCTAAAGTAATAGTTTGGACCTTTGAGCCTTCTGCTGGTTTGATAATTTTAACGCCTTGGGTGTTTCGAGAAGTTCTGGAAATCTCTGAAATCGGAGTTCTAATTACCACGCCTAGGTTAGTGGAAGCAATTAAGTCTTGTTGGTCAGTTGCAACAATCAGCGATACCAGACTACCTGTTTTTTCTGTGATCTTCATAGTCTTAACACCTTTTCCGACACGCGAAGTTGTGCGGTATTCTTTTGCTTGAGTTCGCTTACCAAGGCCAAGTTCAGAAATCACTAAAACATCGGTTTCGTCGTCTTTAACAATAGAGCAGCCAATGATTTCATCACCCTTTGCTAAAGTAATTGAACGCACACCTTGAGATGCGCGACCAAGTGGACGAAGAGTATCTGACTTGAATTTCAAGGCTTGCCCTTGTTTAGTTGCAATCATAATAAAAGGATTGCCTTCAAAGTGCACAGCTTGAAGCAGTTCATCGTCTTCAACTAACTGAATGGCTTTTTTCCCGTTTGCATTAACTCGGCTGAACTCACTGTCCGGTGTCTTTTTAATTTTTCCACCCTTAGTTAAGAAAAATAAATAACCGTTTTCCAGATCTGGGGCTAAATTAGTGATACATTGAAAGTGTTCATTTTCTTGAAAATCAATAAGGTTAACTAAAGGCAGACCTTTGCCTTGTTTTGAGGCTTCAGGGATTTTAAAGGCTTTTAGTTGATATACACGCCCAAAATTAGTAAAGATTAAAATTTGGTCGTGTGAGTTGGTTTTTAAAATCACTTGGACTTTGTCGTCTTCATTGACCTTAATTCCACTTGCTCCAACTCCACCTCTAGATTGTACTCTATACTGATCTGCGTCTATTCGCTTAACATAGCCGTTTTCGGTAACTGTAATAATTACATCTCTACGTGGAATTAAGTCTTCGTTTTCGATGTCTAGCGAAGTTGAGAAGTTCAAAATAGACTTACGTGGCTTGTTGTATTTAGCAATTAGTTCACTAAGTTCGCCTTTAATGATTTCTTTTTGTTTATCTGAACTGCTTAAAATTAAGTTATAGTACTCAATTTTCGCAAGCAATTCTTGATGCTCTTCGTGAATTTTTTCAATTTCAAGACCGGTTAGTCTTTGCAAGGTCAAGGCCAAAATTGCTTTTGCTTGAATTTCGTCAATGTCTAGATTTTCCATCAATTTAGTTTTAGCAATTTCTGGAGTCTTGGATTCTTTGATTAGTTTAACGCAAAGGTCAATTGCAGAAAGCGCTTTAATAAGCCCTTTTATAATGTGAATTCTAGCCTCTGCTTTCTTTAATTCAAACTTGGTTTTGCGAATCAACAGTTCAATTTGAAACTCAATAAAGTTGCGAAGTATTGGAATAAGCCCAAGTTGTTTTGGAACTCCGTTAACAAGGGCTATCATGTTAATTGCGAAACTAGACTGCAGTTGACTGTATTTATATAAGTTATTTAAAACTACTTCTGGAATCACGTCTCGTCTTAAGTCCAAAACTATGCGAGTACCTTTGCGGTTAGACTCATCTGCCATCCCCACAATTCCGTCAACTACTTTTTCTTTAACCAATTCAGAGATTTTTTCAATGAGCAGTTTACGGTTTACTAGATAAGGAATTTCTTTAATAATAATTTGTGATTTTCCACTCTTGGTAGTGTTAATGTCAACAATTGAGCGAATAACCACGCGGCCTTGCCCAGTTAGATAACCACGATGCAAGCCGTTTAAATCAAGAATCTCGCCACCCGTTGGAAAATCTGGTCCTTTAATAATGTTCATCAAATCAGTAAGTGGTAAATCTGGGTTGTCAATCAGCGCTATGGTACCTGCTAGTATCTCTTGCATGTTGTGTGGTGGAATTGATGTTGCCATACCAACAGCAATCCCTTTAACCCCGTTTACAAGTAAATTCGGAAAACGTGCAGGCAAGACTTTTGGTTCTTTTTCACTACCGTCGTAGTTATCTGCAAAGTCAACTGTTTCTTTTTCAAGGTCTCTGACTAAGTCAAGCGCAACCTTAGACATTCTGGCTTCGGTGTAACGCATAGCAGCAGCGCCGTCTCCGTCAACCGAACCAAAGTTACCGTGTCCATCAACTAAAGGGTACAAATACGAAAAGTCTTGGGCCATTCTAACCATCGCTTCGTATACAGATGAGTCACCATGAGGGTGATACTTACCAATTACTTCACCGACGATACGAGCCGATTTTTTGTGTGCAGAGCCTGGCAAAATGTTAAGTTCGTTCATAGCGTAAAGAATTCTTCTTTGCACTGGTTTAAGCCCGTCCCTGACGTCTGGCAGGGCTCGGTCAATAATAACGGACATTGCGTAGTCTAGAAACGAGTCTTTGATTTCACTTACTATTTCAACTGGTTCTTCTTTGGCGTCTTTAAAATCAGCGAGGTTAGTCTCAAAGTCTTCTACTTGCTCTTCGTCCTGACTAACTTCTTCAAGATTATCGTCGTTAAGTTCTAAATCTATTTTTTCTTCGTCTAAAAAATTAAGCATGGTGTGCTCCTTTAGATGTCTAAGTTTTTCACAAACTTAGCGTTTTCTTGGATAAACTCACGTCTCGGCTCAACGTTGTCACCCATCAGCATGTCAAAAGTTTGATCGGCCAAAGCCGCGTCGTTAATTCCAACTTTAAGCAAGGTTCTATTTTTTGGATTCATCGTGGTTTCCCAAAGTTGCTCTGGGTTCATTTCACCCAAACCTTTGTAGCGCTGTATAGTGTATTTACCGTCAAGTTGAGCAAGTAGAGGTTCAAGTTCATTTTCTTTATAAATATAGTTGATTTTCTTGCCTTGTTGAACTTTAAAAAGCGGAGGCTGAGCAATGTAAACATAACCTCTGTTAATCAGTTCTGGCATATGTCTAAAAAAGAAAGTCAAAAGCAAGGTTCTAATGTGGGCGCCGTCCACGTCGGCATCTGTCATAATAATGATTTTGTTGTATCTGGCGTTGTCTGCGTTAAAGTCACTAGACACCCCGCAGCCTATCGCTAAAAACAAAGATTTTAACTCGTTGTTTGCCAAAACTTTGTCAAGTCGTTCTTTTTCTACGTTTAGCACTTTTCCGCGTAGTGGCAAAATAGCCTGAAATTCTGAGTTTCTGCCTTGCTTTGCAGAACCTCCCGCCGAATCTCCCTCTACGATATATAATTCTGTGTTTTCAGGTGACTTGTTGCGGCAATCTGCTAATTTTGAGGCAAACCCTAGATTGTCAAGTGGACTTTTGCGGCGAGTTGCTTCTTTTGCGCGGCGAGCCGCTAGTCTGGCTTTTGAAGCCATTAAACACTTTTCAACAATTGCTTTTGCAGTTTGTGGGTTTTCAAGTAAAAATTTCTCTAAGCCTTCACCAACTAAACGACTAACTAGCGGGCGAACATAAGGATTTCCAAGTTTAGTTTTAGTTTGACCTTCAAATTGAGGTTCAGGCAGTTTAACAGACAAAACAGCGATTAGTCCTTCTCTGGTGTCCTCACCCAAAATTTGGTCAGTCTTTTTAATTAAATTATTGTCAGTTGCGTATTTTGAAATTACACGAGAAAGTGCTAGTTTAAGTCCATCTTCGTGCATTCCACCTTCTTTGGTTAAGATGTTATTAGCGAAACTCAAAATATTTGGCGTGTAGGTGTCGTTGTAAAGCATGGCGAGTTCAACGGTGGTGTTTTCAGCGGTAGTTTCAATGTAAATGGTTTCTTTGTTGATTCTGGCTTTTTGGCCATTTAAAAAGGCCACGTATTCGTTTAGCCCACCTTCATAGCGGTAGATGTGTTCTACGTGTTCAGTTTGCCTTTTGTCAACAATAGAAATAGTTAAGCCTTTATTTAAGAAAGCAAGTTGTTGTACGCGTACACGCAGAGTTTCAAAGTCGTAGGCTTCGCATTCTGCAAATATTGAACGGTCAAACTCAAAAGTTATAGTGGTTCCGGTGTTGGTAGTTGGAGTTTTGGTGTCAACTAAATCACTAACTGCGTTGCCGTAGGCAAACTCTTGACGGTAAAGTGTGTTGTTACGGCTAACTTCAACAACTAAACTTGAAGAAAGAGCGTTAACTACCGCAGCGCCCACTCCATGCAAACCACCTGACACTTTATATGAGTCGTTGTTAAACTTACCGCCGGCGTGCAACACAGTTAAAATGGTTTCAACTGTTGAAACTTTGGTTTTAGGGTGTACATCTACCGGAATTCCACGGCCATTGTCAGAAACGCGAATTAACTCACCTGGCAGGATTTCAACGTGAATTCGGTCAGCAAAACCAGCCAAAGCCTCGTCAATTGAGTTGTCAACAATTTCCCAAACTAAGTGATGCAGTCCAGTTGGTCCGGTTGAACCAATATACATCCCTGGGCGTTTTCGTACGGCTTGCAGACCTTCTAAGACCTGTATGTTTTCAGCGCCATAATTGTTATTACTTTCCATAAGATAGTCTCCTTGTGTTTTAAATAAATTGCATATCTTTGCTGTTGTTTTGATAAAAGTTTTTAAAAATTAAATAAAGGCGCCAAGAAAATGCACCTTTATTTAACTAAACTTAATATAAAACTCAGAAATATAAATAATTTTTAGTTTTCTTCTTCAATAACTTCAGTTAAGAAACCCTTTGCAATAGCCTTGCGGTCAAGTAGCGGAGTTTCTTTAAAAACTAATTGATATTCGTCTCCAACTAAAGTAATTAAAGCGGTTTTGCCTTTAATGTTAACTTTAGATTTTGGAAACCAGACTGCGTATTTTGAGTATTCAGATTCAGCAGGGAACCCGACTAACACAGCCTTTGGCGTGCGTCTGATGATTTCAATGTTTTCAATTTTAATTTGTTTCATAACTTTTACTTCCTTTTTTTAAAAATTATTAAGTGGGGTGATTAGAGTAACTAGTTCAGGTTCTTCAAGTGAGGTAATTCGAACTGCACGGTCATTTGAGTAAAACTCAAGCGCGAGTTCTTCAATACCCAGACTTTCGTAGACCAAAATTGCCTCTTGCAAGTGTTTAAGTGAAAAAATCATTAAGAAGGTTTCGGCTAGTTGATTGTAAATCTCGCCCGCTGGAATTAAAATAGCGCGAGACGAACCTTTTCCGTTTTCAGAAGTTGCGACTTCACAAGCCTTGTTTGGTTTTAAAGTGAAGTTGATTAAGTAAGTTGACTTTGTTTTATCAGTAACTGCCGAAATTGTTTTAAGGGCATTGCTAAACTCAACGGTTTTTAAAGGAATTGATAGTTTAGTTTCGAATTGAGTAGCGCTGTTTAGATTACCGTATTTATCTGAAAGCACAGCAGTCTGGAAAAAGACATTTTTAATCACAAACAACACTTTTGAACAAAGTGGGTTCACAGAAATTTCAACATCGCCTTTAGTTTGTTCAAGAATTTTAAGCAGTTCTTTAATAGATTCAGCAGGTATAGTTAAATTTAGGTTTTTCTTTGAATTAACTTCTAAGCGTTTTTGGGCAAGTCTGGCGTTGTCGCTACCAGTTAGTGTTAATCTGCGTTCACTAAACGCAAAGTTCACACCAGTTAAACAAACAATTCTTGGTTTAGCGTCAGGATCTGCTGTGCAGTAAACCACTTCTTTTAAAGAAATTGCTAAATCTTCGCTAGAAATTACAATTGGTTTTTCATCTTCTTCAAAAATCAAGTGTTCAAGGTCGTAGTTTAAAGCATTCAGTCTAAACTCAGAAGTTCCAGCAATTATTAGAACCTGATATTCAGAAATTTGAATGAACTGAACTTCTTCGTGCAGAGCAATACCTGGTGACTTAATAATGTTTAAAATGGTTTTACCATCTAATATTGCATTGCCTTCTGTAAGTACTTCAATGTTGGTATCAACTACTGCCATAATCTCTAGATTTTTGTGATTCGCAAATATTTTAATTGAGTCTTTTTTAACAGAGAATTTAATACTTTCACTAAGTGGTCTCGGGCTTTTGTTTGGCAACGCTTTAGCAACCAAGTTGATGTATTCAATTAAGGTTTCTGTTTTGATTTTAAAGTTCATAAAAATTCCTTTTTTTATTTTATTATTTATTTATTGTTGTTAGGAAAAGTGGAAATGTGGATAACTTCAAAAACCACCATTTCAATCACCTATAATATTATATTATAAGGGCTAAAAAAACGCAAATTTCGTCCAAATTAAGCACATTTCACTGTCCACATTTTATCCACATTTTCAACCGGTTCTCCACATTTTTACTTGATTAAACTTCAATAAAAAAGACGGTTCACCCGTCTTTTTGATAGTAAAATCATTTTAGAATTCCAAGTTTTTTTTCAATATCTTCAATCGCTTTTTTTAACTCAACTTGTTCAGATATTTCTTTCTGAATTTTTTCAACTGCAGAAATCACGGTAGTGTGGTCTTTGCGGTTGAAAAGTTTCGCGATTTTTGTAAAAACCAAGTTATAGTATTGGCGAATTAAGTACATACAAATGTGTCTGGCGGTAACTATTTTGTAACTTTTCTTTAACGAAAGAATGTCAAAAGGTTGTAGTTCATAGTATTTAGCAACCACCGAAATTATGTTGTTAACTTCTTTTTCAACTGAAGCCTTTGGCACAAAAGTCTCAGTTTGTGCGTTGATAAGCACGCGAATGGCTTCTTTGACATTTTCTAAGTTAATTGGAATGTTAGACATTGTACAGTTCATGATAGATGAATACAGTGCACCTTCTAAGTCGCGAACATTAGTTTTAATAACTTTGGCGATATACATCAAAATGTCTTCGCCAATTTGACTTGCGATTTCTGGTGCGAACATTTCGCTGGCTTTTCTTTTTAAAATAGACACTCGGTGTTCGTCGTTTGGAACTTCAATGCTGGCAGTCAAACCCCACGCAAAGCGAGAAACTAGGCGCGAGTGGATGTTTTGCAGTTCACTAGTTTTGCGGTCAGAGGCTAAAACTATTTGTTTATTTGAGTTATGAAGGTGTTCATATAGCTTAAAAAATTCATTTTGAGTCTTTTCAGCACCACTAATCATTTGAATATCGTCAATCAGCAAACAGTCTAAAGACTTGAATTTTTTGTTAAACTGTTGCATACGGTTAGTTTTATCAGTACCGTAAAAAACACTGGTGAATTCTTCAACAAAGGTACTGGCAGGAATATATAAAACCTTTAAATTTGGGTTGTTTTTAATCATTTCATTGCCAATTGCGTGCATTAGGTGAGTTTTGCCGACCCCTACCGCCCCAGAAATATAGAAAGGGTTACCAGTTGAAGCAGGTTGTTCTGCAACTGAAATTGCACAGCGATAGGCGAATGAGTTAGAAACACCAACCACAAAGTTAGAAAATGTGTATTTTGGATTTAATTTACTATCTAGATAACTGTCAGTTTCAAAAGCAGCAGGGCTTTCTTTTTCTTTTTCATATTCTAGATCTGTTTCTGTAATAAATTTAAACGACAAAGGAGTTTCTTGAAACAAAGTAGCGGCGATTTCATTTATCTTTTCACTGTGGTACACAGAAAGTCTAGTTTTGACAAAATCGTTGTCTACCAAAATATAGACAATGTTATTATCTACTCTATAAATACTAGTTTTAGTACCAAAAAGCGAGTCGAAACTCTCTTCCTCAATTTCGTTTTTAAGTTGATTGATAATGTCTTCCCACAGTTTTTTTACGTCGCTGTCCATAAGTTCTCCTTTTGTGTAAATATTTTATCAACACAAGGTAAATAAAAACAATTTAGGTTATCCACATTTTTTGTGGATAACTTGGCAAACAGTTTACAAATGTGGGTAAAATTGTGGATAACTTAGCCAAAAGAACCTTTTAAATAGCCGATTTTCACGAAATTATCCACATCTCCACATTTTGTTTTCCGCACCTAAGTTATCCACATTGTGGTTAAAATCAAATTATGTGGATAAAAAACAGTTTGGCTAAACTCGCTAAAAATACACCAAAATTCTCAATTTACACATTAAAAAAATTGCAAAAAAAGTTGTGTTGTGTTAAACTTTAAGAGCATTGTTTGAAAGGACTAATATGAAAAGAACATATCAACCAAGTAAAATTAAAAGAGCACGTACACACGGTTTCATGGAAAGAATGAGCACTGCAAATGGCCGTCGAGTTCTACAAAGAAGACGTGCAAAAGGACGTTTAGTTTTAACAGTTAGTGACACTAAACACCAAAAATAATTTAAATAAATATTTGAACCTAACCACCAGATAAATATTTCTAAATTAAATATTTTATGGTGGTTTTTTATACACATTATGGAAAAAAAATACAGAGTCAAAAAATACGCAGAGTTTGACCAAATATTTAAAACTGGCAAGAAATTTAGCACACCACACTTTAAGGTTGTATTTAAAGTTACACCAGAGCCGCACTCCAGGTTTGGTATCTCTATCGGTAAAAAATTTGGCAACGCTGTTCAACGCAACAAAATTAAAAGACAAATCAGAAATATTTTGAGAAACTATAAACAATGCAAACTAAGTTTTTTAACAATAGTTGTAGTTAAACCTGTAGCAGCAACACTGGCTTTCATAGAAATCCAAAAAGAACTGGCAAGTTCTTTAAATAAAATCTATAAAGTGGAGGAACAATGAATAAAATCAAAACCCTGCTTTTGTTTATTATTTCAGCAGTTTTAGTTTTTACTTTAGTGTCTTGTAATAAAAAACAAAAAATCATTGGTCTATACCATCAATTCGGTACTTACTCAGAGCGAGTGCAATTAAACTCAGGCAAAGAAGTTTCTTTGCAAGGCAATGACTTTAGAGCACTTGCTCCGCTTACAGAAAACTTACCTTCTCTTTCTGTATATCGCTTGCTTGAAGATGGATCTGTTCAACAACTTGATCGTGGTAACTTCAAAGATGGATACAGACTAACTCTTGGTGAGAAAGTTGATGCAAACGGACTAATTGACGTTACTTTAACCGATGTACAAGATAAAAACATCACTCGCACTTTTAAAGTGGTTTACGACAAAACACTTTTTAAGGCAAGTAAGACCAGTATGTATTTTCAAACTTATGAGCTAAATATTGGCAACACTAAGAATCCAGTTTTGACACCTTTTCCGTTTTTTAGACGAATTGGCGAGCGAGTGAATTTTTCTGACTTAGCTAAGTTCAGCAATATCTACCGTTTTAATTTAGACAAAGCACCAGAGCCTGAAGTTATTGAAAAATCGCTTTACACAAAAAGTTTGTTGGCACTTGAAGAAGGACATGATAAAAAAATCCAAACCAAGGACTTAATTGCCAAAAAAGTTATAGATAGCAACTTTGAACAGGCTAGATATTTAGTTAAAAACAAAGACAAAGAAGTAATCACTTACAGTTACCAAATTAACTATAATTCGGTGCTAGCCGAAAACTCAGAGTTTAAAGCTAAATACAACGACTTTAAACTAACAACCGACGTTTTTGTTGGTGGTGGTCAATACCCTTTACACAAACAAACTTTCGGTTGGTTTGACTACTTAACCACAGCTTGGATGGGTTGGCTACTTGGAAATACCTCAATTGCTGGTAAATTCGCAATCGGTATTATTTTCACAACCATTATCGTTCGTATCTTGGCCTGGCCAATTTACGCCCGCACTAACGTAATGTCTGCTAGAATGCAGAAAATGACACCTGACTTAAATAAACTAGAGCGTAAATATCAGGGCAGAACAGATAAAGTCTCTATTCAACAAAAGCAAATGGAGACAATGCGAATTTATCGTAAACACAAAGTAGGTTTCTCGTCTTTCTTAATTCCTTTCTTGCAAATGCCGATTTTCATTGGAGTTTACAACACCATTAACCGAGTTACTGTGGAAGGTGGATACTATGCATACCAAGTTTGGGACAAGTCTTTTATGGGTCTAAACTTAGGCGCTGGTAAAGACTTTTCTAACTATCTACTTGCATTTATCGTATTTTGCACCATGGTTTTAATTCAGTTAATCAGTTCGTACAAAACCGCAAAAATGCGCGAAAAAGACGCAAGAACAGTGATAATTGACCCTAAAAAAGACCCTAAACGCAATCAACGCATGATGCTGATTTTCGGAATTATCATGGCGGGCGTGATGACTTGGTGGTCAATTAACGACCGAGGACTAGCATTTTACTGGATAGTTGGTAACTTATTTTCAATCGGTCAAACTGCTTTTTATAAAATTGTTTCAATTAAAAAAGAAAACAAACCCCAAACAGAGGAGTTATTATAATTATGAATATTAAAGAACTTGACAACATTCAAGCAGAATCTCAAGAGGCTGCCATTCAAATTGCTGCCAAAGAACTGCTTTGCAACCCAAGCCAACTTAAAGCAATTCCAACTACTCCTGGAACTTTTAATGTTTTTGTCAAACAATCTCCCGCACTAATTGCCAAAGAGTATTTGGAAAACATCTTTAAAACACTTGACATTGACCTTAAAATTGAGTTTAGAACTCTTGAACAAGGAAAACTAATTGTTTTTAATTTAGAGACTTCTGAAAATGCTTTTTTAATCGGGAACCGCGGAAACACACTGCATTCGCTTGCTGTTTTGACAAAAATTGCGACAAAACAGTTTTGCGAAGAGCAAACCGAAGTTGTTTTAGATATTTCTGGCTACCTTGCTAAACGCAAAACCATTTTAGAGATTTTAGCAACCAAAGAAGCCAAGAAAGTCTTGGCAAGTAAAGCGTCTGTAGAACTTAAAAACCTAAACTCATATGAACGCCATATAATTCACGAAAAACTAAGCGACTGGAAAAAAATTCAAACTCATTCACACGGTGAAGGCAAAGACCGAGTTTTGACAATCTCATTTGTTGAAAACAAGAAACCTACCGCAGATTCCGAAGAATAGTTTTTGAGTAATTTTTAAACACTTTTTAAAATATATAGATATCCTAAATTAAAAAAAGGAGCTGAAATGTTAATAGATTCACAAATTTTAGCCACCAACTTTCAAGAATACGCTGGCAAGGAAGTTACTTTAAATGGCTGGATTAAAACTAATCGCGACCAAAAAGAGTTCGGGTTTATTGCTTTAAATGACGGACTTAGACTTGAAAACATCCAAGTTATTTACGAGGCTGGTTTAAGTAATTTTGAAGATGTTGCTAAGTTAAACTCAGGTGCCTCTATTTCTGTGACTGGTGTGGTAGTTTTGACACCAGACCGTGCACAAAGTTTTGAAATCAAAGCAAGCGAAGTTAAGATTATTAAAAATACAGACCCAGACTATCCAATTCAACCAAAAAGACATACTCGTGAGTTTTTGCGCGAACACCTTGAGTTAAGACCGCGCACAAACTTATTTAACGCAGTTTTTAGAACTCGCTCAGTACTTGCGCATGCTATTCACACCTTCTTTCAAAAAAAAGGCTTTATTTATCTAAACTCTCCTATCATAACTTCCAATGACGGAGAGGGTGCCGGCGAGATGTTTGTAGTCTCTACGCTAAAGCCAGGGCAAACTGACTATAAAAAAGATTTTTTTGAAAAAAAGGCTAACTTAACAGTAACTGGGCAACTACACGCCGAGGCTTACGCACAAGCCTTTCAAAGAGTCTATACTTTTGGACCTACCTTTAGAGCAGAAAAATCAAACACCCCTAAACACGCGGCTGAGTTTTGGATGGTAGAGCCTGAAATTGCTTTCTTTGACCTTGAAAAAGACATGGCTTTAGCTGAGGAAATGGTCAAGTTTTTAGTAAATGAGGCGTTTATAAAACTGCAACCAGAGCTTACTCTTTTTAATAAGTTCGTAGAGCCTGGTTTAATTGACAGGCTAACTGAAGTTAAAGACAAACCTTTTGCGAGAGTCACCCACGCCGAGGCGGTAGATATTTTAAAGAATGCTAAAGTTAGGTTTGAAAACGAACCAAAGCATGGTCAAGATATATTTACTGAACACGAAAAATACTTAACTGATGTTTATTTTAAATCACCTGTTTTTATCTACAACTGGCCAAAAGAAATCAAAGCCTTTTACATGAAACAAAACGACGACATGAAAACCGTAGCAGCCTGTGATTTGCTTGTTGCTAAGTCTGGTGAGTTAATTGGTGGATCACAACGCGAAGATGATTACGATAAACTGCTTAGTCGTATGCAAGAACTTAAAATGGACATTGAACCGCTTAAATGGTATTTGGACTTAAGAAGACATGGTGGCACTCAGTCTGCAGGTTTTGGACTTGGATTTGAGCGACTTGTGATGTTTATAACTGGTATTGAAAACATCCGAGATGTCGTGCCTTTTCCAAGAACTTCTAAAAACCTAAACTACTAAAAAAACAAAAAATAATTTTAAATGAACAACACCATTGAAATTGTTGACAAAAGGAGAAGAAGTCGATTTTTCAATGTAGCTGGGACTACACTTTTGTTTATAGCAATCTCTTTGGTTGTTGTTTTTTTATTGCTCAAAAACTTGGGCAATAAAAATAATCCAACCTCAGGACTTTCAATTGAACAAAGTTATAAAAATGAAATTTTAACTAAAGTATATTTACCAAAACTGTATCTTGGAAAAACTGTTAACTGGTCTGCAAATAACAAATTAGTTGGCTTAAAAACAGGTGAAGTTGCCCAACCTTTTTTAGATACTACAACTAGGTTAGTTGCTGAAATTAGTGGATTTAAAAAAGAATTTATTTTAGAAATTAAAGGTTATAAAAACGCTTTGTTAGGCGAAAAAATAAAAATAATCAAAGCAATAGAAAATCTTAGATATTATAATTTTGACCCAAGTTTTTTAAATACTTTCTCTAAGTTTAAGCAAAGTGAGTTTACAGAACAGGAATATGAAAAAGAAGTTGAAAAACTGATTTACCAATTTTCCAAACAAGAGTATTTAGGTAAAGCTACGGCTAATTTAAAAAACTTTGAAAACATAAAAATCTATCCAGAAAAGCAGGAATACATGGTCGGAGAGTTGGTTTTTATAAAAACCAAATACATATCTATCAACCAACAAAAATACGCAACTTTCTTATATTTACCTTATATTTGCGAAGAAAATAATGTTAATAATGATATTGTAATAGAAAAAATAAACCCTAAAAACAAAGCAGAGATAAACTCTTTAATTGCCTCGTTAAAGGAAAACTTCAAACCACTTACATACCTCGCATACAATCAATGTCAGGGTGTGCTAATAAACTCAGACAAATCAATTGACGACCTTACTCAAATTACCACAATTTACGACAACAAGTTATACCCTGCCGTTTGGGATGGTAAAAAACTTAACAAAGAACACGTTTGGCCAAACTCACGCCTAGGCTTGAAAAGGGTGCAACAAAGCGATCGCGACATTAGAACTGATCTGCATAACCTTAGGCTTTCAACCGCTAAAGTCAATCAGTTTAGGTCAAACTATTTTTTTAGCGAGCATCAAGATTTATCAAATCCTTTTAAATATACTTTAAAAAACCAACAATTTTGGCCGTCTAAAGTCTCAATCGGAGAAGTCGCTCGTATCCTTTTTTACATGGCTTTAATTTATCCTGAACTTAAGCTAATTGATTTTGAAAACTTAAACTACTCCAGAGTTTCAACTGTGATGGGTTCGCTTTCAGAAATTAAAAAATGGGGTGTAGAAACCCCCATTTCTGAATTTGAAAAAAGACGAAATAAAATAATTTTAAAATACCAGGGTAACTCAAATCCTTTCATTGAGTTTCCGGGTTTATTAGAAGCGCTAAAAGAAAGTGATTATTTTAATAGTTATAATTATTATTTGCTACAACTAAAATATAGAAAAGCAACTTTATTGTGTGTCTTTTTAAGAAAGCAAAAAAACCAAAATTTTTAAGTCTTAGATTTGTTTTTTTAATTAATTTCATTCAGTAGGTATCCTTCATCGGCCACTTTTTTGATGAGCATCAAAATAAGTTCACCATATTCAGCCTTTGCTTTATTTTTAAATAGTTTTTCGTAGTTGATATTTTTACTTTTAACGTATTTCTCTGCTTCAAGATATCTTTTAACATCTGAAACAACTTCATTTCGACAGTAATCTTTATTGTAAAAATATTTAGCAATTTTTAAAGCAAAGTCTATAGTCTCTGTTTGAAAGCGAATCAAGTTTATGCGCATATCTTTTTCCAGATACTTGTTTTCAATAATCTTTTTAACAAACTTAATTTGATTTTTAACTTTGTTTGCATAGATGAAATAAGTGTTTTCTTGTTTTTCAAAGAAATTCAAAAAAACCAACATCTCGTCTACATTTATACAGTTAGTAAAACCATTTAGTAGATAGTCTGTAAACTTACGCTTAATAATTATATCAAACATCTTAGTTTCACGTAAATTATTGATAAACTCGTGAAAATACCCATTTAAAAAAACCTTAGTAAACTCGCTTGTTATGCGTTCAGGGTGGATTTCATTAACTAAATAACTAAGGTTATTTAAACTTAGTTTTGTGTTAGTTTCTATTGAAAAACCTAGTTTTGTTTGAAAGTAAATCAAGCGAATTAGTCTAAGCGCATCTTCTTTAAAACGATTGTCTGGCGTTCCTATTGTCTTAATTTGTTTGTTTTTGATATCAGATATCCCGCCAACATAGTCTAAAACCGTGTAGTTTTTATCCAGGATTAGTGCATTTATCGTAAAGTCTCTTCTAACTAAGTCTTCATTAATTTCTTTGGTAAAAACAACACTTTCAGGATGTCTGTTGTCTTGGTAGTTTTTTTCACTTCGGTAAGTCGTCACATCGTAAGCAACTCCATCAATCAACACGCCAACTGTGCCGTATTTAATACCTTTGTCAAAAGTGTGTTTAAATACTTTTTTAATTTCTGTGGGCTCTGCGCTTGTAGTGATGTCGATATCTGTGCTTAAGTTTTTAAACCCACACACCAAATCACGAACAAATCCACCTACAATATATGCAGAATACCCTGCGTCTTCTAGTTTTCTTAAAATATAAAAAGCCCCCATAATTATGGGGTTTTTTGAGTCAATTTGCTTTTTTACGTTAATTTTGATTGCTTTCTGCATTGCATCTTTTTTTGCAAAGACATTTGTTTTGCAAAAGCCCAACTTTGACAATAAAGATAAGCGCAAATATTGGAATGAAAAAACCAATTAAGAAACAAACAAAATCAAACTTTTTGGTAATTTGGTTGTTTTTAATATAAGTTAGCACATAAAAAATTAAATAAGTAAACGCTGAAATTACTGCCACAATCAACATAATTGCCGCTGTTGTTAATATCAAAGAAAGTTGAGCAGATGACTGAATTTCTGGTTTTAAGTCAGCAGCATTTGCCTTAATTAAGTTAAATGCACTTAGTAGCACCGCACTTGCGATAGTAGCAAGCGCTGTTGTAAGATATAAATAAAGAGCAGTTAGAGAAATTTGTTTTTCTTTCATTTATAAAACCTCTTTAGGTAATTTTAGCACAGTGCGTACGGAGAGATTAGTGTATTTATTAAAAAACAACATAGAGTTAGTAACAGAAATTAAAAAATCAGTCTTTTACACACTAGTAATAGAGACGGAAACTGTCGCTGACTTTGAACACAAATTAACAGAAATAAAAAAACAGTATCCTGGTGCTGCTCACTATGTGTACGCATATAAAATCAAGCAAAGCTTTAAGTTCAGTGACGACAAAGAACCAGGTGGAAGCGCAGGTTTTCAGATTTACACAGCCATTAAAAATCTAAATATCACTGATTTTGCTGTAGTTATCATTCGTTTCTTTGGCGGAATTAAGTTGGGATTAACTGCTTTAACCAGAACCTACAGAAGTCTTTCAGTTGAAGCCATTAAAAAAATTAAGAAAGTCAAAAAAGAGAACTATATACTTGCAACTTTTAGATTTAACTACAGCGCAAAAGAAAGAGTACTTAACCTTGTTTCTGCTTTAAAACAAATTGACAGTAAGTATATATATAAAGACCAAATTTACGCAGAAATCAAACTAGAATCATCTGAAAGTTTAAGCACGCTTAAAGATTGTCCCGATATAGAAACTCTTGAAGTGAAAACGCTTACATTTTTGACTGATATTGATTGAATTTTTGTAATTGATAGTCTATACTAGTAAGTGAAGTTTTTTAAAAAAGGAGATAAAATGGGAATTTTTAAAAAAATCACTTTAACACTTGTATTAGTATTATCAGCTGGATTTATGTTTGCGTGCAAAAACACACCAAAACCAAATCCTACACCAAATCCACCAGCACCTGCTCCAGCACCACAACCAGAAGAAGATGGATTTCAAAAAATGAGCATCAAGGAAGCAGCAACTAAAGAAAAAGGTACAAAAATCCACGTTGAAGGATATTATGTTAACGTTGATGGTTACAACAAACTAATTGACGGCGATGGCAACGCTTTAAACTTAACTTATGTCTATGCAAAAGGTGTTAAGACTGGTGATAAAGTAAGCATGAAAGCAGTAGTAAACGAAAGTCAATACGGCAAGGAAATCGCAAAAGACCCTAAACCAGTATTTACTAAATTAAATGATACTTTTTCAGCAGTAGATATTTCTAACCGTCCTGCTAGTCAAGTTGAAATACACGAAAATAAAATTGTTAAGTTTGATGCAGAAATTAAAAACTACAAAGAAGAAACTAGAACAAAAAACGATAAATCATATATTTATATAACTGTTAGAGTTTCAATCGCTGATACTGAGTATGAAATCAAATACGACGGAAGATCAGAACAAAGATTAAAAAATAAGCCGATGCTTAAAAAGATTCAAGAACTTAAAGGCAAAGAAGGTATGAGAAAATCCTTTGAAGGCTTATTTTTAGTAAGAGTCAAAGGCGAATTAAGATTTACACCAACCACAGGTTTAGGAATTTTTCAATAAAAATAAAGAAAATGGGTCAACGCTGGCCCATTTTTAATTTGCCTAATGTAAGCGTTTACATTTTAAGGTTTTTGTTGTATAATTTCTTTGTATTTAAAAGACGTTTTGGTCTTTGGGGGAAGTATTTATGAAAGCACTTAAAACTAGTTTCTTTTTCATCTTAGCTGCGCTAATTTTTGGTTTTGCATTTGCATGTAAAAAAGCAGATCCACACAAAATTATTAAAGGTGTTGAATTACAATTTGCACAAGGTGAAACTAAGGACACTGTAAAGTCAGATTTTACAGTTCCAACTAAAATTGATAAATTTAAAATCAAATGGCAATCTTCAAACGACAAGGTTGTGCAAATTGATGAAGACGGAAAAGTTTTAGTTGCCCGTCAAGATAAAGACGAAACTGTTAACTTAACTGCGCAAATTGAAGACGCGAAAAAAACTTTTACAATCACAGTTCTTAAAAAAGACGGAACTCAACCTACACCAGACCCTGAAGGAAATAAAGTAGATAAAGCAGAGTTTGACAAAACAATTGCAGACGGAGAAAGACTGGCTGCATTAGATTTCATCAACAAAGCACCTGAAATGGTAGAAAAAGACAAAGAATATGTTCGCACATCTACCGATAAAAATAAATTTGTTGCCCGTCTAAACGCATTAAAAGCAGCTGACTCTCAAAACCTATCTAAAAACGAACTTAAAGAATATAACATTCTTAAAAACCAAGTTACACAAAATTTAGCAAAAATTGCCACAGGTACTCGTCAAGACGGATACATTAGCAATAGCCAGGCGCAAAAAGTTTTAGCATCAGCAAAAAGTTATCTTGCAATGACTTGGTCTGACAAAGATGCATCTGAGTTTGATGAAGGAACTAAATATATCAAAGCAACTGACGCTAAAAAACAAGAATTAGACACTCTTTACAAAACAGTTTCTAAATACACTTTTGACCGCGTACCTACAAACGAAGAAAAGGCAAAATACGAAGAGTTAAAAACTAAACTAGAAGAAGTTAAAAAACTTGTAACTGAAGGAACTAAAAAACTAGAAGACGGTAAAAACATCACAGCAGAAGTTAACGCTGCTGTTAAAGATGCCATCCAACTTACTCAACTTGAATGGATTAACCGCATTCCAAGCGAAGTTAAAAAAGACAAACAATATGTTCACACAGCTCAAAAACAATTAAACGAACTTAAGGCTCAAATTGAAGATATTCAAGAAAAACTAAACGACCATAAATTTGACATGGCAAGCAAAGAACTGCAAGCTGAGTTTAACAGTTTTAAAGGGCTTGTTCAAAAATATCAAAATTTAGTTAAAACAGGTGAACAAATTTCATTAAAAGATGAAGCTGAGCGAATATTAGATAAAGCAAAAGAAATTAAAGACCTACCTTTTGAAAACAAAGAACCAGATCAAGTTTCTGGCAAATACGTAAAAGCAGACCAAGCAAAAAGAACTGAGTTTAACGATGTTTACAACCCTGTTTCAAAAGTTAAAGTAGAAAAATGGGAAGAGGGCTATACTAAACAACAAGCTGAACAACTAGAGGCTCTTAAAAAACTTGTTGAAGAACTGGTTCCGCTAATCTCTCAAGGTACTAAACCAGAAGATCCAAACAGCATGAAACTAACTAAACACTATGATTTTACTAAATCACCCGCAGGAAGCGGTTATAAGGTACGAACTCAAAAAATTAAAAACCAAATAACTGGCTCAGATGATACACTTAAATTTAAAGGTGTTAGCACTTCTTCTGGAAAAACTGGATTTACAGTTGCCAAAAATGATAATGACACCTTCAGTTATATTGAAATGGAATTAGGAAAAACTGCTTCTAAATCCAAAATTGAGTTTTTTATGGAGAAATGGACTAACAAATCAGGCATCAATAAATTCCAAAAATTAGAAATTCAATATAGAGTCAACGGTGAATGGAAAACTGCAAAAGAAATTACTGACATTAACGAATTTGATGGTAAAACATATTCGCTTGAAATTGGCGAATCAACAGACGCTCTTCGTTTAAAACTTTCTGCCACAGAAAAACCTAAAGATAATTCTCACCATCGTTTCAATATTAAAGAAATTAAAATTTATTACTAATTTAAATTTGTTTTCATAAAATAACCCGATGCTAAAACATCGGGTTATACTTTCATATAAAACCCAAATATCTCACAAAGGAATAACTTATGTCTAAAAAACACACAATCTACGACATTGCCAAAAAAGCAAATGTATCTATTGCAACAGTTTCCAGAGTTTTAGCGAAATCAAGTAAAGTTAGCGCCAAAACTCACGAAAAAGTCTGGAAGATTATCAAAGAAATGCAATATTTTCCAAACAGAGTAGCCGCTTCTTTGGCATCTCAAAACTCAAGAAACATCGCACTAATCTTATCTGAAGTTTCCAGACCTTCTATCTCTAGGTTAATTTCTGGGATTTTAGATGCCGCTGCTAACCAAAAATACACAATCCGTATTTTTTCATACAAATCTAAAAGCAACTACAAAGCCTTTATTTTATCCGTACTGGCTGAAAAAATAGACGGAATTATCTTTTTAGATGAACACATCACAAACGAACAAATAGAAGCGTTTACCAAACCTTTGTTAAATGCTAATTTCCCGTTTACCTTTATCAACACAGCAGTTAAGTTGCCAGGCGTAACTTTTACAGCACTAGACTTTAAAAAAGCGGTTGCAACTGCAACCAATCATTTAATTGATAAAAACACAAAAAGAATTTTATTTTTAACTTCTAAAATAACTTACTTTTCTAATTTAGAAAAGGAAAGTGGATATCTAGAAACAATCAATGCAAACAACCTACAGCCCTATATTTTTAGAATGGATCCTGAAGACATTGAGGAACATGAGTTTTTATCATTTTTTGAAGAAAATCAAATTGAAGCAATTGTGGCAACTAGAGATATCGCCGCGCTTAAAGCAATTAACCTACTTAGACAAAAAAACTTAAAATGCGGCACTGACTACCGTGTGGTTTGCATGCAAAACACTAATTTTTGTAAACTATTCACCCCACAACTAACCTCCATTTCTTATTCTAATTACCGTTTAGGTGAACAGGCCTTAATTTACTTAACTCAGTTAATTGAAAATGTTAAAATAGATAAGACTCAAACTTTCGTAGAATATGAGCTGATTGAAAGAGAAAGTAGTAGGTAATTTATGAATTTACTTGAAGAACTTAAATGGAGGGGAATGGTCAAAGACTGCTCTTCCTTGGAACTTGCTGGAAAAAACTTAGTGCCAGGCACTAAGTTCTACATCGGCTTTGACCCAACTGGAAGTTCCTTAACTTGCGGTCATTTAGTCCAAATTATTAGAATCAAATTGCTTGAAGAAAGAGGCTTGATCCCGATTTGCTTAATTGGTGGAACAACTGGAGCAATTGGCGACCCTAAACCCAATGGTGAGCGCCATATTCTTTTAAATGAAGAAGTTAAAAAGAATGTTGATGCAATTGAAAAACAAGTTAAAAAAATCTTAAAATCAGACAAGGTGATTTTTGTCAATAACTCAACTTGGCTATCTAAACTTTCTATTATTGAGTTTTTAAGAGATTTTGGCAAAAACTTCGGAATTAACTATATGCTTGAAAAAGACGTAATCAAAAGACGTCTAGAAACTGGAATTTCTTACACCGAATTTTCATATCTACTTCTGCAGTCCATTGACTTTCACTATCTTTATAAAAATTATGACTGCAAGATTCAGTTTGGTGGCTCTGAACAATGGGGAAATATCACCGCTGGCCTTGAATTGATTCGTAAACTAGAAGGTGAAAACGATGCGCTTGGCCTGTCTTCACCCCTGCTTTTAAAAGCAGACGGTACTAAGTTTGGTAAATCTGAAAGTGGAGCACTTTGGTTAGACGAAAACTTAACTTCACCGTACACCTTGTATCAATACTTTTTAAATGTTGAAGATAAAATGATAGTTGAGTATTTAAAGCTGCTTACTCTACTTTCTGTTAAAGAAATTGAAGAACTTGCACTTTCTGTCAAACAAGAACCTGAAAAAAGACTTGCGCAAACCAAACTAGCTGAGTTTGTTTGTGAGTTTGTACACGGTAAAGACGCACTAATTTCTGCTAAAAAAATTACAAATGCTTTATTTAAAGGAGAACTTGCAGATCTTGGAGAAAACGAATATAAAATGCTTTACTCAGCGTTTGGCAAACAAAAGTTTGAAAACGACGCAAGCATTTTAGATATTTTAGTTTCACTTAACTTAGCGAAATCTAAACGCGAGGCTCGTGAGTTTATGCAAGCCGGCTCTATTTCTGTAAACTCAGAGAAAACCACCGACCTTGAACTTAGACTAAGCGATTTAAAACCAGCTTTTAAAAAATATTTTGTAATTAAACGAGGCAAAAAACAATTTAGTGCTTTTGCAATTTAATCAACGCTTAAATGTATAGAATTATTTACAACCCACTTTCTAAAAACTACAAAAAAGCCCATAAGTTTTATTTAGAAAATCAAGATAACGCAACTTTAAACTCAATACTTGCACTTTCTGATATTGAAAAGTATTTCAAGTCTTTTTCCAAAAGAGACATTATTTTGATATTTGGCGGAGATGGTACCTTAAATAAAATTGTAAACTCTGTTAACTTAACTCAGGTTAAAGCCACTGTGTTAGTTGCGCGCGGAGGAACCGGCAATGACTTTCTGCGTGGCTTTAAAGACAAAACCAAGGCAGTTGATTTTAAGGCTAATTTAAAGTATTTTGGGCAAGCAAAAATAGGAAATGAAACCTTCTTATTTTTAAACGGTGTTGGAATTGGTATAGACGGAGAAATTTGCAGACGTCTTGATAATATGCGAGCATATAAAATCAAAAGCACTTTTGCTAAAGTTACAATTGCTACTTTTTTTAGATATAAGCCGTTTTCGGCAAAAGTATTGGTAGACGGTGTGGTTAGCGTACACAAAAACTGTTTCCTTGCTTCTGTAATGCACGGCCCTTATTTTGGTGGAGGTATGAAAATTGCTCCAATGGCCAAAAGAGAAGATTTTCTTTATTTAATTTTAGTAGCAATTCGTTCAAGATTACTTTTATTGCTACTATTTCCGTTTATTTATTTAGGCTGGCACACAGTCTTTAAAAGATTTGTTAAAATTTTTAAAGGCAAAGAAATCACAATAGAAACCGAAAATACTAAAACTGCACAAGTTGACGGCGAAGTTTTTAGAGGTGTTTCCAAAATAGAGACAAAAGTTGTCAAAGGATATACATATGGACAAAAATAGAAAAATTATATTAACTGCAATTAAACCAACTGGTAGCCTAACTCTTGGCAATTATCTTGGAGCTTTAAAAAACCTAAAAGCTGTTGTTCAGGCGAATCCAGACTCAGAACTTTTGATTTTTATTGCAGACCTACACGCGACTACTTTGCCAATTGACCCAAAAGAACTAAGAGAAAATATTTTAAGAATAGCCGCTTGCTATTCAGCACTTGACTTCGACAAAAACCACACTCATATTTTTGTGCAATCTGAAATTAATGAACACGCAGCACTTGGATTTTTAATGGAGTCCACTGCTTATTTTGGTGAGCTTAGCAGAATGATTCAATTTAAAGAAAAATCTGCTAACTCTAAAAATATTAGAAGTTCATTGTTTACCTATCCTGCTTTAATGGCTGCAGACATCTTGCTTTACAACGCTGACATTGTGCCAATTGGTGAAGACCAGAAACAACATATGGAGTTAACCGAAACTCTTGCTCATCGTTTTAATAAACTGTATGGCGAAACTTTTAAAATACCTAAATACGAAATAAATAAACACACACGCCGTATAATGTCCTTACAAGACCCTTTCACTAAAATGTCTAAGAGTTCTGAAAACCCAAAATCTTATATTTTACTTTCAGATTCTAAAGATTCCATACTTAAAAAAATTAAATCTGCCGTTACAGATTCTGAAGCAAAAATTTATTTTGATATGGATAAAAAGCCCGCAATTTCTAATTTAATCAATATATATGCAGCTTTGACTAATTTATCTATTAAAGATATTGAAACCAAATATAAAGATGCAAAAACTTATGCAGAATTCAAACTAGACCTTGCCGAACTTTTAATTCAGGAAATAGTTCCGTTAGGCGAAAATATAGAAAAACTTGTTAACTCAAAAGAGTTGATTGAAACTCTGGAAAGTGGCAAAAAGTTTGCTGAAAAACTAGCAAAAGAAAACTATACAAAGGCCAAAAAAGCAGTTGGTTTAGGATATTAAAAAGAGACGCTTGGCGTCTCTTTTTAATAAAATTATTTAAGTTTTTTAAGTTCGCTGATCTCTACACCCAAGGAATCTAAAATTAAGTCATAGATATTTGCATCAAATTTATCTCTGTATTTCCCCAGCAATTTTGTTAATTCTAGGTAAAAATTCTTAAAGTCATTTTTATTTAATAAAAATTTTAGAAATAAAATAACGACAATAAGTTTATTATGACCGGTATTTTCATCAAGATTAAATAAATTTCTCAAATCATTTATTTTTTTAGTTTTTAGTTTAACATTGTAAAGTCTTTCATCATGTGCACACATATTTCTAACAAGGTATATTATTTTTAATCCTAATCTAAAATTACCAGTTTGCAGTTTGTATGCACTTTTTGTTTTGTATTCTTTATTATATTTAGTATAAAATTTATTGGCTATTTCATTCTTCTCAGATTCTTGTAAAGAATCATAAAAATGCGATAAATTGCCCAAAGTCATCCTATTAACTAAAACCCAAAAAGGTACATCGGTGTGTACATCCAAATAGTGTTTAATGGGGCCTTCATAGTCTACCTGTTCGGATAATATTTTGGTTGACACTATAATTTGTTTAAATGCAGACTTTCTATCTTTAGAAAAATTTGTTTTGTCAAGGTATGAGTTTGAATTAGGGTATTTTTTGGTAAAAACATAAGATAGTATACTTTTGAATGTGTTTTCAAAAATTAAAATGTATTTTAAAAAAATTATTCTCAGTTCTCTGTCAAACAAAAATAGGAATTTTAATGAATCAAAGTGTGTATTTTCAATAAAACACTCAGGATTTACTAAATTACCGGTTGTGTCTTTTTCAAGGAATAAATATTTATAACCATTTATCACGTTATAATAATTATTTTCTTCTAGAAATTTTTTAGGTTTACCGTTTTTTGGTATAATCAAGCCTCTTTTTCTTAAAATATTTAATTGCTGTCTTATAGTTTTAAACTCTTTCATTTATCTTTACCATTAAAAATGGTCAAGGCGCCGTACGCTTCTTGACCGATCCGATACATTAATTATATTCAATTTTAAAATTAAAACAAATTATTTGCTTAGATTTATTTTTATTTTTTATTTTTAAATTGTTAAAAATCGTTTGAAATAATATTGGTTAATTCTTCATAAGCCTCTTTTGGTTTAACCTTTTTAAAGACTTTACCTTTCTTAAAAATTAAAACACTATCTTTGTTTCCACATATCCCAATGTCTGAATCTCTAGCTTCCCCCGGACCATTTACAGTACAGCCCATAACAGCAACTTTTATTTTTTTATTCAATGCATCGCAAAAATTTTCAACTTTTTTAGCAATTTCTTCCATATCGTATTCTAGACGACCACAAGTAGGACAGCTGACAAAGTCAACACCGTCTTTTTTAAGTCCTAAACACTTTAGAATTTCTTTTGCAACTTTAATTTCTAAAACTGGATTTTCAGTCAAAGACACCCGAATGGTGTTGCCAATACCCTTAAGCAAAAGCACAGAAAGTGCAGAACTGCTTTTGACAGTGCCGCCGATTAGTGTGCCTGCTTCGGTAACTCCGATATGTAGTGGATATTTAAAAGTTTTTGCAGCTAGTTCATAACACTCAATAGTAGTTAAAACAGAGGTCGCTTTCAAAGATAGGCAAATATCGGTAAAACCAAATTCTTCAAGCATTTCGACTTCTTTTTTCATTACTTTAATAAAGTTTTCAGCAGTTGCGGGTAAAGCATTTGGCAAAGAACCCGAGTTTAGACCAATTCTAATGCCAATTCCTTTTGCTCTACAAGCATCTACAATTTGTTTGATGTGATTTTTATTTACAATATTACCTGGGTTAATTCTGATTTTATCAACACCATTTTCAATTGCAATTAAAGCCAAACGATAGTCAAAATGGATATCTGCAACTAAAGGAATGTTAATTTGTTTCTTAATTTCTTTAATAGAATTAGCATCGGTTTCATCTAGAACTGCTACTCTAATGATTTGGCAACCTGCTTGCTCTAGCTCTTTTATTTGCTTAACCGTGTTTTCTACATCTTTAGTTTTAGTAGTGGTCATTGACTGGATGTATATATTGTTATTTCCACCCATTAACAAACTACCACATTTAAACTGAGTAGTTTTATTTCTTTTTGTAATCATTTATTTTCTTTATGCAAAGTATGAGAGTTGCATTTAGGGCAGTATTTTTTGATTTCAATTCTTTTACTGCCAACTACAACTTGATAGTTTCTCTGAAGGCATTGGCTGCACATTAAATTTGTCTTTTTCATTCATTACCTCACAAGTATATCTACATAAAAAGGATAACACGCTAACATTAAATTAAAAAAAATTTTGCTTCTGTATTGACATAGTAGGAAATTCTGACTAAAATAAGATTGTATCGTATTTTGGTCAGAATTTATAGGAGGTTGTGTATGCCATATATCAAAAGAGATATAGAAGACAAAATTATTAGTATTAGTAAGCAGTACGCTTGTATATTATTAACAGGGCCAAGACAAGTAGGAAAAACCACTATGCTTGAAAAACTCGATCCTGGGCGAAAAAAAGTCACTCTAGACAACCTTCAAGATAGAGAACTTGCTTTAAAGGACCCAACTTTATTTTTACAAATTTATAGCCCACCTATTTTAATTGATGAAGTTCAATATGCACCTATACTTTTTAGTTATATAAAAATCGCGATTGACAATGGTGCAAAACCTGGCAGTTTCTGGCTAACTGGCTCGCAATCTTTTGCACTAATGAAACTTGCACAAGAGTCTCTTGCTGGCAGAGTCGCGATACTTAAGATGTCTGGATTAACACAAAATGAAGCATTCAATAATACAAAATTAAATAAGTTTGAGCTAGATTTTTCAAAACTTTATAACAAGTCTATATCATTTAATAAGGCTGATATAAACGAAATATTTACGCGTATTTTTTTTGGTAGTTTACCCGCAATAGTTAGCAAAAAAATAACAGACAGAAAAATATTTTTTGAAAGTTATATTGAAACCTATTTGTATAGAGATATCAAAGACGAAATTAGTATAAAAGACAATTTTAAATTTAGAAATTTCATCAAAGCGGTTGCATGTCGAGTCGGGCAAGAGATAAATATCCACTCAGTTGCACAAGACGTAGATATTTCTGATGATACAGCAAAAAAATGGCTCTTTTTGCTTGAAAAGTCGCAAATTATCTATTTCCTACATCCATATTCAAATAAATTATTAAAAAGAACAATTAAAGCGCCAAAACTTTATTTTTTTGACACCGGTGTTGCTACTTATCTGACTAGTCACCATTCACCCGAAATTTTAAGAGATAGTTCTATAAGCGGTGCAATATTAGAAAACTATGTAATCAATCAAATCAGAGGTTCATATTTTAATTTAGGAGAGCCTTTTAATCTTTATTATTATCGCGATAAAGAACAAAAAGAAGTTGATTTGATTTTGGATTGTGATAATTCTTTGTATGCTATCGAAATTAAAAAAACAAGCAGCCCAAACTCTCATATGTTAAAAGGTATTTTTTATCTTAGAAAACAAAAAATTGAAATTAAAAAAACTGCGATAATTTGTGTAAGCGATAAAGTAACTATGCTTGAAGAAGATACCTTAATTATTCCAATATGGGCTGTTTAGGCATTAAGTAAATAAAATAGATTTAGTAAAATACATTTCTATTCTTATCCTTTTAGCTATTTAAAAGTTTCGTAACATGTTAAAAAACACACATGACCAAAAATAAACTCATAACGTTTTTGTTGGTTTTAAAAAGCTAATAGACATTAAAAATTCGGTTTATTCAGGCGTAACTCCCACAAAAAAGTTTATTAAATTTCATTATTTGCTTATATTATCTTTTAATTAGGCTGTTTTGTAAAATAAAAAAGGTGATAAAATCTAATCACCTTTTTTATTTTTTAAAAAGAACTCTATTCCTTCTGCTAATTTAATTTTTTTAAGAATGGTATTTTTGCATATCGGAACATATATAACTGTTTCATCTAAAAATGTAATTTCACTTTCTTTCCCGCAATCTTTTATTTCTTTGATTGCTTTGATGTTGATCAACTGACACTCATATTTATTGATTTGATTTGTTTGAATAAAACAAGTTTTTGAATTCAAATATACAGGTGTTAGTCTACTAAGTTTAAACTTTTTTTCAACTGCTTTTTTATATCCTGAATAATTTGTTAAATTATTTTGAAGTAAATTATCTATAAACTTTTTATTTGTGATAAAAAGTTGTTCAGGAGTCTGGCCTAGTTTATATACATAAAGTGAATTTTTAACATTTTTAGTATATTTATACATTAACCAATAGAACCCTTCATTTCTAGTTTAATTAGCTTGTTTAACTCAACGCTGTACTCCATCGGCAATTCTTTGGAAAATGGGTCAATAAAACCCATAATGATAAGTTCAGTTGCTTTCTTTTCATCGATTCCACGAGACATTAAATAAAACAATTGTTCCTCGCTAATTTTAGAAACTTTTGCTTCGTGTTCTAAAAAAGAGTCTGAGTTATTAACAATGTTAATTGGAGTTGTGTCTGATTTTGAAACTTCGTCCATCAATATAGTGTCGCATTCAATGTGAGAAAAAGCAGAGTGTGCTTTATTAGAAAAGTAGACTTTTCCCCGGTAATCAACAATGCCGCCGTTTTTCGCAACGCTTTTTGAAACTATAGTTGAAGAAGTGTTTGGTGCTAAGTGTATCATTTTTGCACCAGTGTCCTGGTCTTGGCCTTCACTGGCAATTGCTATCGATAAAGCCTTACCTTTAGCGTAAGGTCCGGCTAAAATAGTAGATGGATACTTCATGTTAATACGCGAACCCATATTGCCATCAATCCACTCCATTTCACCAAAACTCTCTACATACGCTCTTTGGGTAACCAAGTTCAAGATGTTTTTAGACCAATTCTGAATTGTCGTGTATCTACATTTTGCGTTTGGTTTTACAAAAATTTCAACGACTGCTGCGTGCAGTGAGTCTTTTGAGTAAAGTGGTGCCGTACAACCTTCTACGTAGTTTAGGTAGCTATAGTCTTCGCATATTATCAAAGTGCGTTCAAACTGTCCAAACCCGCTTTCGTTCATACGAAAATAAGACTGTAATGGTTCTTTGATTTCTACATTTTTTGGAACATAGATAAAAGAACCCCCACTCCAAACCGCTGTATTTAGAGCAGCATATTTGTTGTCGTCATATTTAATGATTTTGCCAAAATATTCTTTAAAGATTTCTGGATACAAGTGTAGGCCTGTATCTGTATCTAAATAAATTACACCTTTTGCTTCAAGGTCTTTTTTAATTTTAAGATAAACAGCCTCTGACTCAAACTGTGTGGTAACTCCTGCTAAATAACTGCGCTCTGCTTCTGGTATACCAATTTTTTCAAATACAGTTTTGATTTCAAGTGGTACTTCGTCCCAAGAATCGGTCAGTTTACTTGATTTAATGTAGTATTTAAAATCTTGAAAATCAATAAAATTTAAGTCAGGACCCCACTTAGGATTGGTTAGTTCTAAAAACTTTTCAAAGGCTTTCAGTCTAAGTTCAAGCATCCATTCAGGTTCTTTTTTAGATTCAGATATTTTTTTTATTATCTCTTTGTTAAGCCCTTTTCCAAGATTGATTTCAGGTTTTGTCTCTATATGAAAACCAAGTTCATAGTCTTGATTTATTGCAGTATTCTTTAAGTTATCAAGAACTTCTTTATTTTTAATTTCTCTTTTTTTCATAAAGTATTTAAGATTTCTTCAAGGGCTTTCCAAGCAAGTGTTGCACATCTCACTCTTGCAGGAAACGCTTTAACTCCAGAAAAAGCAATTAGCTCACTGTTTAAAAAATCCGTAGAAATTTCCTCTCCTTTAATGATTTTAAAATAAGTAGAAATTATTTCTTTAGCATCTTTAATTTCAGTATTCTCAATAGTTTTGCAAAGTACAGATGCCGCAGCACAAGAAATTGAACAACCTTTTGAAAGATGTCTAACTGAAGTTATTTTGCTATCCTTTATCATAACTTCAATTTCCGCAACATCACCACAACTTGAGTTTACTAATTTTAAGTATTTAGCATCTGGTCTTTTTTCAAGCCCTTTATTGTAAGGATTGCTTGAGTGAAACATTATAACTTCTCTGTATAAATTATTTAGTTGAACGCTCATTTTAAACTCCTTGGAAAAATTCAATTAGTTTCTTAGTGACAGAAATAAATTTTCGCACATCTTTTTTATTATTATAAATTCCAAAAGACACTCTAAGAGCACTTTCTACATCTAAATTTGTAAATGCCAAGCCTGAGCAATGTTGTCCTGCTCTTAGACAAATTTTTTCCTGATCGTAAAAAGTTAAAGCATCATGTGGGTGTACACCTTTGATATTAAAAGAAATAATTCCACTTTCAGGAACTTTAGTGTACAATTCAACTTCGCTGATTTTACTAAGTTCACTGTAAGTAAGGGCTAAGAGTTCTTTTTCATGTTTTTCTACATTTTGCATACCGATTTCCATTAAAAACTTTAAACTTTCGGTAAACGAAATTGCTTGACTGATTGCGGGAGTTCCTGCTTCTAAATTAGCAGGAGCAGGATTGTAAATGATTTCTTTTTCATCTATGCTTTCAACCATTTGTCCGCCATACTCAAAAGCATTTAGTTTTTTTAAGCTATTTAATTTACCAGTAAGTATACCAAGACCATTTGGTCCGTATGTTTTGTGGGCTGAAAATACCAAGAAATCACAATTTAATGTTTGCATATCTATCTTAATTCTTGAGGCAGCCTGAGCAGCGTCTACAATTAAAATAATACCTTTGTCACTGCAAATCTCTGCAATTTCTTTAATTGGTGTGACATAACCAAAAACATTTGAAATATAGGTAAGCGAAACTACTTTGGTTTTTTCAGTTAATGCTTTTTTAAAATTTTCAACTGTAATTTGGTTATTTTCGTTTAGTTCTATGTATTTAATTTTAAAATCGACTTTTTTGCTTTGTTCAAAAAATGGTAAAAAATTAGCATTGTGTTCTAAAGTAGACGTTAGAAATTCATCATCTTTTTGAATAAAATTAGTAATAGAGTTTGCAATTAAATTAAGACCATTCGTGCTGCCTTTTGTGTAGATGATTTCTTTATCTGAACAATTTAAAAATTCAGCAACAGTTTTTTTACTTTCAAGATAAAGTTCAGTTGCTGCGAAGCCATGCAAGTATGCACCTCTAAAAACATTAGTACCATTCTTTTTTAAAAATTCGGTTTCTGCCTTAATTTGTTTATTTAATTTAAGTGCAGTCGCTGCAGTATCAAGATAAACGTAGCCAGGATTATTTTTAAAAAAGGGAAAGTATTTTCTTACTGAGTTCATAGTTTATCACCCAATTCATTTAGATATTTTTTTTGTATTTTCTCATCTGGTATAATATTGAAAAAAGGCTCAACAAACCCATTTAAGATAATTCTTTCAGCAGTGTTTTTATCAATTCCTCTAGAGTTTAAGTAAAATAAAGTGTCAGCGTTAATGTTACCACTCGCTGCAGAATGTCCTGCTTCTACATCAAACTCTTTAATTTCAAGAATGGGATTTAATTCCATTTTTGCGTTGTCTTTAATGAAACCTTTTAGTTTCTCAAAGTGTTTTGATTTAGCCATTTTATTTTCAATCTGGCCAATGTAATTTAGTCTAACATATGATTGCTGAGTTGCAACTGCCAAACCAGATGTGTAGATTTCTGAGTTTTTTGCTCGGTTAGTTGCAGTTAAATCAACATCTACAGATTGCGCATTGTTCGTAACAGTTAGCAAATTAAACTGTAGTTTTGATTTAATGCCTACTGTATTTAGATTGATTTTTATTTTTAGGTCATCTGAAACTATTAATAAGTGAATTAAAATATCTGCTTTTTCTGCTAAATTAACAATAAAATCAAGAGTTCCTGTGCTCTTTAATTCAATAAATACAGTCCCAGTTAAATTAGCACCAAATTCTAGTTCAACAAAAGAAGCATCCTTAATTTCAAGATGCTTATACTCAAAAGGACTGCTGAAAACAGTTTTAACTTTTTTTAAATTATTTATGCTCTGCATTTAACCAAGCGTAGCCTTCTTTGTTAATTTTTTCAATTAAGGTAGCATCACCTGTCTTTACAATTTTGCCATTAAGTAAAACGTGGACAAAGTCTGGTTTAATGTGCTTCAAAATACGCTCATAGTGGGTAACAATAATTACACCTAGATTGTTAGTTTTAACTTCTTCTAAAACCGCCTTACCGACGCATTCTAAAGCATCTACATCAAGCCCAGAATCTATCTCGTCAAGTAGTGCAAACTTAGGTTTTAAGACTTTTAATTGGATAATTTCATTACGTTTTTTCTCACCGCCTGAAAACCCAACATTTGCTTCTCTGAACACAAATTCTTTACTAAGTCCAAGTTCTTGCGTGGCTTTTTCAACTTCATTGATAAAGTCAAATAGTTTAAAGTCTTTTTTGGTTTTTTGTAGAACAACTTCTCTTAAAATATCTACATTTTTAACACCAGGTATTTCAGTAGGAGTTTGAAATGCCAAAAAGAGCCCAGAGCGACTGCGCTCGTCTGTAGGCATATCAAGTATGCTTTGTTGATTTAAATAAACTTCTCCACTTTCAACTGTATACAAGGGATGTCCCATTAAGGAAGTTAAAAGTGTAGATTTTCCAGTTCCATTTGGTCCCATAATTACGTGCACTTCTCCGCCTTTAACTTCTAGAGAAATGTTTTTCAGAATTTTTTTATCTTCAATTGAAACTGAATAATTTTTAATTTTAAGTGTGTTCATTTCATAACCTCACGATTTTTTGTTTCAAGACTCTAGTGCCTGAATTCTTAATTCCTTGACGAATTCTTGCCAGTAAATTGTAAACCCTTTTAATTAGAAAACCCGTTTGTTTGGCTATTTCACTTGGTTTAAGACCTTTTAAAGTAAGTGAGTAAACAAGCGCTAAATCTTTATTTTTAAACTTAATTTCGGCAACTTCTGGTTTTTCTTTTTCGTATGAATACTGTTCCATGTTGTCGCTTACCAAAAGCACATTATCAATTATTTCGTGGTCTATATTGGTAATATGCTGTGCTTTTTTGTAGGCACTTTTAAGTTCTCTTGAAAGTCGTCTTAAGTAAATTAGTTCAAAAAAACGCATAAAAGTTTTGTTAAAAAGTTCTGAGTAACTTTCGATGGCAGTTTTAAGTGAAACTAAGCCAAGATGTACAAGGTCCTCTAAAGATAGACTATAGATGCGTTTGCTTAAGGCTACTTTGTAGATAAAGGCTTTGTATTTGTCAAAAATGATTTTTAAACTGGTTTGGTCATAATGACACTGAACTAAATAAATAAGTTCATAGTCATTATAGTTAATCATTTTAATCCTTTCTAGTCATTTCGTTCATCACTATCGCACCAGCAACAGATACGTTAAGTGAGTTGATTTTGCCAATCATTGGAATGGTCACAGAATCATCAGAAAGCAAAATTAAATTTTTTCTGACGCCTAGCCCTTCATTTCCAAGAATTACAGCAATTTTGTCTTCTACTTTTAAACAAGCAACAGACTTATTTGTATTTAAAGTAGTAGCAAAGACTTTAAAATTATTTTCTTTTAGAGTTTCAATGGCTTTTGAAATACTTTTTACTATTGCAATTTGCACTTTAATCGCGGCACCCGCAGATACTTTTAAGACGGTAGGCGTTACTTTAACTTGTTCTCTACTTGAAATTACAACTGTGTCAATTCCAAAGGCCTCAGCGCTTCTAAGTAAAGCGCCGAGGTTATGCGGATCTTGAATTGAATCCAAGATAATTATTTTTTTAATATTTTTTCCAAGCAGTTCTGCTAACTCAAAATATTTAAAGTCGCTTGCATTGACAGCAATTCCTTGGTGGTCTTTGGTGTTAGTTAATTTAAATAAGCGTTCTTTTGTAACTCTTTCAATTTTGGAGTTATGTTGATTTAAAAACTCAAAAAACTTTTGGTCTGCAAACTTTTCATCTAAATAAACGTTGAAGATTGGAAAGTGATTTAAAATCATTTCTTTAACAACGTTTTTGCCAAAGTAAATCATTTTTTGCTATCTTCCGGTAAGTTATTAGAATCTCTAAAGAAAACAACTGCGTTATGGATTCCTTTTTTAGTCCAAGCAACAATGTTGGTAAACAAATACATCAGTGGCCAACCGGCTTGCAGTAGAATAACTAACAGCAGCAACTCTTGGACATTTAATGCGTTTCCTGTGTAGTAGCCAACCTTAAAGATTGGAGCAATTGCAAAGAATTCAGACATAAAAGTGACTAGCACGATGAAAATAGAAATCATAGTAGTTACAAGCATTCCGCGTTTGAAGTTCATTGGCAGACAAATTTTGTGCAGAGTAATTAAACAAATTGTAGTCGCACTGTAAACAATTAAGGTTGGAATAACTCTTTCATGTCCTTGCGCGGTTAAGTTTAGAGTTTTGCTTAAACTATAAATCAAGACACATTCAAGAATTATCGTTAAAGCACTTGGCATAGATTTTTTAATGATACTCCACAAAAAGTTATCTTTTTTAATTTCGCTGTTGTTGTATTCAAGTGCCAAGAAAAACGAAGGAATACCTATTGCTAAACTTTCAATTGGAACTAGCTGTATTGGTTCAAGCGGATATGCTCCTCTTTTAACAGCCGCTAAGTAAATTGCAATTAAAGAAAGTACCACAGAAAAAATAGTTTTGGTAATAAATAAAGTAGTCACTTTTTCAATGTTGTTAATAACTCTGCGACCTTCTGCAACAATTTTTGGCATTGACGAGAAGTTTGAGTCCATTAAAACAACTTCAGCGACGTTTCTGGCAGCCTCAGAACCTTCAGCCATAGCAATAGAAGTATCGGCTTCGCGTAGTGCTAAGATGTCGTTGACACCGTCTCCGGTCATTGCAACAGTCTTGCCTTTTTTCTTAAGTGCTTGAACGAGCAGCCGTTTTTGAGTAGGGTTAACTCGGCCAAAAATAGTGTATTCTGTACAAATATTTTCAATTTCTTCGTCTTTGACGTTTTCCAGTGATATGTATTTGTTGTAGTTTTCAATTTCAACACGCTCAGCGATTCTTGAAACAGTAAGTGGGTTGTCACCAGAAATAACCTTAATGTCAACCCCCATAGTTTTGAAAAACTTAATTGTGTCAAGTGCGTCTGTTCTAATTGTATCTTCAATTACGATTAAAGTAAGTGGTGTTACGTCTTGCGGGATTTTATCACCAAGTTGAGCCTTGGTGTAGCCAAACACCAATACACGGAAACCTTCAAGGATATATCTTTCTACGTTGTCGTTAATTTGTTTAAACTTAGATTTAATGATGTACTCAGGTGCACCTAAATAAAAGGTACCAACCTGTTCAAACTCAATCGCTGAGTATTTACGACTACTTGAAAAAGGAATGTAGGCGTTATGCTTTAAAGCGAAGTTATTGCCAAAACGTTCAATTAGCGCGGTGTTTGTGGGGTTGTCTGAGTTGTCAATATTTAAAAAAGCCTGCAGTAATTGTTCATTTGAATACATAGACTCAGTTTGATTGAAGTCCATTGACATTTTTACGGACATTGAACCATCGGTAATAGTTCCGGTTTTATCTAAACAAAGCACGTTAATGCGTGCTAGAGTTTCAATGCAGTATAAGTTGTGAACCAAAGTGTTGTGTTTAGCAAGACGAAGAACGCCAACTGACAAGGCAACAGAAGTTAGTAAGAACAGACCAGTTGGAACCATTCCGACCATCGCGCCTGCTGTCTTTTCAACAGCATTTTTATAAACTGCTGAATTGCTAAAATCTAAATGGTTTGTAGAAAAGTAAAATAAAGTAAACCCGATTGGAATAATTAAGACAGTTAAGATAGTAATTAAGAGTTTAAGCGATTTAAGCAGTTCAGATTTATTTTTCTTAACTTTTCTAACTTGGCTAGTTAGTTTTTCAATGTATACGTTTTTACCAACTGCTACAACTTGTGCAACACCAGTTCCAGAAACTACAAAACTTCCGGCGTAAAGTGCGGCTTTTTTGTCTTTAACGATAGCATCAGATTCACCAGTTAAGAGCGCTTCGTTAACTTCAAGACCACCGTTTGAAACGAGCACACAGTCACACGGAATTTGTCTACCTGGTTTTAAAATAATTAAATCGTCTAAAACAATTTCTTTTGATTTAATTTCTTTTTGACTACCTTCTCTTAAAACAGTAATTGTGGGTTGTTGCAAGATAGTTAGTTTTTCAATAGTTAATTTTGCTTTAATTTCCTGGACAATCCCGATTATTATGTTAATGGTAGTAACTACTAAGAATACCAAGTTTTGTGGTTTTGCACCAACTGTGATTAGCCAAACCGCAAGCGGATACATGATTAGGTTAAATAGCGTAAAGATGTTGGTAAAGAAAATCGCAAAATAACTTTTAGAAGTCTTAGTTTTGGAGTTGTTGGCCATGCCAAGAATTCGCCTGTTTTCCGCTTCTTGGTCAGTTAAACCAGTTTCAACATTTGGGTTGTAGCGAACAACTTTAATTTCTTTTTTGCGAGGTTTTTTTGCTTTCTTTTCTTTTGGTTTAATTTCTGCGTAGCGTTGTTTTAGTTCATCTGGAATTTCGTGTAGTTCAGCGCTTTCTTCAACGATAGTTACAGTTTTTTTAATTAAGCCTTTTTTACCTTGTTTTGCTTTACTTGAATTTTTTGATTTGTTGTCTAAAAGTACTTTTTCACTTTCTGTAATTTCTTTAGTAGCGTTTTCTTTTACGTCAAGTGTGGGTTCTTTTTTAATCTCAGTTTCTACTTGAGTTATTTCAACTTTTTTGTTTTTTTCCATAGTGTCCTCTCAGTTAGTTAAATCAGTTCTTTTTCAGTTAGACTCACTCTAAGTTCATCTGCTTTTTTAAAGTCTTTGTCTAAACGGGCTTGTTGCCAGGTTTTATATAATTTAATCTCTAAGTCTGTAAACTCGGGTAGTTTGATTTTAAAACCTAAAATTTCTAAAACTTTGTAAACAGAGTGAATTACTGCAGCGTTAGTTGAACTGGTTACGTTGATACTTAGTTTTTTTATGACTTGTTGCAAATCACTTAAAGCAAGTGGCGTTAAAAAGCCATCTTCCATACATTTTGCGAAGTTATCTAAGACTTCTTTGTCAAATTCCTTAAACTCAAAACCATCAACACGGTGATTAAAAGTAAGTATTCTTAATTTACGCTGTAGTTTAGTAAATACTGCTTGGTTTTCTTCAAGCAGTTCTCTTGAAAAGTTAATAGGACTTTCAAAGTTATGAGAAAGTATTAAAAGTCTAAATCCGTTTGTTTGGCTATTTTCTATGATTTCGTTTACGTTAATTACATTTCCAAGAGACTTAGACATTTTTTGATTGTCAACATTAACTCTGCCCACATGCATATAGTATTTACTTAGTTCACGTCCAGTTTCTCCAAGAAACTGAGCACGCTCATTTTCGTGGTGTGGAAACTTTAAGTCAGAACCGCCACCGTGAATTAAAAGAGTATCTTGAAATAACTCTTTATTCATCACAGCGCATTCTGTGTGCCAGCCTGGTCTGCCTTCACTAAAAGGTGATTTGAATTTAATGCCTTCTTCTGTTTTTTTCCAAAGTAAGAAATCAAGCGGATCTTCTTTATCTTGGTTTACAGAAACCCTGGCACCCACTTCTAAGTCTCCGGTATTTTGATGGGAAATCGCACCGTAAGTTTTAATTGAGTTAACTCTGAAATAAACATTTCCATTTTTTTCGTAAGCTAAATTTTTAGAAATTAAGGATTGAATAAATTCAATTATGTGGTCAATGTATTTAGTGGCGTAAGGAATGGTGTCTGGAAACTCGCAGTTTAAATTGGCTAGATTTTTTAAATACTCTTGACTGTATCTGTGTGCAATTTCCCGTTCACTTACATTTTCTAAAATCGCCTTGTTAATGATTTTATCGTCAATATCGGTGATATTAGAAACATAGAAAACTAGGTGTCCACGATATCTTAAATAACGAACAACTGCATCAAAAAAAATAGCAGGGCGAGCATTTCCAACATGAATGTATGAATAAACTGTTGGCCCACATACATAAATGCCAATTTTTTTGCCTGCTTCAGGATTAAAATTATCTATTTTTTTGGTTAAAAAATTATATAATTTCAAATATTTTCTCCGTCGCTCGTTATATACATTATATAACAAGAACTTATAAATATTCGGCTTGGGGTAAGATTTTGGTTAGTTTACTGTTTAGTTTAATTAGTTTCAAAATTATGTTTCCACCTTTAATATTTTTATAGTAATTACAAGCCAGTAAAATAAAAAAAGTTTTATAAACTCCACTGATTTCCGTGTCTAAAAACTCTAAGAAATACTTAATAAAAATATCTGGTTCGTCTTGATATAAAAGCAGTTTTTGAGCAAATTGCATCAGTTTAGAAATTAAGAAGTTATCAGGAATTTTGTGTTTTAGAAATTCATTTATATTGTGAGATATAGCCTCAATTTTTCGTTCATGAATATAGTAGATAGTTTCAAAAAATAGCCTTACTAGTCTGTTTTCAAACTTTATATAACTTTTAAAAAACAAATCTGGAATGAACACACTATGATAAATTTGTGTGTATAAACCAAAGAAAGCACCTACTATTTTGTTGTTGTTAAACTTGCATTTTAAAATGTTTTTAACATTGTTTTCAAAAGTTGTTCTGTCTTGAAATTTTAGATTTTTAATCAGTCTAACTGAATCTAAAATTCCAGTTAAAATTGGTGAATTTAGTGTTGAAAAATAAACTTCTAAATCGTTAATTTCATTTGAGTGGATATGCTTTTTCTCACAAAACTTAGTCAAAACTTTTAAAAGCATAAACATCGCTTCAACTCTTTTATCTTCTGCACTTGCTACCCTATTTTCAAGAACTATTGTACAATCTTCAACATTTCCAGAGATAAACATAGTCAGTGCCGAAATCAGTTGATAAACCTCGTAGTACTTTGGAGAAAAGTCAGGTTTAGTGTAGTCACCTTTGCTTAAAATCAAAAGTGCATCGGTCAAGTTTAAGTTACTCAAATAATAAAAACTGTTAAAAATAGTGTTGTTTAAAATGTCGTGGTCTTTAGGTTCTGCTAAACTTTTATCTAGTTTTTTAACTTTTACTAAAGCATTGATTAACTCTTCTATTTTGTCTTCAAACAGATTAAAGTTATAGATAGATATTTTGTCAGAGACAAACAGTGTCTCTATTTTTTTAATATTTTTTTGAGTAAGTGTTGACTTGTTTCTCTCATAGCAAGAAATTGTTGAAATCGGTAATTTAGTCAGTTCACTAAACTCACTCAAGGTTTTAGAACAAAGCATTCTGCAATAGTAAAGCTGTCTTTTGTAAAAGACGGCTTTTTCATTTTCTAATTTAGTTCTTAATTTTACTTTTCTATTGTTTAAAAACATGTCTTTATTTTACTTTATTTAATTTAGTTAAAAAATTAGTTTTTCAAAAAAAATGTGCAAATTACACATAAATATTATAAAAAAACATCAGTTTTTTGAAAATTATATTTTATGTATTAAGATTGTTAAATAAAAATATTGAGTTGTTAGGTTGGACATTTAGTCTTTGTAAGTTAAACAAATTTTAAAAATAATCATTTAAATACACTGCTTAAAATGTTATAATTGATTTGTTTAGAGAGGTTTTAATAAATGAACAAAAAAACAATTTTAGATGTTGATTTTCAAAACAAAAAAACTATTTTAAGAGTTGATTTCAACGTACCACTTAAAAACGGAGTCATTACTGACGATAACCGTATCGTTCAAGCACTTCCAACAATTTCTTATTTACTTGAACATGGCGCTAAGTTAATTTTACTTTCTCACCTAGGCCGTGTTAAAGAAGAAAAAGATATGCAAGGCAAATCTTTAGAACCAGTTGCTCGCAGATTATCTGAATTACTTGGCAAACCTGTTAAGTTTGTTGCAGACTATCGCGGTAAGGCTGTGGAAGATGCAGTTAGTCAATTGAAGTCAGGCGAAGTTATGGTGCTTGAAAACACTCGTTTTGCAGATCTTGACAACAAAGCGGAGTCAAAAAACTCGCCAGAACTTGGCAAATACTGGGCCGGACTTGGTGAAATTTTTGTAAATGATGCTTTTGGTGTGTGCCACCGTGCACAGGCTTCTAATGTTGGTATTGCAAACCACCTTCCTTGCGTTTGTGGGTTCTTAATGGAAAAAGAAATCAAGTATCTTTCTGCTGCAATTCAAAATCCAAAAAGACCACTTGTGGCAATCATTGGTGGGGCTAAAGTTTCTGACAAAATTGAAGTTATTAACAACTTACTTAAGATTTGCGACTATGTATTGGTCGCTGGCGGTATGGTTTATACTTTCGCGAAGGCTCAAGGCGGGAAAATTGGCAAAAGCATTTGCGAGCCTGATAAAACAGATTTAGCGCTTGATTTACTTAAACGTGGCAAAGGCAAATTAATAGTTGGCCGCGATGTTTATACTGGTAAAGAATTTTCAAATGATACAGAAGTTAACCTTCGTTCAGTTATGAATATTCCTGAAGATGAAGAAGGCCTAGACTGTGGTGTTGAAACTCTTAAACTATTTAAACAGTATATTGATAAAGCAAACACTGTGATTTGGAATGGACCACTTGGTGTGTTTGAACTTCCTGTTTTTTCAAATGGTACTTACAAAATCGCTGAGTATATTGCTGCAAAAGAAGGTGCAATGACTGTAGTTGGTGGCGGTGATTCTGCTGCTGCTATTGCCAAAGCAAACATGATTGAAAAATTTACACACGTTTCGACTGGCGGTGGGGCTTCACTTGAATTTTTTGAAGGCAAAACTCTGCCTGGAATTGAGTGCATTTTAGATAAGTAAAATCGTGATTAATTTAGGACAAAAAATTCATTATCTAAGAGTCAAGGCTAATTTAACTACCAAGGAACTAGCAAACGACATTGGAGTTACTAAAGGTTATATTTCCCAAATTGAAAATAACCGTACATCGCCATCACTTGAATCTTTAGAAAAAATTTTAGAAAGGCTAGGTACAAACTTTCAAGATTTTTTTGGAACTGCTGAACAAACTAAAGAAGAAAGTTTAGTTGAAGTTTTTTCAACTGCTAAACTTGCAGAAAGCGAGGAAGTCGACGAGAACTTACTCTACGCTAAGTTTCCACTACTGCCTACTAACTCTAGTTTCAAAGTAGAAATTGTTGAAATTCAGCCAAACGGGCAAACCGAAATTCAAAAACCGCAAGTTGGCGAAACTTTTGGCTATGTTTTGGAAGGCAGAGTTGAAGTTTTTCAAAACGAAGAAGTTACTTTAGTTGAACGTTTTGAAACTTTTTACTTTCCTAACATTAAAGAAAACTACTTGAGAAATAAATACTCAAGACCGTGCAAGGTTTTACTTGTTAAAACCCCAAGATAGAAAAGGACTTTTAATATGCGAAGAAAAATAATTGCTGGTAACTGGAAAATGTATAAAACCAGAGCGGAGGCGCTTGAGTTTATTTACCAAGTTTCAGATAAAATGCCTGAAAGAACTGAAGTTGAAACTGTGGTATTTGCCCCAAGTCTATATGCTCGCTGTTTAGTTAAAAGACAAGGTAATTTAAGAATTGGTGTGCAAAATATTCACCATTTGGATGAAGGCGCGTATACTGGTGAACTTTCTTTAAAAATGGTTGAACCGCTTGGCTTTGAATATGTTTTAATTGGCCACAGTGAACGAAGGCAATATTTTAATGAAAGCGACACAGATGTTAACTTGAAGTTAAAAAAAGTACTGACAAGCAATTTAACTCCAGTGGTTTGTGTTGGTGAAAACCTTTTAGTAAGGCAAAAAAACGAAGTTTATAACTTTTTGGCAAATCAAATTAAATCTGCATTTTCAGAAGTTAGCGCAAACGACGCTAAAAGGGTAGTTATAGCGTATGAGCCTATTTGGGCAATTGGAACTGGAGAAACCGCTACGCCTGAAGTTGCAAACCAAACAATTAAAGGAATTCGCGAAGTTATTGATAAACTCTACGGCAAAGAAGTGTCTGCTGAGATCAGAATTCTTTACGGCGGTTCTGTTAAGCCAGAAAACATTAAAGAAATCCTCGCAACTACAGACATAGACGGCGCGCTAATCGGTGGTGCTTCTCTTGACTCTACTAAGTTTATTCAAATGGTCTCTGCTGCAAAACAACTTTTATAAACTTAAAAATATAACTAAAAAAGGTCAAACTGATACGCAGTTTGACCTTTTTGAATTATTAGTAAAAAGGCTTAACTAAGCAAAAATACAAGATTATTATTTAGCTTATGTTTATCTTTAAATTGGTGATTTAGTTATAAAAAATGGCTTGATTTATTCAAGCCATTTTTATTTGCTTTAAATTAACTAAGCAATAATTTTAGTTACAGAACCAGCACCAACTGTGTGTCCACCTTCACGGATTGAGAACTTAGTTCCTTGTTCAAGTGCGATTGGGTGAATTAGTTCAACTGTAATTGTGGTGTTGTCGCCAGGCATTACAA
>CAUUIA010000005.1:0-29893 GCA_963545195.1 uncultured Acholeplasmataceae bacterium
AAATTGTCTCTAAGTTGGGCAACAGTTAGTTCAATTAGTCTTTGTTTTGGTAAGTTAAACTCAACTTGCAAAGGAGCACCTTCCATATTAGTGCAGTATTCAAGTTCATACGGTTGCATAAACTCAAAGTTACGAGAACAGTCTGAAGAGACAGTCACGTAGTCATCTAAGTTAATATCTACGTATTTTTCAAAGAAAGTTTGCGGAGTTAAATTGCGTTCAATGTGGTATTTTTTGTCTTTATCGGTGTATTCAAAGTCAAACTTTTCAATTGGCGCCGGCATTGAACTAGAAATCACTTTAAAAGCATCTAAAAATGCTTTTTCTCTAAGTTCTTTATTTAATTCAACTTTACCTGCCTTGAAATTACTTTGAGCGTCTGCTGCGTATTTTTTGGCAATCAAAGTAATTAAACTTTGCATATGGTGTGTATTTGAAGTTTGGGCGTTTTCAGGTTGCACAGATTTTGGCACAATTCCGTATTTTTTAACTAGGTTAACAAAGTATTGCCAGTAGCCGCCGTCTCCAGTCAAGGGTTCGTTGATAAACATAAAGCGGCGATCTTCTGGGTCTAGACTTAAGTTTTTGTCAATTAGTGAAAAAAAGTAATTGACTTTTTCCAGTAAATCATAGTATTGAAGGTAAGACTGAGAAAGTTCAAAACTCTCTAGTTTTAATTTTTTTGCTATTTGATATCTTAAAAAAGTTAAACCTGAAAACATCCAGCAACGTCCAGATTGTTTTTGGTTAGAGATATTTAAAGCAGGGATGGAGTGCGAAAAATGAGTGCTAACAAGTTGTTCGTTTTCTTGAACATAGACAACATCTGCTAATTTAGAGCGAACAAGAGCTCTTTTAATTGCACTAAGTTGTTTGTTTTTTGCAAAACTTTTGTTGTATTTTTGAAGTAGTTCTTTTGAAATTTCCATAATTATTTTCCAACTGGAGTTAAAATACCTTGGTCAATTGCCTCTGGATAAGGGTATTTTTCTTCACGCATTCTAGCAAAAATTACGTAAATTAAACCATGTTCATAGTCTATTCTAGTAACCACTCCATAACTTCTTTCTTTTTCTACTTTGACTTTTTGGCCAATTAGTTTTTTGTCTTCTATTCTATCCATAAATTAGTACCTCTTTGGTTTTAATTTTACCACGAAACGCCCACTAAACCTAAAAAAAGACGGGTTTTTTGCGATTTTAAAATAAAAAAACGAGATTTTTTAAATCTCGTTTTCATTGTCTAACACAGGTTTTTGGGCTTGGGTTTCTTGCATTTTGCTAAATATTTCGCTAACCGAAATTGGCGCGAATAACTTGCCTTGGAAACAAAGGTCTTTGATTTTTTTAATTGAGTTAAACTCTTCTTTTTTAGTTAAGTCTTTGACAATCAAATAAGAGTTGATTTTTTTAGTTTCAAGAGCAAACATCTTGATAAACTCAGTAAAGCGAATACCATCTGTGTATCTTTGAACTACTCCTTGAAAACCGTATCTTAAGTACGCCGAGATATTTTTGGTAAATACTTTATGTTTGCTTTGTTCAAGGTTTTGCTTGAAGTTTTCAACTACGCCAGGCAGTTCTTCTTCGTTTGGAAATAAAAAGCAAATGTGCGGAGCTAGATATTTGTATTTCAGTTTGTTTACTTGTTTTTTAAGCTCTGTAGACATTAAGGACTCTTTAGACAATGGTAAAAGAACATCAAAAATTTGTCTGAACTTTTCAGTCGCTATATTTAAAGCGCTTACTACTTCTTTAAATAAAATTAGGTCAATTTCTACAGCCTTGCGGTGTTTTTTTGCAATTTCTTTAATTTCTTTAAAATCCAGGTCAAAGCCGTCTAGACTAAAGCCAGCTTGGTAGAGCGCAACATTTTTGTTTTCATCAACTATTGGCAAAAGCATTAACTTCAACTTATCTGGGTAGTTTAATATAAGTTTAATAACGTCGTCTTCAAAAATATCTTGGTGCAAGTCTTCTTTTTCAAAAATATGGAAAACTTTACCATTTGTTTTAGCAAGGTTTAAAGCAAGATCTGCAAATCTATAGATTTTTTTAAAAGTTTTGTTGTAAGTCGCAGTTGGATATCTAAGTGCAGAGGCTGTAAATAAGAAGGTTAACTCTAAGCAGTTTTGTTTGCCGATGTTTTGCGTTCTTTTGCTTAGTTCGCTAAGCACATTGCTCAAGGCTCTGATGTCGTTAAAATCCACAAACAAAGCAAACTTGTTGTCTTGAATGAAGTAAATTAAGTCAGTGTTGAAAAACTCTTTTAAGACATCTAGAAATTCAGCGATATATTTTTCTTGTAGTTCAAGTGAGTAAAGGTGGCGGTTATCGAAGTTCAGTTCAATTAAAATTAAAGAAAACTTATCAATTAACTTACTTTGAAAAGCGCGTTCAAGTTCTGTGTGTGAATAGAGCCCATATATATTGTTGATCTTTGCGGTTTCCGCCAATGTATTAATTGTGCTTTGTTCTTCGTCTATGTCTAAAACTACTGAAAAGACCACAACTTTACCAAACAAATCAACAGAACTTGCAAGTTCCATGACTTGTTTTTTTCTGAGTCTATACTTTTGTTTTAGTGAGTTTCCCGGTTTTAAACTACAAGTTAAAAATTCTTTTTTATAGCTAATTTTGTCGCTACCCACAATTTGCGTGCAGTATTGGTCTAACGTAGTTGTCTCAACTCCGTCTAAAAGCGTGCGCATTCCTGTGCTTAGATGAATCTGCTCGTCTATGTAGTATTTAAACGCCAGAGTTGAGTTTTCTTTTAAAGTCGTAAATAAGTTAGTAATTTGTTTTAGTTTAATTAAGTTTTTGTCTTTTTCAAAAACATCTAAAATAAGCGCTGAAAGCAATTTAAAGTAAGAGTACTCACTTTCTTGAAAGTTATGACTTTGCACAATAAACTTTAAGTTTTTACTTAAAGAAAAACAGTAAAGCGTCTGGTATTCAGACGAGTAAGGACTGCCGGTTAGCGGGTTTTTAAACTCAGCTAAATCGCCTTGTCGGTATATTTTATCAAAGTTAACTTGAACTAGTTTGCTAAAAGCAGTATCGGCTAACTGAATGTCTTCAATATCTTTGTTGTAAAGTCTTTCTTTTTTGTAGTTATATAAAGTTTGATTTTTTAAAATCACTAAATCAGCCGCCGGCACTAAAGCCTCGCTTTTGATTAAAAGACTACGAAGGGTTTCTCTTAAATTCAGGTCTTGCGGAATTTTGGCGTAAAAAGTCATGACGTCAAAAAAGTTTTGATAAACTCTAGCTTCAACTTTTATGGCTTTTTCTTTCACTTCAAAGTTCGGTTTGGAATTTTCTTGAAGTGAAATAACTGGCTCTTCGTCAAGGTTTAACTTAGTTGTTTTGTCTTTCTTTTGTTGAAACTTAGCGATGCGTTTCGCTGTTTTTTCTTCATTGTTGCGCTGTGAGTTTGCTTTAAAAAACTTAAGTTGTGCTTCTAGAAACATTAAAATTAAGTCATTGTCTGCTAACTTTAAAATGTCTTTTTCGTATTCTGACTGAATAATATCAGCGCGGTGGTTGTTTTGTTCACTAACTGCAATACAATAGTGGTAAACTTGTGAAATTACTTTATATTGGCCCATACTTTTGCAGTCTTTTAAAACTTGCTTTAATTCGTCAACCCAACCAAGTGCGAATAGCAATTTAAGTTCTTGCTCAAAGTCACGCTCATCAAACCTGGAGTTGGCTTGATTTAAATAGTCATAGGCTAGGTCTAATTTGTTTTGACTAACAAAAAAAGAAACTAGTTCTTTTAAATAGTATCTAGCGTAGGTTTCTGGTAAATCTGATTTTTTTAGCTCTGAAATTACTTTATCTGAGTCAAACTTTTGTTCTAATTTGAGTAAGTTTACTTCTAGATAAACTAAATCAAAGTCAACTTTGTAGCCGTATTTTTCTTTAATTTTTAAAAAAATCTCGCGAGCATTTACTGCGCTGCCACTTCTTAAATACGCCCAAAACCAATTAGTTAAAAAAAGCAGGTATTCTTTTTCTTCAGCTTCCTTGAACTTTGGCCATACGGAGTTTGAAACTTCGATTGCTTCTTTGTGTTTGTGGTTTTCTAAAAGTATTTCTTGCATGAAAAAAACCGCACGGCGATAGTCTTGTAAAGAAATTGTGTTTTTATCTAAAAAAGACTTAATGATATAAACTGTGTCTACTGTGCGTTCAAGTAGCAGTAATTTTTCTATATTCATTTCAAGTCCTCAATTGCCTCAATTGCCTCAATTGCATTTTTAACTTCGTTATTTAAATAGCTCTCAATTTCTTGCCAATTTAAATTAAACAAATTTGCGTTTTCACTATCTTTTTTAAAATTAGCCACTGCATTCCAAAAAAGCATCTGAAAAAGGCGAGCAAATAAAACAGCCTTAATTTCTGTTTTTGTCGGTTCTTTTTCAAAATAAAGCGCAAAAACTTCTTTAATTTTAGTTAAACTAAGCCCTGCAAAACTAGCGATATCTTCAATTGGATATCCTGTTCTAGTAAACTCAAAATCAGAAATTAAAGGTTTTGCTAAATATTTGTCTACCAAAATATTGTCAGCCTGAAAATCACCGTGAATTTGACAAGGTGAAAATTTAGAAAACAATTCTTTGTGTTCTGCTTTAAATAACTCATATCCTTTTTGAAAAACTAAATTATTGGAAATAGAACTAGACATTCCTATTGCTTTATCAAGACGCGCAATATAGTCAAAAGACTCTACTTTTTGAATTTGATGAAGGGTTTTTAGTCTAAAAACTACTTCCTTTAAGTCAGTTTTAGACCCTAAAGTAGTCTCTATATATTTAGAGATTTTAATTCCAGTATCTGGGTTGTGATAAAAAGTTTCAGGGCAAATTGAGTTTTTTTCGGCAATCTCTAGTATCTTTTCTTCGTCAGTATATGAAATAAACGGATAAAGTGGAAACCCTGGGATGCGAATAGTGTAGGGTTTTCCAAACAACTGAAACTTAAAAACAAAGTTTTGACGACCCTTATCTAGTCTGTCTATATATTCAGGTTCAAGTCCAAAGGTGTCTTTAATAAAGGTGCTAGCAGTTTTTTTTGGGTCAAATAAAAAAGTTTTGTCCTTAATTGATTTTATTAACTTAGAAATTGCTTGCCCGCGGTGCGAAATTTTATTTTTTTCGTCTACAGAAAACTCACAAAAAGCACGCTTAGCACCGCGCGGCCAAAAAATGTTGTCATATAAAAAAGTATTTTTAACAAACTCTGTGCGTGGTTTGACCTCACCTTTAATATCACCATCAAAGTACCTAGCCTCACCGTTGAAATAAAGACAAAGCACCACTTTAAACGACGCTTTTTTACTTAAACTAGCAAGTTTTTCAAATAACTGTTTTCCCTGGTCTTTAAAAATTTCTGCTTCTTTTCTTTTAGTTTCAACCCCAGGATAGCCAGCAAGTGCTAATATTTCTAAACCTGAGTCGTCAGCAATTGTCGGCAAATGATACTTATTGAAAAAATAACGCGCTTTGATTAACGCGTTTTCTTGAAAAGTTTTTCCAGATTCTTCAATTTTAGCTTGGTCATTTAAATCAGTTAAAGAAATTATTTCAAACTCAGTATTTAAAAAAAACGCTTTAATTTCTTTAACTTTGTTTAAATTATGACTTGCAAAAAGCAGTTTAGTCATTTAAGATTTCTTGAAATTTACTGATTTTGTTTTGCTCACAAAGCACTATTACTACATCGTTTTTCTCTAAAACTTCGTTTTTAGAAGGCATTTTGGCCACACCTGCTCTGCGAATTAGCACAATGTTTACCGAGTAAGTCTCTGGAAATTGTAGTTCTCTTAAAGTTTTTCCGTCAAAACGGTCGGTATTGACACTTACTTCGTAAACTCCGTAGTTTTGGTCAAGTGCATAGTGTTCCAGCACGTTTTGCCAAATGATTTTTCGAACAGTTTGTTTACTTGCGATGTTATCTGGATAAATCGTAACCGAGGCTCCAAGCATTTTGGCAATTCGCTCCTGATATTCATTGGTAACCTGACAAATAATATTTGTCATTCCTAAATCTTTTAAGATAGTTACAATAATCATCGCGGTGTCAAAGTGAGTTGGAAATGAAACCACAGCCCAGTCAGCGTGGCCAAGTCCAAGGTCTTTGTAGATGTCTGCAGTTGTCAAAACACCAGTTGCAGCGTGTTCAACAAAAGGCTCAACTCTCAAAGTTTTTTCACTAGTTTGGTCAAGTGCAATTACGATATGTCCGTTTTCAGACAAGTCTTTGCAAATTGTTTGCCCGAAATTATCAAGGCCTACTACTAAGATAGTTTTTTTCACGATAAATACCTCAATTTGTTTCTTTAAAATAAATTAAAAAGACGGCTATATTATAACAAAGCCTAAGTTTATTTAGTATAATTAGTTGATATGTTTAAAGAAAAAAGAAGTTATTATATTTTAATCACATCAATAATTTTGGCAGTTACAATTGGCTTTAGTTTTATTAAAAGTCCAACTAATTATAACCTTTTAGTTTGCTATATAGTTGCCAAGTCTATATTTGGAGTTAACTTAATTGCTGCCACTATTGGACTTTATTTTTATAAGTTTGAAAAAAATATGGACGATATTTTGTATTCAGTCGCGGGATTTTTGATGTTAATTCCTTTTTACATCAATTTATTTGATCCAACTAAGACTTTTTCGTTAATTTTGGCAATCGCCTTTATTATAGTTGGCGTTTCTTCTATCGCTATCGCTGTTCCTTTTTGTTTAACTACAACCTGGAAAGTTCATGAAAAACAACTAATGAACACTTATAAACAAGCAAAACCCCAAGAGGCTGAAAGCAATTTAATTGAACCTGAAGTTATTGAAACTACCAATATAGATTCAAATGTCGTTGAAAGCCGATCAAATGAAAGCGAAGTTATAGAAGTCGAAACTGAAGAACTAGAAACAAATGATACAGAAGCAGCACTAAATTAGCCAGAAAACTCAAAAGTAAGGAGCGCCAATAATGGAAATCATTGAAAAGAAACCAAATGAACTTAAAGAAACTAAACCAAACACCGATCCAGTAAATCAATTTGGACCAGATTACGAAAAGCAGTTTGAACCAGTTAAAAAAACTAAGGCACCTCAACGCTTTGAAGTTACTAAAAAAACTGTGCTTTGGGCAGTTTTAACTTTCTTGCTTTACTTCTTTATGTTTGTTTTAGTTAGTGGAATTATGGCTATATTTCAAAAAGCCAATAAGGGCAAAAGCAACATCCTTTCTAAGGTAACCACTAAAGAAGAGAGTTTTTTTAAACAAATTAAACACTCCAAAACTAACATCGGGATTTATAAAATTAGCGATGTTAATAAAATTAAAGAACTTGAAAAGAAACACAACTTAGTTTCTAAAACTTTTAGTGAATACACAACTTTTCAAAATAAAGAAAGTAGCGTAGTTTACGCAAACCTAGTTGAACTTCAAAACTTGTATATCCAAACTCTTGCTGAAAAAGCAAAAATTAGTGAAATTCTTAAAATTAAATCAGACAATACTAAATCACTTATTCCTGAGCAACAAACTACTTTAAATAATTTTGAACAAGCCAAAAAAGAAAACAAAATCTTGAATCGCTTGGTTTTCTTTGATATTGCTGAAACCGCTGGCTTCGGCATAACCTTGCCACAACTAATTTACGCAGATTCTCAAGACCGCAAAATTATTAGTACTTTTTCTAACATCAAGGACGTTAAACTAGATAAATACACAGTAGTTGTGCGCAAGCATCAAAAAAACAGTCAAATTGAAGGATACCAAAAAGTAGAAGCACCAAGTGCTGAGTTTCCAGACATTTACATTAGTAAAACCAGCAGACTAATTGGTTTGACTTCCAAAATTCAAAAAGATCTGTATCCTGTACTTTACTCAAGATTGCTGGCAAATGTTCCACTTGCGGGTGCAGATAGACGAGATGTTTACGAACGCGTGTATATTGATCAAAACATTCAAAAACTACCGTTTTTTGTCAAAAATACAAACTATGAACTAGAAACTACATCCCTACTTAAACACGATGTATTTTTTGCCGAAAAAATAACTTCGCAAGTCAATGCTTTTGCTTTATTTAACTTCATCGGTATGGCAGCTGGCTTTGCCGCTATTTTTGGGCTAAACTTTGTATTTATTAAAAAAGACGTGCTCGCTTTAAATAAAAACTGGTTAGTTTTACTATTTGGCCTTGGTATCTCTTTCGGAGTTTCAATAGTCGGTGGGTTTGTTGTGCAATCTATGCGCGCAGGCATTGACGGGTTCTACGGATACGCGCTTTCTCGTGAATCTCTAAACCAACAAACTATAGAAACTGCAATGCGAGGCGAATTTAAATGGTTCTTGATATTCACAGTCTGCATTTTTGGGCCAATTATTGAAGAACTAGTCTTCAGAAAAGCGATATTTTCACTGTTTAAAACCAACTGGCCAGGGGTTTTAGTTTCAACCTTGGTGTTTGGTGCAATTCACGTAGTCAACGAGTCTTCCTTTACTTTATTTGCTTACAATATTTTTGCGTATTTAGTAGGTGGCTTGGCCTTTTCTTTAGTCTATGTTTACTCAAAGCGAAATGTTGTAGTAACTTCTGTTCTTCATATTTTGCACAACACTATAGCGGTTTTAACACTGTTCCTTGCTTAAGATAATGCAGACAAAAAGAATTGTTAATTTTGTTTTAACTATTGTTGCTTTTATTTTATTTTTAGTTGGTTTTTTCTTTTTAATTGCTAACTTTCGCGTTAAGTTAGTCTATATTATTTTAATTTCGCTTTCAGGTGCTTTCTTTGGTATTACTATTATTTCGACTTTAGTTTTTAACACAATTGAGCAAAAAAACAGTGATAAAGCCCAAATTTATCTAGAATACGAACGTGAAATTTTTGACGCAAAAATTCAGAGACATTTGGTTTTAAAAAACTTAACTGTTGCACCAGGTACCTACATTTTTGCAGTCACTAAAGACCTTAAGTTTAAGTTAGTAAACTTCACTGACTTTAACATTGTTTATTTAATTTCACCTAGCCATTTTAGCGAAATTTCTTTTGAAAAAAACACTTTAACTCTAAAAACTCAAAACAGTGTGAATACACTTATACTAAACAAAAACATTGAAGAGATTAGAAACACAAAAAGTTTTAACGACTTTTTATATGTTTTGAGTCACTATAACTTAATTTAATTAGGAGATATATGGAAATTAAAAAGAAACACATTTTAATTGTTTTATTGATATTCTTACTTGTCTTTTTCCTTTCACTTTCCGTTGTTTTACCACTGCATTTTAAAAGCAAAGCAAATAATAAACCGAATCCAAAAACTCAAACCCAAAGTCCAGTTTACCTAAAAGCAGTTTATGAAACCTTAGGAAGTTCTACTGACTTTGAAAAAGAAATTAAACTTGGCGATTTTAAAGTAGGTACTGAACTGAAAATTACCCACCCGGAAATTGATATTAAATTAAAGAGTTTAGTTTCTGAAAACCACGAAACTAAACCAGATTTATCAAAGTCAACGCAAAGTTTAAAGGTACAGTCTGGCTCAGAAAAGCAATGTTTTTTACTTTACTTTAAAGCCAAAACTTACCGTGTCACTTTTGATTTTACAGAAAGTGGAATTGACCTTTCTTCAGTTTCAGATATCTTAAAACAACCGCTTAACTTAAAGTACACAAACAAAATACCCGCAGAAATTAAAACAGCATTGTTTGCAGTTAAAATGCAAGACAGCGAAACACATAAGTTCGCACTTTCTCATTTTGTACTTGGAAACGGTGAGACCTTAGACTTTGAAAAAGCATATAATACAGACTTAAAAATCAAACCAGTATTTACTAAAACCGCCTTAGAAGTGGAATATACAGTAATGCACTTACTTGAAAAACAAGGCGAAAGCAGTGCTCTTGACAACACTTTTGAAGAAATTACAGAAGTAAAGAAAGACAAAGTTTTAAAAACAGTGCAATACACAGAATATAGTGCTTTGGATAAAACTAGATACGAAAAAGACACCGCACACAGTGATAACTTATTGTTGGCACAACTAAATAAAACTGGTGCCCCTGTTGTTTTAAAACAATACTATAGAATAAAAACTACCAAAGTAAATTTTATTGGAAACGATAGCGTTGATATTGCTGGACCTAAAACAAAGTTAGTTAAGCAGACTAGAGCAGTTGAATATCCGTCAGTTAAGCCAAAAACTGGCTATACCTTTCTTGGTTGGGCTGATTCTGTTTCTGGACCAGTTCAAACAAAGCACATAGTTGGAGTAAACGAACTTAACTTGTATGCTCAAGTTGAGATTCAATCTCGTAAAATTACTTACATAATTAAAAGTCAAAATGAGCATGGATATTACAAAGTTTCTTATCAAACACAGGAGCAAAAAATAGGTGAAACTCACACTGTTTCTTTTGCTTACAACAAAACAATTTATTTTGACCCTGAGTTTACAAGAACTACCTTTAAAGTATCTGTTGACAACACTGAAAACACAGTAACCATTACTTTAAAACGCCGCTACTTTACAGTTTCTTTTACTGTTATAAACTCTACTGTTGTTCCACCTGCCAGAGGGGTATACTACGGTGCAAAAGTCGGTGCAATAGACACAGATAGTTTATACAAAGACAGAATCCTTGATTTTTATATTGGTAATGTCAAAAAAACCAAAGTAGAAGTTGAAAACTATATAGTCTACAAACCAGTTAGAATCGAAATTGTAGTTTCAGTTCCTAAATATTTATATCCTCAAACTAAAGTAGATTTAACGCAATCAGATATTTTAAGAGAAGAAACCAAACCACAAAGTTTTGAGTTTAAATCAGATGGCAAAACTTATAAATTTGATTTTACTCGCACATATGTCTACAGAAAAAATAGTGCAGATAAATACGAAAAATTCAACGGCAAATATTTTAAGTTAGAAGAAGTTGAGTTTGTCCAAATTCCTGGTGCAACTGGGTTTTACTCTAAAAAAATCATTGACTACACACCTTTTAATATTTACAAAAAAGATGTAAAGGAAAACTCTAAATACGAAAACTCTATCTTTAAAGGTCTTTTTGAAAACATTTTAAAAATTTTTGGAACAACTAATTTGCATCCTTTAACTTTTGATAAAAGTGACAAAGTGTTTGGAGTAAATGATGTTGCCAGGAACGAACCTGAAAAACTTAGAAAAGAATCAACTGACTATGCTACCGAAATTTTAATGTCCGAACTTAAACAACCTAAAGTCTTTAGATACACGTCTTTACGCGCCCAAGACATTAGTGCCTTTAAACCTGAAGACTACGACAGCGATAGATGGATGCCATATTATGCACCTGGTCATCTTGGCTCATGGTGGCTTGCTACTCAACAAAGCGACACTGATCCTAAGGCATATTTTGTTTATAGAAAAAATATTAACAATAAAATGGACTGGTCTTATTTCCCTGTTTATAATGTTTTTGGTGTTGTTGTCGGTAAGAAATAATACCTAAACCCCTTCTAAATTAGAAGGGGTTTTAAATTACTTAAAAATAAAGACTTTATAGTAAAATATTTGTGCACTTTGCGATAAAGCGCTTTAAAATAAGGAGAAATATGTCAAAAAAGAAAAAAATCACGATTTATTCAATAATTGCAGCAACTGTATTTCTGTTAATTTTCACAATCACTTTAACAGTAGTGTTAGCAACTCGTAAATCTAATAGTAAAATTAACACCGATAAAAATAAAACTGTTGTTGATATTAAATTAGTTTTTGAAAAATTAAACAACCAAAATACAGAGAAAAGTGTATACCGCACAGTTGGCGAATTTGAACACGGTAAAACTATAAGTTTAATGTCAGATGAAGTTAAAAAAGTCTGGACTGCGCTAAAATCAGAACAAGATTTTTCCAATCATAATATAGACTTTAACCCTGCACTTTCTAAAGCAGAATTGACAGTAGACGCAAGCAAACCAAGCCAAGAATTAGTATTTTATTTTGAGTTAAAAAAATATACAGTTGCTTTTGATTTTACAGACCCTGAAATCAAACTAGATACAATTCACGTAGACCTTAATAAAATACATGAACTTAAGTATTCACATTCTTTAAGCCAAACTATAAAAAAACATCTTTTTAATGTTAAAAAAGTTGTAGCTGGTATGGAACACGTGGTTTCTCACTATGTAGATGAAGACGGAAATAAAATAGACTTTAACACAGCATTTAATAAAAATATAAAAATCAAGCCTGTTTTTGTTTCTTCTACTGCTAAGGTTAAATATATTGTTAACACAGAAGATGAAAACGGCCAAATAATTACTAACGTCCGTGAAGTAAATGCAAAAATTGGCTCAACCCACCAAGTTAACTTTAAAAATCCAGACGAAAACGTCTATCAAACACCAAAAGTTAGCAGACAAAGTTTAGTTGTATCTACAGACTCTGCTGAAAACAGCGTAACAATTGACGTTAAAAGAAAAGTTTATAATTTAGAATTTGATGCAAAAGGTGCTACTAAAAAAATATATGCGCAAACTCGTAGACACAACGAAGAAATTAGAAACATAGATTTTCAAGAAGACAAACACTTCCAAGTTACTAAAATTGAGTTAAACGACATGCCTATTACTAAAGCAGAACTTTTTAAAACAAAGGTTGCGAAAAACTTAAAAATCACAGTTTACTACAAACACACAATAGTAGATGGAGTAAACTTATATCCACAAACAAAAGTCCAACTTAATCAAAGTGACATTCAAAAAGAAATCCTTTTTCAAACTCCTGCAACTTTCAATTCAGTTGGTAGAGTATTAACTGCTCAGTTTACAAGAACTGTGGTTTACACAAGTTCTGGCAATGCATATGAGAAATTAAACGGAGAATACTTTAAATTTGAAGAAGTTGAGTTTGACCCAATTCCTGACAAAAGAGCATATTTTACTAAAATGATTTTAGACTTTGTTCCGTTTAGTATTCATCAAGACAATAAACCTGAAGTCGCTGTATTTGCTAATTCTATTTTTAAAAGTTTGTTGCAAGAGATTTCTGAAATCATGAAAACAGAACTGTTTGCAGTCACAGCAGATGATGGCGAGTTTGGTGTTGAAAAAACTGCAGATAGTCCGGCAAACCGTTTCAAACTAATCAAAAACCCAACTGATTTTGCGCTTGCTGTACTTGGTACAGTCAGCGGACCGAATGTAGTTTACCGTGGTGTTAACTTATCTCAATTTAGACCGCTTAACTACAACCATGAAAACTGGATGCCACAGTTTTTTGTAGACTCAAATCAATATTGGTGGACTGCAACTCAAGAAAGCACTAATCTTAATTTAGTTAGATACATTGAAGAAACTGGAGACTATGGTTTTACTGATGTTGCTAAAGTCTACGGTTTAGTTGCTGCAAAAAGATAAAAAAGTTTATTTTACAAACACCAAATCTTATTTTTAAAAAATGACCATCATAAATTGACGGTCATTTTTTTCGTTTTATTTAATTTTGTTTTGCCAACTTTTATATTTTTTAATTAGTTTATTGGTTAGACTTTTAATTGAAAACAGTCCAAAATTTTTTAAACTTAAATTAACTTGATTTAAAAACAATTTATTGAAAATCAAGTCGTCGCTTTGAATACGGATTTGAATTGACTTGTTGTCATCCCCTCTTTTTTTCATTCTACGCTTACGCACAAACTTAGGAGTTTCAACAAAGCAAACAAATGCATTGAAATCCAAAAAATCAAGCAGGGCATTTACACCAGATGGGTCTAAAATAACGACACCATCCGAAATTATTGCGTCTTTAGTAATTCCGTAGTAGTTGTTTGCATATTTTGAGCATTCTATAAACTGATTTGTCTGAATTTTGGCTTTAAACTCATTTTCTGAGATAAAATAATAATCAATTTTGTCTTGTTCACCAATTCTTTGCTTACGAGTTGTAGTTGTAATAACTTTTTTGAAACCGTGTTCTCTAATTAGTTCTTTGGCAATTTCAGTTTTTCCAGATGCACTTTTTCCGATTAAAATTATCATGACAACCTCTTTTTGTAAGCAGAATAATTATAACAAAACTAGACTAAAATTACCTAGTTTGCCAATATTAAGAAGTGAGTTTCACTTAGAAACTTTTATGGCTACTTTGTAAAATAAAACTGGTATTTTTCGTAAACTGTATCTTTTAATTTATTAAACTCAATAAACTCAAGCGCATAGCCATTAATGCAATATCTAAGGCCTGTTTCTGTTTTTACAGCAAGAGCAGGAAAGACATGCCCAAGGTGCGAGTCTTGAATTTTAGAAGTTACTTCAATTCTTTCTTCTGAAAGTGTGTTGTCTTTAAAATAGTTAAGTGCAGTTTGGAAAATAGGTCTGGTGAAACTAGGCCAACCGCAACCAGCGTCGTATTTATCTTCACTTAAGAAAAGTGGCTCTTTTGAAATTTTGTCAATGTAGATACCTTTTTCGTTGTTTAAATTAAACTCACTTGAATGCGGGTATTCAGTTTCTTTGTTTAGCATAATACCTAAACTTTGTTTATCTAAGTTTAGTTTCTGAATTTCTTTTGTATCTAATTTTTTAAAATTGCTAAGCGAATTAAAAACAGCGTTTGGGTTGATATGACAATAGCCAGTTGGATTTTTCTTTAAGTAGTCTTGGTGATATTCTTCAGCTTTGACATAATTTTTAATTTCTTCAATGATAACATATGATTTCTTTCCGTTAATCTTTTCAACATATGCTTTAAAAAGTTCAGCGATTTTTTTGGTAAATAAATCACCTTTTTCAAAGAAAATTCCAGTTCTATACTGAGTTCCAACATCATTGGCTTGACGATTTAAAGAAAAAGGGTCAATGATTTGCATAAATCTATCAATAATTTCTGCAGTTCTTATTGAAAGGTCATCGTAAATTATTTTAATAACTTCAGCGTGATTAGTATTTGAAACTATTTTGTAATTCGTTTCTTTAGTATTGCCATTTGCATAACCAACTTCGGTAATTAGTCCATTTAGTTTTGAAAAATATGCTTGTATTCCCCAAAAGCAACCACCTGCTAGATAAATTTTTCTTTGCATGTTCTCTCCTTTTTTAAAGTTTTAAAGTGTTAAATTCACCTATAAAATTATACAAAACAGAAAGTTATTTTAATTATTTTTTGCATTCAAAGTCCCTTCTTTTTATTTCAGCAATTTGAATAATTTATTTAAACACTGAAAAGCGTTGTAAGTATTTTTATTATTGTCAAATGCTATAATCAAGGTATGGATTTAAAGGCAAAGAAAGACAGAATTGACAATTTAATTAAGCAGATTAACGAGGCCGCAAAACAGTACTACACCTTAGATAAACCTTTGATTTCTGACTTTGAATACGACATGCTAGTCAAGGAACTTGAACAACTTGAACATGATTTTCCTAAACTCAAAAGACCAGATTCTCCAACTTTAAAAGTAGGTGGCGAAATTCTTTTAGGTTTTGAAAAAGTCGTACACCCTGTGCCAATGAAGTCATTAAATAACGTATACTCACAAGACGAACTTTTTGCGTTTTTTGCTAAAGTTAACGAAAAATATCCCAACACTAAATTTGTCTCTGAACTTAAAATCGATGGCCTGGCGATTAACTTAGATTATGAAAGCGGATATTTCAAAAAAGCATCTACCCGCGGTGATGGGCAAGTTGGCGAAGATGTAACTAAAACCGTAATTAAAACAAATTATTTGCCACTAAAGTTAACTGAACCTGTCACCTTAACTGTGCGTGGCGAGATATTTATGCCAAACTCTCAATTTAAAAAAATCAATGAAGAACGCTTAAAAAATGGTGAGAACTTATTCGCAAATCCCCGAAACGCCACAGCTGGAACTATTCGTCAACTTAACACAGAAATTGTCAGAAAACGTGGACTAGACATTTTTATCTATACTTTAGTGGACGCTGAAAGGTACAATGTTAGCAGCCAAATTGAGGCTCTTTTATACCTTGAAAAACTAGGGTTTAAAGTTAATCCTAACTACAAAACTCTGATGCTAAACGAACTTACAGATAGCGTAGTTTATTACGATAACTTAAGAAAAAATCTAGACTACGCAACTGATGGAATTGTTTTTAAAGTCAACGACTTTAAAGTGCAGGCTAGTTTAGGATTTACTGTAAAATCGCCTAGGTGGGCTATTGCCTACAAATTTGAACCTGAAAAAGTAGAAACTAAAATTAACAAAATTGTCTACCAAGTTGGCAGAACTGGAGCAGTTACACCAGTCGCTGAGTTTGACCGCGTGTTTGTTTCAGGAACTTACGTACAAAGAGCAACACTACACAATGAAGCATTTGTTAAAGAAAAAGACATTAGAGTTGGAGACTATGTTTTAGTCTATAAAGCAGCCGAAATCATTCCAGAAATTACCGAAGTAATTAAAGAAAAAAGGCCAGCAACCGCTAAGCCTTTTGAAATGATTAAAACTTGTCCTGCATGCAACAGTAAACTAATAAAAAAACAGGCATTTTGGGTATGTGAGAACTTAGAATGCGAATCCAGAGTTATTAACAGTTTAATTCATTTTTGTGCAAGGACTTGCATGAATATCCAAGACTTGGGTGAAAAAACTATTGAGACTTTATTTAACCAAGGTTTCATAAAAAACATCCAAGATATTTATGCTCTTCACACCTATAGAAGTCAGTTAATCGCCTTAGAAGGCTTTAAAGACCGTTCTGTCGACAAAATTTTAATAGAAATAGAAGCATCTAAAAAAGCGCCTTTTAGAACTCTGCTTTTTGCCCTTGGTATTCCGAATGTCGGAAAAAAAGTAGCAGGTTTGATTACAAAACACTTTAAAAATATTCATGCTCTGCTTTTGGCGACTGAAGAAGAAATCTCTCAAATTAACGAAATTGGTCCAAGCATTGCAGGTTCATTAGTAAGTTATTTTAACAGCCCAAAAGGTAAAGCATTAGTTGAGTTTTTAAAAACTAATGGTTTTGTTTTAACAGAAGAAGAACTTGCAGTTCAAGACAGTTATTTTAGTGGTAAAAAAGTGTTGATTACTGGTACTCTTCAAAACTACAAGAGAGCAGAATTGCAGGACATTTTGGCCAAACTAGGCGCTAATTTAGTATCTTCTATTAGTAAAGAAACAGAAGTGTTGATAGTTGGCGAAAACGCAGGCTCTAAGTTAAGCAAAGCCAAACAATTTAACACAACCTTAGTTTACGAAAAAGACCTTGAGGAATTGTTGAAATGAAAAGCGATATCACTAAATATATTAATGTCTATGGCGCTAAAGAAAACAACTTAAAAAACATCAATGTATCTATTCCTAAAAACAAGTTAGTGATAGTAACAGGGGTCTCTGGTTCTGGTAAATCTACACTAGCCTTTGATACCCTGTATCAAGAAGGACAGCGCAGATATATAGAATCGCTTTCTTCTTATGCTCGCCAGTTTCTTGGCAACTTTGAAAAACCAAACGTAGATAAGATAGAAGGACTTTCGCCAAGTATCGCAATTGACCAAAAAAGTTCTGTTTTTAATCCTCGCTCAACGGTAGGTACACAAACTGAGATTTACGACTACATTAGACTACTTTTTGCGTCAATCGGCAAACCTTTTACTTTAGACAACAAACCTTTAGCAAGAGAAACTATTCAAGAAATCACCGCGTTTGCAATGAAGTTACTTGACACTAAAATCCAAATTTTAATCAAAGAAACTAAACTGCCAAATGAAGATAATCTAGATTTTCTCAATCGTATTCAAAAGAAAGGTTATAACCGTGTTTTAGTAGATGGTCAGGTCATTAGAATTGACGAAGACAAAGTAGAAACTAACCAGGATTTTCTCTATGTCATAATTTCAACTATCACGGTTTCAGATGATAAAGTTTCAAGAATTTTTGAAACTATAGAAACTGCATTTAAAGAAAACGCCAAAGTTATTTACATCAGAAACACTGAGACAAACGAACTTACTCCTTTTTCTGAACACTATCACTATCAAGACGAAATTTTTGAAATTCCAAAAATTGAGCCACGTTTGTTTTCGTTTAATGTACCAATTGGTGCTTGTCCTAACTGTAAAGGTTTAGGAAGTATCATGACAATTGAGCCTGAACTGGTTTTTGACCCAGAACTTTCAATTAAGGAAGGCGCAATTATTCCTGCACAAAACAACAACGAAGATAATCTGCAGTCGCAAGTTTTTGAAATTGCTGCTAACTTTTTTCAAATTGACACAAACATTCCACTAAAGCTACTTGAAAAAGAAAAACTCCAAAAACTGTATTTTGGTAGTCCTGAGTTAATTGAGTTTAATTTAATTTCAAAAAGCGGCCGTATTACAAAAAAAATAGAGTCATTTGAAGGAGTTGTTAATCACTATCAAAGACGTTTTGACACAACAACAGCTGAGTGGTTCCGCGAGTGGCTTGGTAAGTTTGCAAAAGAATCTGTATGCAAACAATGCGAAGGCAAACGTTTAAATCAATCTGCGCTTTCGGTTAAAATAAAAGATTTAAATATTTTTGAACTTTCTGATTTATCGGTTAAAAAACTACTTGAGTTTTTAAATAATTTAACTTTAACTGAAGAAGAAAACACGATTTCTTTAAGCATTTTAAAAGAAATTAAAGACCGTCTAAACTTCCTTAACGACGTTGGACTTTCTTACCTTAATTTAAATCGTTCGGCCGCGACCTTGTCAGGTGGTGAGTTGCAGCGAATTAGACTAGCCACACAAATTGGCGCAAAACTTTCGGGAGTACTTTATGTGCTTGACGAGCCTTCAATTGGTCTCCATCAGGCTGACAACGCTAAGTTAATCAACACTCTTTGTAAAATGCGCGACCTTGGAAATACCTTAGTGGTGGTAGAGCATGACACTGAGACCATGGAAGCCGCTGACTGGATTATTGACATTGGTCCAAAAGCCGGAGATTTTGGTGGTGAGTTGGTGGCGGAAGGCACACCAAAAGACTTTATTGAAAAACCAAAATCACTAACTGGCTATTATTTGTCTGGCCGAACAGAAGTGCCAATTCCAGCAAAACGCCGAGCAATCAGTGATTTTGACTATATAGAAATCAGCAAAGCCCACGAAAACAACTTAAAAAACATTGACACCAGATTTTACCTAAACGTTTTAACTGTAGTTACAGGAGTTTCGGGCTCTGGTAAATCTAGTTTAGTGCAAGATGTCCTGCTGAAATCTCTTCAAATTAAACTAGGTGACACTAAACAAACTAAACCTAAAGTTGAGTGGGTACAAGATTTTTCAAAGATAAAGAAAATTATTGAAATCTCACAAGCCCCAATTGGTCGAACCCCGCGTTCTAACCCCGCTACTTACATCGGTGTTTTTGACTATATTCGTGGACTTTTTGCAGAACTTCCTTTAGCAAAACAAAGAGGTTATCAAAAAGGTAGGTTTTCTTTCAACGTCAAAGGTGGGCGTTGTGAGGAATGCAAGGGTGACGGACTTAAAAAAATCTCAATGCACTTCTTGCCAGATGTTTATGTTAAGTGTAGTTTATGTAACGGAACCAGATTTAACTCAGAGACCCTGCAAGTTAAATACAAAGACTTTAACATCGCAGATGTTCTTGAAATGAGAGTCGAAGAGGCGGTTTCTGTTTTTAAAAACTTCCCGCAAATCCACAAACGCTTAAGCGTGATGCAGGAAGTTGGACTTGGTTACATTAAATTAGGTCAAGCATCTGATACCTTGTCTGGTGGTGAGGCTCAACGCGTTAAATTAGCCTCTGAACTACACAAGGAAATCAGGCCTGGAACTATCTTTATTTTAGACGAGCCAACCACTGGGCTTCATCAAGAAGACGTTAAAAAACTTTGTCAGGTTCTCCATAAACTAGTAGACAAAGGAACCACTATGGTGGTAATTGAACATAACTTAGATGTCATTAAGCAGGCAGACTGGATAATTGACTTAGGGCCACACGGCGGTGATGAAGGCGGTGAAATTGTTGCGAAAGGTACAGTTCAAGATATTTGTGAAAATCCACATTCCTTGACTGGAAAATATTTAAGAAAGGTGTTAAAAATATGATTAGAAAAATACAAAAACTCACGGCAAGATACCACGAAACTAAGTTTTTTAAGTTTACAAACAAATACTGGGAAATTTTAACTTTTCCGCTGCTAACCTTGATTTTTATTGCACTTCTTGCGCTTGCTACCAATGGTTTTCGCACCCCTGACCGCGCAATTGGTTTTAGTAAAACGGCTTTTTCTATTTTTGGGCAAGACGTTAGATGGTATGCAGTCTTTATTTCTTTTGGAATATTTGCCGCAGTCTACACATCACTAAAAGAAGTCAAGAAATCAAATATTTCGGTATCCTACGCCACAGACGGAGTTTTAATAATTATCCCGCTTTCAATTTTAGGCTCTAGACTTTACTACCTGCTGTTTGACCCAAACGCTTCGCTTTCTTCATTTTTTGATTTTAGAAGTGGGGGACTTGCAATTCACGGCGCGATAATTGTGGCAATGATTTCGGCAACTATTTACTGCTGGGTCAGAAAAATCAATATGCTCTTGATTCTAGACATTGTAGCAATTGGTTTCTTAATCGGCCAAATTGCTGGACGTTGGGGCAATTTTATTAACCGTGAAGCGCACGGCACAATGGCCGGAAGTCTGAATTTCTTGCCAGGTTTTATTCGCGAGCAAATGCACTTCAGTGGAAATAACTCAACTCAACTTGGCTACTGGCATCCGACTTTCTTATATGAGTCTTTGGCTAATTTATTTATCTTAATTTTACTACTGGTAGTTCGTCGTTTTAAATTACTTAAAGTTGGCGATATGTTTGGAATATACACCGTAGCCTACGGTTTAATTCGTGGCTTTTTAATTGAACCTTTTCGCCAAGACCCACTGTGGATTGGCAAGGTTAAACAAAATGTGTTGATTTCTGTACTCTTTGTAATAGGTGGTTTGATTTACTTTGGTATAAAGTATCTTTACTTCACACACATTCCATACTACGTAGACGCTACTCCTTATCACTACGAAACTTACCTGGACCCCGGTAAAAAAGGTCGTTATATAGTTAACGAAAAAGGCGAAAAAGTTGGTTCTGTTGCCTACTTTTTACTAGACGCAGATCTTGCTTTAAAACTGGGTTATAAGGTTATTTTGAAGTTTAAACTATATAACTCTATATTTGGAATTAAAACAGTTGTTTTCTCTAAACTTAACTTAAAACAAACTTTGGCTGAAAGCGCTTTATATTGTTCATTTAAAAATTCGTATCTGCAAGACGAAGTCAATCCGTTTTTAGCAAATGAATTGATGAAAAAAGAGCGAGCTTGCGTGATTTCAGAAAACGAAGTGATGTTAAAACTAGCGGATGCTCTTGAAATAAAAACAGTTTTCTATAGCACAGAAACTGCCGAAAATGGCTCTACAACCGCGCTTTACAAGATTAACGATTTAAAGGATTTAAAGGATTTATTTAACTAATTATGAAAGATTTAATTATTATTGGAGCAGGCCCTGCTGGTCTGAACGCTGCAATTTATGCAGCAAGACAAAACTTAGATACTTTGGTATTTGAAAGAAAAGTACCAGGTGGTGCAATTATTAACACCAAAGAAATTGAAAACTACCTAGGTTTTAATAAAATTGAGGGTAGTGCATTGGCAAAGTCTATGCACGAACACGCCAAGTCTTTGGGCGCAAAAATAATTGCTGAAAACGTTTTAAAAATTGAAAAAATTGAAAATGGTTTTAATGTTTCTACAAATCAAAATACCTATGAAACAAAAACTGTGCTTTTAGCAACTGGTCAAAAACCAAGAACACTAAACGTAGAAAACGAAGCCAAATACCTTGGCAATGGTATTTCTTTTTGTGCAACTTGCGATGGATTTTTCTACAAAGACTTAGAAGTAGCAGTTGTAGGTGGTGGCAACGCCGCTGTTGATGAGGCTACTTTTTTGGCAGATATTTGCAAAAAAGTCACAGTAATCACTCAAGACCCACACTTAACCGCTGACAAAAAAGGACAAGTAGAATTATTTAAAAAATCCAACATTGAAGTTATTTATAACGCAAAAATTAAGAAAATCTTGGATGAAAACAACACACTAAAAGGAATTAACTTTGATGTGTTTGACCAAAATCACTCAGTTTTTGTAGATGGTATTTTTATTTTTATCGGCCAAGTTCCAGAGTCTTCACTACTTGACACAGAACTGCAAAAAGAATGGGGATACTATTTAGTAAACGAAGACTTGTCTACCTCTATTCCTGGTATTTTTGTGGCAGGAGATGTTAGAAAAAAAGCAGTTAGACAAGTAATTACAGCCGCCGCTGACGGTGGAATTGCAGTTTCTGCGATTGCCAAATACTTAAAAAACCATGGCTAATTCTAGCCAACTGTTGGCAGATGAATTAAAAAAACTCGGGATATCTTTTTCTAAGTACTGCAAGCAAGCAATTTTTGCCTGCGTTTTAAAAATGCCGTTTTTAGAGTTAAAACAGTTTTTAATGTTGGCACTTTACTTAAAAAAACCAGCAAATAGCGATAGCGAATTTTATGAGTTTAAAGTACCGTACGAACTACTTGAACTCTATGACGCTACTTTTAAAAAACTAAAAGTTAAAGCAGTTGTCAACTATGGCTCTAAAAAGGTAGTTTTTACGCACCCTGATTTTTTGGCAATTGAACCAGAAATTAATACAGCAATTGCTGAAATTTCAAAACCTTTGTTTTTCAAAACTCTATTTCTAATACTAGGCTCAATTAACTCGCCAAGTTCTGCAAACTACCACCTAGAGTTTAAGTTCAAAAACACAGACTCTTGTTTTTTTGTCCAAAAAACCTTACTTAAATACAATTTAGATGCTAGAATTTCAAAACGCCTGGACCACCTTTTGCTATATATTAAGTCTTTTGACCAAATAGTTGATTTTTTAAATCACTCAGAACTAAACAAAATCGCAGAGCGCTACACTAACTGCAAAATTGACAGAGAAGTGGCGACCACTTTGCAACGCCGAGTGAATTGCGAAACTGCTAATATTAAAAAAACTTCTGAGGTTGCTGCTAAACAAATTAAGCAAATCAACTTTATTTTTACAAATCTAGAAACTGAACTTGACCCAGAACTAGAGCGAGTTATGAAATTAAGATTAAAACACCCCTATAGTTCACTTTCTGAACTTCAGTCAATCTACATTTCTACCTTTAAAAAACAAATCAATCGTGCGCATTTGAGCAACAAGTTTATCAAGGTCAAAAACCTTTACGATAGGCTAAAAAGGCACTAAATTATGCTAAAATGTCATTGGAGAATAAAATGAAAAAAGAACTACAAACTAGGCTAAATTTAATTAAATCTATCTATCTTTATAACTTAGGACTTGAAAATAATTTAGTGTTAACAGAAGAAGAAAAAGAGATTTTTTCGCTATTTTTAACTAAGGTAAACGAAATTGACGAAACAATTTCTAAGGCCTTGATCGGTTACAGTTTAGACAGACTTTCTAAATTAGATAAAGCAATTGTTGAGTACTCAGTTTTTGAAATGCAAGAACTAAAAACCCCTATACCAGTTGCAATCAATGAGGCGGTTGAAATCACTAAGTTGTTTTCGGATTTAGATGACGAAAAACAACACAAGTTTACCAACAAGTTATTGCAAAACATCGTTGCTAATTTAAAATGAGTGGAGTAGAAATACAAAATAATACAGAAAAAAACGTTATTGAAGTAGACTTTTTTAGCCAAAATATTGCTGATTTAGTTAAACATAATTTAGGCTATAGTCACTTTTTTGTGTTGGGTGAAGTTAAAGCAACTTACTCAGAATACGAGGCTAAAAACCCGAAAAGTCATCTTTACTTTAACTTAGTTGGTAAAGAAAGTGCACTAAGATGTGCAATTTGGCAAAGTACTGCAAGTAAACTAGACTTCATTCCTTACACTGGCATGCAGGTGATAGTTGATATCACTATTTCTTATTACCAAAAAGGTGGTTCAATAACTGCGACAGTTTGGCAGGTTTATGACTACGGTGAGGGTAAAAAGAAACGCGAAAAAGAAAAACTAATTAAAGAACTAAACTCCCTTGGGTACTTTGAAAAAGAAAGAAAAAGAAAGATTCCCCAAAACCCAGCGGTAGTCGGAATAGTAACTTCGGCTACAGGCGCTGCACTTAGAGATATTAAAGAAAACGCATATAAACGTTTTCCTTTAATAGACTTTATTGTCTACAACACTTTAGTGCAAGGTGAAAACGCCGCTCGCGAAATTAAAAAAGCCATAAAACTCGCAAACTTAGAAAACAATGCAGAAGTTTTAATTGTTGGACGCGGAGGTGGTGCTAAAGAAGACCTTGAGGCGTTTGACACCAAAGAAGTTGCAGACGCTATCTATTTTTCTAAAATCCCTGTGATTTCTGCAGTTGGACATGAAAGAGATGTCTCAATTTCAGACTACGTTGCCGACCTTTCTGCGTCTACCCCAACAGACGCCGCTGCTCTAATTACTCAAATTACAACCGCTGATTTTCAAAATAAGTTAGCCGAATTTAACTACACAATTTTGACTAATTTAAAAAACAAAGTACACCAAGAAAACGCAGAACTTAGAACCTACGAAGCAGCACTAGAGCGAGTGTCTCCGCTTAGTAAGTTGACCAAACTTCAACAAGAACTAATGTTGCTTAAAAACCAAGCGAGGTTAATGCTCGCTGCTCTTTACTCAAAAAAACAAGCAACGCTAGCGGTTGCTCTGCAAAGATGCAGAAACTCAGTTATCAACGCTTACAATAAAAACGCCGAGTATTTAGACGAACTCACAACTAAACTTCCAAATCTACACAAAACTTTAAGTGTTGCTCAAAGTCAAATTACTGACTTTAAACTAAAACTACCAAATATCCCTGAAATTATTAAAAATAAAGAGTTTGAGTTAAAACTTTTTAAAGAGCAATTTAACAACTTTGACTTAAATAAAAAACTTGAACAAGGTTATGCTCTGGTATTTAAAGACCAACAAATGGTTAGAAGCGTAAAAGATGTTAACAGTAATGACAGCCTTGAAATTAAATTAAAAGATGGTACTTTAAAAGTAATTATCACTAACATAAAAGGAGAGTAAAAATATGAACAATTCAGAAAAAAACTTAGAGTTAAAGACACTGTTTGCAAAAATAAAGGAAAACATTGATAAATTAAATCAAGAAAATGACATCATGGTTTCAATTGAACTTTACAAGCAAACCAAAGACCTAATTCAAAAAGCCGACTCTATTTTAGAGGTTGCTAAAAAAGCAATCGAAAATGAGCAGTAATTTTAATTTACTAAACTTTTTACCTGCTGACTTAAAAAAACTCAAAGTCCAAGACCTGCCCAAACTTTGCGCAGCAATTAGGGAGTTCATTAAAGAAAATATCTTAAAGTCCGGTGGACACCTTAGTTCTAATTTAGCAACAATTGAGCTAACTGTGGCTTTGGTTTATTTACTTGACTTAGACAAAGACAGACTGCTTTTTGACATTGGACACCAGGCATACACCTACAAAATTTTAACTGGTCGTGGCAGTGGTTTTCTTAATTTTAGTGAAAGAAGAATCTCAGGGTTTACCGCATACTGCGAATCTAAATACGATTTTTTTGAAGCAGGACACGCATCTCAGTCTCTGTCTGCTTTGGTGGGATTTGTCTTAACAAACCCATTAAACAAGAATATAGCGGTGATTGGAGACGGTGCGCTAAATGCAGGAATTGCTTTTGAAGGACTTAATACTTTAAGTGGATATAGCCTACCTGGCACAGTTATTATTAACAACAACAAATGCTCAATTGTTGAAAACGTTGGCGCTTTTAGACACACTTTAAATGACCCAAGCAAAGCGCGCGCATACTTTGAAGCACTTGGTTATCATTTTTTTTACCTTAAAGAAGGCAATGATGTTATTGCTTTAATAGACACTTTAAAAACTGTTTTAAAGGTACAAAAACCGGTCGTTTTTTTAATTGAAACAATTAAGGGAAAAGGGCTTGTTGAAGCTGTTTCAGATGTAAGCGGTAAGTATCATTCATACAGTGCTTCTACTCAAACTCAAACCCCTTTCATCATGGGAAAAGTAATTTCTGAGTTTGCTAAACTACGCGATTTTTATTTAATTGAAAGTGGTATGGAACTTGGCAACTTCACCAAAGACTTTAAAGAAAAATACCCAGGTAGATTTATAGACTCAGGTATAGCTGAGGGCAACTCAGCAATGCTGGCCGCTAGTTTAGCCTTAAATAAAAAGAAAGTAATATTACCGTATTACACCACTTTTATTCAGCGCTCGCTCGACTACTTGTTTTCGGATATTGCACGAGTTAACTTAGATGTAACTTTACTTTTAAACTCAGCCTTTTTAACAAATCGTGACCCTTCTACTCACCAAGGTACTTACTTTACTAAATTACTTAGTTGCTTTCCAAACACCAAAGTTTTTGCCTGTGGGTTGGACACCGACTACGCAACATTGCTTTCTTCTACTTTTGATTTACCTGGGCTAAAGGCGATTGCTTATCCGAAACTACCGCTTAGCGAAAATTTTAATCCCGAAACTTTTTCTATTAAGTTTAAAAAAGAGTCGTTTTGGCAAACTCTTAAAACTGGTAAAGACACTTTGGTTTTAAGTTATGGGCCAATTTTAAAAGAAATTTATCAAAACTTAAATGAAGACTTTACACTAGTTAACGCAAGACTGATTTCTCAGATAGAAGACGAGGTTAGTTTTTTAAAACAAGTTGAAAAACACCAAAAAATAGTAATAGTTGAAGAAGCAAGTTCTCTGCTTTACGGTTTAGTTCTAGATTTCTTAAACCGCCGTAATTTAAACAAAAAAGTAATTGCTCTGAACCTAGACAATTGTTTGGTTTCAGAAAAAACCAGAGCAGAACTGCTTAAAGACTTTAAATTAACGCTGGCTGACATCAAAGCTGCAATTGAAAATTAAAAAAAGGTTGAATAAATCAACCTTTTTAAAAAATATTTAATTTGACTAAATAACTCCGTTTGCTTTTAAGATAATTGAAATAAAAGCAGCCACGAATGAAAGTGCCATCGCACCTAGAATTACCCAAATTATGATTTTACCCTTTAGCGTTTTACTTGGGTTTTTTAAAATAATTACTCCAGGTTCTTGGTTTTTTTCTTTTTTGTCTTTAAGAGCCTTGCTGGCTTTATCGGTTTTCTTTTCTTTCTTTCTTTCTTGTAAGAACTAGTTAGTTCGGTTTCAAAATTTTCAACTTTTTTATCTTCAGCCACAGCATTCACCTCGCAATTACTTTTTTATTTTATCATATTTAAAGGAGCAGAATGAAAAAAACCTATATTTTTCATTTAGATTTAGACCAGTTTTTCGCAGCGTGTCACATGATAAAAGAACCTTATCTGAGACACACTGTTTTTGTTGTGGGTTCAGATCAGTCTCACTTAAACAAAGGAGTTGTTTCAACTTCATCTTATTCTGCTCGCCGTTTTGAAATAAAGTCTGGAATGACGATTGTTGAGGCTAAGCGAAAATACCCAAAAATTGTAATAGTTCCCACTGACTTTAAACTATACAAGCATTTTTCTAATCTATTTTTTGACTATTTGTTTACTTTTACCAATAAAATACAAATTGCTTCAATTGACGAGGCTTATGTTGACTTTACAGATTACTTAGAAAACAACAAAATTGAGCCACTTGAACTTGCTAAACAAATTCAAAAACATTTAATGGACATGTATAAACTACCTGTGTCAATTGGAATTTCCGAAACTTTGTATTTGGCCAAAATTGCCTCTGACTTAGATAAACCTTTAGGTATTTCTACGCTTTACCGCACTGAAATTGAAAGTAAAATTTACGGAATGCCACTTGGCAAACTATATGGGTTTGGTAAATCTACAACGGCTGCTTTGGAAGAACTTGGAATTTATACTCTTGCTGACTTTATTAAAAGAGACAATCAGAGAAAGTTAGCCGAATTTTACCGCCCGCAGCATCTTTTAGAAATTATGGCTGCTGTCTCTGGTCACTCTAAAGACTTTATCGAACCATATAAAATAAGTGTTCCCAAAAGCATGTCAAGAGAAGTTACTTTAAACTACGCCGTAGATTCACTTGAAGCAATCGTTGCTAAAATCAAGCCAATTTACCTAGATTTAGCCGCCCAACTAAATAACTTTGGACTTGAGGCAAAAACTGTTAACTTTAAGTTTAAAACTGCTAACTTTAAAACTTATACTCGTGCAAAAACTTTAACATACTTTATTTCTAGTGCTTTTGACATTCAAAATGCACTTGAAGACTTCATTAAAGAAAAACTTGAAATTGACGTGCCAATTCGCCTTTTTGGCGTTGGTCTTTCTAACTTTAGAGAAATTAAACCAAAAAGCGACTTAAATAGTGGTTTTTTTAAAGCAGAGTAATTTTAAAATCAGTTTCAAATGCTTTTAAAATAAGTTAAAATTAAAGAGATGAAAGAGTTTACAGAAATTTTACAAAAATTAAATATATCTGAGTTTACCGCTTTTCAAAAAAGAGCAATAAACACAATTTTAAAACAAAAAGCCAACGTTGTAATTTCGGCTAAAACTGGAGTTGGCAAAACTTTTGCTTATTTAGTTCCGCTCTACCTTAGTTTAAAACCAAAAGACAAAGCCTTGATTTTGTGTCCAACTACTGAACTTTGTTTGCAAACAGCGTTAGTTTTTGAACATTTATTTGCCAAAAAAGTTTATTTAGACGCCAAAAAACCTAGTTTAACTGGTAAACAAATTTTTATATTAACTCCAAATAAAGCTACTGAGTTAATCAAATCAGGTACTTTTAATCAGGCTGAGTTTAAGTTTTTAGTCGCAGACGAGGCAGATTTTATGTTTGAAGTTGAGTTTATGGATGAACTTAACCAAGTTTTTTCTTACTTTAAAAAAGCCCGTTTTATCTTGGTTTCAGCCACTGTTAAAAAGTCTATGAAACCTTTTATCAAGGCTTTTTTTGGTTCTTTTTTAATGCTAGAAGAAACAAGCACACCACTTAACTTAAAGCACTATATAGCCAGAGCAGAAAATGGCGAAGAAATCAAAACTTTAGTTGCTTTGCTGAAAGCAAAAAATCCATATACAGCACTGGTTTTTGTTTCAAAAAAAACAGAACTTGAAAAAGTTTACAAAGAAATTGTAAAAGAAATTCCCAGCACTGTTTTAATTTCTGGCAACCTAGATTTAAAAGACCGCCAAAGAATTTATAAAGACCTAACTCAAGAAAAATACTCAGTAGTGGTCGCTACTGACTTGTTTTCTCGCGGAATTGACCTAAACTTTAGTCATGTTTTTAACTTAGATGTACCTAAAACTAAAGCAATTTTTGAACACAGACAAGGCAGAACTGCGAGATTCAACCGCTTTGGAGAGGTCTACACAATTTATACTGATTTAGATAAGCGCCGACTTTACAACTACCAAACGCAAAATACACCGTTTATTGAACTTAAAGTCAAAAACAACGAGATTTTAGAGTTAAAAAAACCTAAATCAAAACAAAGCGAATTAATTATTGCTGCCGTTAAGACTGTTAAAAAACCAACTAAAGTTAAGCCAAACTATAAAAAACAAAACAAAAAGGCCATTGAAAAAGCCGTCAAAGCCGCTAAAGTCAAGCATTTTCGCGCACAGTTTAAAAAAGGAAAAATATGAAAAATATGAAAAATATGAAAAACTTTAACCTAGGTTCACACAACTCATTTAAAAAACCAGACTATCTAAAAGGCACTGTTACTGAAGTTAAACACAATCAAGCAACCGCACTAATGATTTTTACAGGCCCACCACAAAGCACTTTTCGCACAAACAC
>CAUUIA010000006.1:0-27739 GCA_963545195.1 uncultured Acholeplasmataceae bacterium
AATGAAGTAATTCCGCCAAACCCTACTCCAAACCCAAGTCCTAGTCCTGAGCCTAAAAAACCAAAAATTTTGGACCGTGGAATGCTAAATATTGTCGCAAAATCTATGTTCGTAAAAAACTTAGATAAGTTTTTAGGCAAACCGATTGACGAAGTTGACCCAGATGACTTTATTTATAGTTTTAAAGAAACCTATGGTTGGAAGGATTCTGACTTTACACTAATTAAACCCAAGTTTGAAGACCACAATGAAGAAATTATCATAACTTACAAGTTAGCGCACAAAAACCTACTTTCTAGCGTACACATCCTTAAATTAACTGGTTTTAAAAAAGCCTCGCAACCCGCAATTGAGCCAGAAGACAGTGAAGAGAGTTTAACTAAGACTTTTCAAGACGCTGACTTAATTTTAAGTAAAGAAAACAAAAGTATCTACCTATTTGATTTAACTGAGTCTGACTTTAAACTACTCAATGTAGATGAAAAACACCATTCTAACTTAGTTTTAGAGTTAAACAAAAACTTCTTAACGAACTCAGTGTCAGTTACCTACTACTTAAAGCAAGGGCAAGAACTGTCTTTTAAAAAAGTAAAAACTTTCACTGACTTTAAAAACTTAGATACAGAGACAATTAAAGTAGAGTTTTTAAAAGTAAATCCAATTACCACAGAGTACGGCTCAGATATCTTTAAATACAGCAAAGCCTTAAAAACACAGCACAGTGTCTCAGAATTTACCTACACAATTTCTTACTTTTCAACACACGAACAAACAAAATCAGTTGAAGTGTATTTAGAAGGATACTTTAAAAACTTGCGTTTTGAGACAACTATTGTTTTAACTCTTAATGCAAATAATGATAAATACGAACTTAAATCAACAGGGATTGCTGAGTTTAATCCTAGATTAGATAAAAAGGGTTTAAAGAAGTTTGAAGTAATTACTAAAATTAACTTAAACCAATTTAAGGCAAGCGAGATTTTTTCTAAATTAAGTCTGACTTTAAATGAAAGTACTGAAATTGATTTACTTACCGACTCTGCCTACTTACTTAAAATTACCGCAATGCCTGCAAAAAAAGGTATATTGAAGTTAAAAATAGAGGTCACAAAAGAGTTTAAAACCTTAAGTTACTCAAGTGGTAAGTTAAGTGAAAGTATTGAGCAAAAACCTGTATTTTCACAAATCTATCAATATACCTTCCAAGAATAAAAAAAGCAACTTGCGTTGCTTTTAAAAAATATAAAATTATTGCTTTTAGCCTTTAAACAATACGGCCGTCTTCGTCTCTAAAGCCACCAAAGATGATTAAAATCAAATCAATCAGGGCGCCAATTCCAAATAAGCCACCTGTTAAAAGCCAAAGAATACCTGTTCCAATTTTTCCAACATAGAATCTATGTAATCCAAGTAAACCAAAGAAGAAACATAGAATAAAAGCAATAATTCTTGATTTGCTACTTTTGTCTGTCATTTTTTAAACTCCTTTCTATATATTTTCATTATAAAAAAACAAAAGTAAAAATTCAAGGTAAAATAGTATTGTATTTAAGCAAATTCAACCAAAGTTTTTAATCCCTTAATTTTGCTATTTTGAAATAAATAAAAGGAGAAAATATGCAATTTACAAATATATTTAAAAAAACTATTTTAGTTTCACTGATGCTTTTTTCAGTTGTTTTTTTAATTTCGTGCAAAAATACACCACAACCTACACCAAATCCAACTCCAACCCCGCAGCCTACACCAAATCCAAATGGCGAATACAAAGAACATGAACTTGATAAAACCTATTATCAAGGTGTAGATTTTCAGACTAAAAATGACGAGGAGTTAATTAAGTCACTTAGAAAAGTCACACGCCAAAAACACACCAATTGGACTTCTTACAATGAAGTGAGACAACTTTTGACAAAAACAGATAAACTAGATAACGGAAAACTTTGGGGTATGTATAACGGAGAAGAGTTTGCGCCAAAATGGACTGGTGGCCATCCTTGGAATCGTGAACACGTTTGGGTAAACTCTAGACTTGGTGTTCCAAGAGTAAAAGGTGCTGAGCGCAATTTAGCCGCTGATTTGCATAACTTAAGAGTTTGCAATACCAATGTAAACTCAGCCAGAAATAATTTCTACTATGTTGCGAAAAATGAAAATGGTCAGTATTTTGACGATCACGCCGAGGCACAATTAGCAGGCTCTCGCAAATACTTCCCAAGTTATAAACATGGAGGGGACGCCATTCGTATTTTGCTTTACATGATAATTCACTACACTGAGCTAAATTTTGCGGTCAAAGAACCTTTTAGGATGACCTATGTACCAGAAGGTGCCTATATTGGAAATGTCGATGACTTTGCTTACTTGCTGCAAAAAGACCCAGTTGACCAGTTTGAAATTAACAGAAATAACAGAATAGAAAAAATTCAAGGGAACCGCAACCCTTTCATTGACCACCCAGAAATTGCTTTTAGAGTGGTTAGATATTTTCAAAATCATAAAAATAAAGAATTAAATGAACGAAAACGTGTTTTTGAAATTGAATATTTTATTCAAACACTTTTAAAAAACCAAACTAGCTATTCACACTTTGAACAAGAATATTGCTAGGTAAAATTCAGCGTAAAAAAAGACCAGGTAGCCTGGTCTTTTTTACATTCATAACTGATTTGTCTTAAAAACTAACGAATTAAGCCTTTAATTTGGTGAATTAAACCATATTCAATTTCAGTTGGTTCAAACTCAGCGTGTTCACCAGTAAACAGACGGTCGCGAAGTGGGAAAGAATAACTAGATCCGTTTGAAAACTTCAATACTAAGTTAAAAGTTTCGCGGCGAGGATTTGTGATGTCGTCTAGTTTGTATTCAGTGTCAAGAGAAACCACGTCTGAATACAGCACATCGGTTGAAGAAATTGGGTAAATAAAGTCATAGTTGTAGTCGGCTCTGGCAGTATATACCTTAATTGAGTCTGGTGCGAAAAATAGCAGAGTTAAGTTAGCAGTTTCATAAAAAACTTCTTGGGTATCTCCGTCTTTTAGCACAACTTTAAAGTTTAGGGTTGTCTTTCTTAAAATATCTGGAGTTTTGACTAACATAAAGTTATTAAAATGATACTGAGCCGGATCTAAGTTAAATAAACGGCAGGCTTTGTTGAAAGCCTTACGGTCAGTTTCATAAATATACTGGCTAGCCTTTTCATAACCATAACTTTTTGGGTTGTCTAAAAAGAATTTATGCATAAATTCTAAACGGTTTTTGTCCATATAATACCTCTTTGAAATGAATACTTTAGCCAGAAATGGCTAAGTAATTGTTTTGCTTAATTTTTAGTTTTAAGTTAATTTAAATTATTTTTTTTCAGTGTGAACAGTAGTTTTGCGTTCACGAGCACAATACTTGTTAAAAGAAAGTTTGTCAGGTGTAGTTTTTTTGTTTTTATTTGTGTAGTAGTTTTCTTCTTTGCAAGATGTGCAAACTAATTTTACTTTATCTCTCATAGTTGTGTCCTTTTTTAAAAATTTATGTTGATGGGTGTTTGAATTAAAAGAAAGTTTGGCGAGCTGCGGCTTTAACTTCTTTAGATGCAGCAAACGGAATTCTAGTGGTTAGCGACATTTTAGCAGCCACAATTTGTTTAGTTGGCCAAACAAATAAGTTACGGTTCCATTGATCTACAATGTCATTGTAGTAAATTCTAGCAGCAGTAATTTCTCTTTGTGTGTTGGTGTTATCGCGCATTGCGCTTTCGATAACTTGATTTGACTTAAGTTCAGGATATGCCTCAAATGCTAGGTTAATTTGCGAAAAACCACGGTCAACTTGTGCCTGGATGTCGTTTCTAGTCTCTTCTGTAATTTGTCCAGGTTTTACTCCACCTCTAAGTGCGGCAACTCCTTCAAAAACATCCTTTTCGTGTTTTACTTGTTGTTTAACTAAAGCAGCGACGTTTTTAAGAATTTCAAGGCGGTGTTCAAGGTAAGTATCAACTTCTGAAGCCGCGCGTTGCATTTTTTGCTCAAGGCGCATAAAAAAGTTTCTTGCTTTAATTTTTTTAAATAAGAAAATTAAGCCAGGAAGTAGTAGCGGAAACCACAGTAAGAACTCAAATAAGGTAGATCCCCAGCCTACTTTTGCGTCAATTCTTTTGCCAATAACGTTAATATCTTGGCCACTTTCCATAACAGGGCCGTTAACTTCATCTAATAAATTTGCCATAATTATCTCCTTTGTGCATTTTTTTTAAGTTCAAACTTAAAAATCTGTACCTAAATTATTATATCTCAAAATAGCCTTATTTGACAATTGAAACTGTGTTTTCTTCGCTGTAGGCTTGATTGTTTTTATCAAAGAAGTTATTTTCAAAATAATTTGCGTCCACTTGGTTAGGTGTAACTTTGTATCTTAGTTCTTTAAAAACAGGGATGTACTCAATCCAATTGACAGGAACCTGGTGTGGACCGTCTCCAGCGTTTACAACAACATATTCAACTCTGGGAACCGCTTTAAAAGAATGCACTTTGCAAACGCTGTCGTATTCAGAAAGTGGTTCTAAAATGTATTCATCAATTCCAGCTTCGTCTGGCAGAAGTTCTGTGCTTTTTAATTTAGCAAGCAAGGCAAGGTGTTCAAGGACAGATGGTAGTCTTGAATGCTCAGGTTGTTTTGAAATATTTCCTTCTAATAGAACTGGATTTGAAAGATAAGGAACAAAACTGTCGTATAGAGAAGCACTTAAAACTTTTGCGTATTCTTTGTATTTATTTAAAAAAATAGTTAAGTTATAGCCAACAAACTCAAGAGGATTTATGTCAAAACTTTCACTTAGTTCACGCAGTGTAACTTCGTTGGTGTTGTGAGATTTTGAGTAAGTGTAGTTGCGACCACTTGGCAGAGTTTTGGCAAAGTTTATTAAGTTTTGTTGGGCAACTTGGCCAAAAAAAGCCCGATATTTTTGTTCAGATGAACGTTTAGTCGCAGGAAACATCGCTTCAAACTCAGTGTTTGACATTGGTGTGAAGTCTGCGTTCTTTTTTTCAATTTGAGCAAGTGTTTTTTCGGCTTGTTTGATGTATTTATCATGTTTAGCAGGATTGTAGTCAAGAACTGGTGCCTTTTCAAACTCAAGTTCGGGCACAGCATTGGCGTATAGTGAGTTTACAGCAATGTATTTGTATTCTGGTTTTGGTTTAACTAATGTGGCGTGCAAGGTTTCTGAAACCAGGCGTCTGTGTTCACCAAAACCTGAGTAGTAGCTAATTGCTAAACTACCTGTGTAGGTGTGCGGAACCAGATTCATTTCTTTATACATTCCAACAATAAACGGATTTTTGTAAAAATAACCAGCTCTGTAGTCAACTAACATTGAAGTTGAAGAAGGCGCGTACACTGGGTCAAAATTCTTTTCAATATATTTAACGAAGTTAGTATCGGCTGACTTTAAAAACTCAATTTCCGGAATTTGCGCCTGCGTTTGGCTGTAAACTTGACTGTAGTTAAATGCACGATAAAACTCATATAGTTTACTTATAGTCTCTTCAGTTTTAGCGCCGATTACTTCCTCAAAATTAGAAATTGTTGCCTTAAACTTCTTATTTTTTTTAGAAAGGAAAATTGAAGTTAAAATGATTAAAACCAAAAATCCAACTGCTACTAATATACAACTTACAAAAATTGAGTAAACAGCAGCAGGGCTAAGCGAAATACCAGGTTCTGTAAAAACGTAATATGCGCCGCCAATTGCGGTCAACACTAAAATTACTAAAAGAGTAAGTAAAATACCCATGCCTGTTTTAAATAAACTAAACTTGCGTTTAGTTTTTAAAAGTACTTTGTCAAGAGCATTGATTTCTTGGCAAGCGGATTGGTTTTCTTTTAAAGAAGTGCCAGTTTTTTCAAGCAACTCATTTAAATAAGTCTCGGTACCACTAGCGTGTTCTTTTAAGAAATCTTCTCTGTATCTAACTGGATTTAAAATTTCTGCAGGCATTTTTTTACCTCTTTAGTATTTTTGTTTTTTGAAATTAAAGCAAAGCAGTTTCAAGGGCTACTTCCATCATTTTATTGAAAGAAGTTTGGCGTTCCTCTGCGGTTGTGACTTCCTTTGTCACTAAATTGTCAGAAATAGTTAAAAGACAAGCGGCTTGTTTACCTAGTTTTTGGGCGTTTAAAAATAAAGCAAATGACTCCATTTCTACGCAAAGCGGATTGGCTTTTTGGCGTTTTTCTTCGTAAACTGGGTTGTCTGCATAAAACACGTCAGATGAGTGAATTAAACCAACTTTCAAATCTACTCCAATGCTGTCTGCGGCTTGTTTAATTTTAGCGTTTAGTGAAGCTGTAGCTGTAGCAATGTTTGATTGGTAGTTCATCAAAGCAAGACCATATGTGGTCTCTGAGTAGGCTGCATCTGCTAGCACCACTGAGTAAACTGGCAGATCTGCGTGGTAAGAGCCAGCAGAGCCAATTCTAATAATTTTTTCAACGCCGTAGAAAGCAAATAGTTCGTATGAATAAATTCCAATTGAAGGTTGACCCATGCCAGAGCCAAAAACTGTGACTTTTTTGCCTTTATAAGTTCCAGTAAAACCAAACATATTTCGAACTGAGTTGATTTGCACAACATCAGTCAGGTAAGTTTCGGCGATATATTTAGCACGAAGCGGGTCGCCCGGCATTAAGACAATCGGCGCGATTTGGCTTTTGTCTTTTAAACTAATATGCGGAGTTGGAATCACCTTCTTCTCCTTTAACAATTAGCAGACCTTTTGAAGTTCCGATTCTGGTAGCCCCAAGTTCAATCATTTTTTCGGCGTCTAGTTTGTTTTTAACTCCACCAGATGCTTTAACTTCAGCCATGCCTTTAACGGTTTTCACCATTAAAGCCACATCTTCAAAACGTGCACCGTATTCAGCAAAACCTGTAGAAGTTTTCACAAAGTTTGCCTTAGCGCGTACAACTAACTTAGACGCTAGTTTAATTTCTTCTTTAGTAAGAAGTGCTGTTTCAATAATGACTTTAAGTACGCGTTCACCGCAGGCTTTTTTGATTTTCTTAATTTCTTTAAGCACACGGTCTTTGTGTCCATTTTTTAAGTCAGACACGTTGATAACCATGTCAATTTCATCAGCGCCTTTTTTAATTGCGTCTTTGGTTTCAAAAACTTTAGTTTCAGTAGTTGACGCTCCGTGTGGGAAGCCGATTACTGTACAAACTAGTACGTCTGAACCTTCTAGTTCTTGTTTAGCAAGTGGAATGAAGCAAGGGTTGATGCAAACTGATTTGAATTTATATTCTTTTGCTTCCTTGCAAAGTTGAACGATGCTTTCTTCTGTGCAGTATGCACCTAGTTTTGTGTGGTCTATGTATTTATTTAGTTCCATAATTATTTCCTCCTAATCAACTAAATTATGCAGTCTGCATTCAGTAAACTGCTTTTCTACATCTGGTAGTCTATGTTTTAAAATAAGTTTTTGGACTTTTTTGGCACGTTTTAAAGGAATAATTTTACTTTCCTTTAAAAACCCAGGCACAGGCTCAAGGTAAGCCTCGGCGATTTCTTTAATTTGCTTAAAATCCAGCACTCGGTAGTGTTCACCTTGTTCAAGATAAATTAAGTCTAAAACAGGCGGTACTAAAAGCCCGGTTTTCTCTGGCCAAACAACGGCAAAATATGCGTTGTTTTTGTTGTCTTTAAGTAGTTTGTATCTAGGTACAAACACGCCACTTTCACTAAAATGTTTAGAAAGTGCGTGGTATTCTTCTAAGTAAGTTAAAGCAAGCGTGGCCGTGCGCGGCGATACTTGCAGGTAGTTAATTAGTTCTTCGGGATGTCTGACCTTGTATTGTCCTTTGATGTATTTAAAAATTTCAAGAACTTGACTTTGGTCAAAAGGTAAAATGTCTTTAAAAAACTCAGAGTAAACAACGAGCCCAAAAGTTTCGCATATATGCTTAACTCTATTTAAGATAAGTTCAACAAAGTAGGTGGGCGAAACAAACGGAAATGACAGGCGGAAGTTAATGTCGTAGTACTCTGGGTTTAGTTTCCAGAGTTCCGGTACACTAGATGAGCGAGTAATATAAAAAGCGGCCTTAAATTGTAAATCAGGATGTCTAAGCACGTATTTTACAGCGTCTTTTTCGTTTTCAACGGAATACGCGCCAACTGCCAAAAGATAGGCATGAAGGTTTCCGTTGATAGCCGGGCGCTGGTCGCTTTTTTTAAAAAAATGAATGTTAAAATCTTTCACAAATATTCCTTAATTCTACTTAAAAATTATACTAAACTTTTAGATTTTTGGCTAAATTTTAGCAAAATCGGTGAAATTAGTTAAAATCGGAGTGACCGAAATTAAACCTTTTTCAACGGTCATAAGGTCAGTTTGAGTTGTAGAAATTTTGGCGTCTACCGAAAGCATAGTTTTAAAAACCAAAGCAGTGCCGGTGGCTTCTTCTTTTAAAAACTGATAAGTAGTTTTAAAATCAGCAAGTTCAGTAATACAAGTGCTTTTAGCCAAACTAGTTGGAATGTTGACGTTTAATAGCGGGTATTTTGAATATAGTTTTTTTAAAAAATACTCATTTAGCCAAGTTTTAAAGTTTAGTTTAAAGTTATCGGAAAGTGTTTCGCGACTTGAAATTAAGCAAGTTGGAACTCCTGAAACCGCAGCATTAAAAGCAAACGGAAAAACTAAGTTAGTTGCAAGGTCTGCGCCCAGCACTAAGTTTTTGTTGCCAGCAAATACACAAATGTCGAATTTCACGCCAAAAGTTTTTTTAGCCAGTTCTAAAATCGCAACTGGTTTACTTTCAAAAAGGTAGGTATCACGAGTTGAAGAAAGGGTCGGAACAACTCGGCTGAGTTTTACATATCCCGGGTTTTTAAGACAACCACCCACTGGACTTTCTGGAAGCACAAGTGCCCAGACAACCGCAAAATGAGAAAGGGTGGCGGCAATAAAGTCTTGGGTTTGTCTTTCTTGACTAGACATAACTAAAAGTACATTAAGCATTTGGATACTCCTTGGCAATAATTTCTTGGCAGCGCAAGCATAGTCCCTTGGCACTTAAATCAGGTCGGACATTCCAACAACGCAAGCAAGACTTGTCTTTAGAAACAGTAGCGCTGACTTTAAACTCTTTTCCAAAGTTTAGATTAACTTTAGCAACTTGCAAAACAGTTGGCAGGTCAAAGTTCAGATTTTTAAAAGCAGTAAGTTGAGAATCTGTTAAAGTTAAGTTTAAAACAGCCTGTAGAGATTTGCCGATCTCTCCGCTTGCGCGCATCTCTTCAAGAGTTTTAAGCACCGCTTGTCTGACTTCTGTAAACTGAGTGAAATCTACAAGCAGTTCTGTAAACTCAGAGAAATTACCCACGCGTGGGTAGAACTTCTCAAGATAAATTTGTGAGTCTGGGTCTCCGGTTAAAGTTTGCCAGGCTTCTTGGGTGGTGTGCGGAATTATTGGGTTTAGCATGACAAGCAGTTTAGTTAAGATATCTAGATAAGTAGATTGTACTTCTTCGCGGGTATACGAGTGCTTTGGTTCAATGTAGAGAGTGTCCTTAGTTACATCTAGATAAAAAGCAGACAAGTCATTGGTAATAAATAGCACAATTGCTTGCAAGGCTTTGGCGAAATTATAGTTTTCAAACTGAGTTTTAACTTCTTTGACTAACTCATTTAACTTAATTGTATAAATTTTAGATAAGTTGCTGCGCATAGAAAATGCGTAGTAGTTGGTTTTGTCAAAATCACTTAAGTTAGAAAGTAGATAGCGAATGGTGTTTCTGATTTTTCGGTAAGTTTCTGAGGCTATTTTAAGTAGGTTTTGAGAAACTCTTACATCTTGTGAGTAGTCAACAGAAGCAGCCCAAATGCGAAGTACATCTGCACCAAGAGTTTTTACAACAGTGTTGGGGTCAACTCCGTTGCCAGCAGATTTAGACATCTTAAAACCTTTTTCATCTAACACAAAACCATGAGAAATGATTTGTCTGTAAGGTGCGATTTTGTTAAGCGCAACTGAGTTTATTAAACTTGAGTTAAACCACCCACGGTATTGATCAGAACCTTCTAAATAAAGTTCAGAAACTCGTCCATCTAGACTTAAAAAAGAAGTACCTGAGTCAAACCAAACATCCATAATATCGGTTTCTTTTCTGAATTTACCGTTTGGTGATTTTGGATGCGTAAAGCCTTTTGGAAGCAACTCTTCTGCGGGCAATTTAAACCAAATGTTGGAGCCATGTTTTTCAAAAAGCGCTTTGATATGAGCAATTGCTTTGGTGTCCAGAATTGGAGTTCCGTCTTCTGCGTAGAAAACAGGAATTGGTACACCCCACAGGCGTTGGCGCGAAATACACCAGTCTTTGCGTTGCGCTATCATGTTATTCATTCTGATTTTACCCCACTCAGGTGTCCAAGTGACTGAGTCAATTGCTTTAAATAAGTCTTTTTTAAGCGGTTCAATTGACAAAAACCATTGAGGGGTTGCTCTAAAAATTATAGGTTTTTTAGTTCGCCAGTCATGAGGGTATGAGTGCGTGATTTTAAACTCACCAAGTAGCGCCTCTGTTTCTTTTAAGTATTTAATAATTGCTAAGTTCGCGTCTTCAAAAAAAAGGCCTGCAAATTCTCCTGCGTCTTTAGTTAATACACCGTGGCCGTCAATTGGCGAAAAAGCAGGAAGGCCGTATTTTTGGCCAACTTTAAAATCATCTTCTCCGTGGCCAGGTGCGGTGTGGACAAGTCCGGTTCCGTCTTCTGCCGAAACGTGTTCGCCAAGGATTACCATGTGTTCGCTTTTGGTAAGAACATGCGTGTAGGTAACCTTTTCAAGGTCAGTACCTTTGATTTCAGAAATTACTTTAACTTCGCTTAAGTTTAACTTGGCTTGAAGAGTGTTTAGTAAATCAGATGCTACCACTAACTTGCCACGGTTTGTTTCTACAATTGAGTAAGTTAAGTAAGGAGACACGCAAATTGCTAAGTTGGCAGGCAAAGTCCAAGGAGTAGTTGTCCAAATTAAGAGACTTGCGTTTTTAAGTTCGCGAATTCCTTTGGTTTTCTTGACCTTAAATCCAACAAAAATAGAAGGAGATTCAATGTCGTGGTATTCAACTTCTGCCTCTGCAAGCGCGGACTCTGAAGACCAAGACCAGTAAACCGGTTTAAACCCACGGTAAATTAAGCCTTTTTCTACCATTTTGGCAAAAGCCTCAATTTCTCTGGCTTCAAAACTAGGTGCAAGCGTGCGGTAAGGTTTTTCAAAATTACCAATGCAGCCCAGTCTTTGAAATTGATTGCGTTGACGGTCTAATTGAGTTTCTGCAAACTTTGCGCACTCTTCTCTAAACTTAACAGGGTCTCCTTTGCGGTTAACTCCGAGTTTAATAACGGCATTTTCAATAGGCAGCCCGTGCATATCCCAGCCAGGTGTGAAGTCCACAACATCGCCGTTTAGTTGGCGAAATCTGACAATAAAGTCCTTTAAGATTTTGTTTAAAGCGTGGCCCATATGAATTGGGTTATTAGCGTAAGGAGGACCATCGTGGAAACAAAACTCATTTCCTGATTTTTCTTTGTTAATTTGATTTCTTTTTAAAAAAAGTAAATCATTAGCCCAAGGTGCTTGAATTAAGGGTTCTTTTTCACCTAAGTTTCCGCGCATCGGAAACTCGGTTTTAGGCAAAAGTAGGGTATCTTTAAAATCCATATGTTTGTTTTTATTTTCCTTCTTTTAGTCTTTAATTACTTCTTTTAAAAATTTATCAATCGTGCCATCTAAATAAAGAGTGTCGTCGGCAAACAGAAAAACTTTTTCGTTCATTTCGATAACTTCACCGTTTAAGGCGCAAACGCAGCCAGATAAAAACGCAATTGCTTTGTTAGCATCGGCTATTTTAAGTAAGTCAAAGTTTAAAACTACAGGTTTGCCTTGCTTTATCATTTCGGCAAACTCAAGTAGAGTTTCGTCGTCTGCTTTATCTAGTCGTTTAAAAACAATTAGTTCGCGTTTTGTGTAGGTAGGGGTTGTAACAATTGGGGTTTTTTTCTTAAATCCAAACATGAAAAATCTCCTTTTTGGTTAAACATTGAAGCGAAAAGTTATGATATCGCCGTCTTTAACTAAGTATTCTTTTCCTTCTAGGCGAAGGGCTCCGTTTTCTTTTGCTAGGTTAATTGAGCCATACTTTAAAAAATCTGCATAAGCCACAACCTCTGCCTTGATAAAACCACGTTTAAAGTCGGTGTGAATTATCGCAGCACAATCTGGGGCCTTTGAGCCAGTTTTAAAAGTCCAAGCTCTGCATTCGTCAGGACCTGCTGTAAAGTAGGTTGAAAGACTTAGCGTTGAATAGGTTGTTTCTATAATTTGGTCAAGTCCGGTTTTGTCAAAACCAAATTGTTCTAAATACTCAATTCGCTCGTCTTTGTTCATTTTCGCAACTTCTTCTTCTAGTTTTACGCAGACTGCTAAAACTTGAGCGTGGCGGGCATCGGCGTACGCTTTGATTTTTGTTAGGTTAGCATTTGAAGTTTCGTCTTCTTTGTCGTCAGAAATATTAGCAATATATATCAGGGGTTTTAAGGTAAGTAAGTTTAAAGACTTAACTAAGAAGCGTTCGTCTTCGGTTAAGTCAGGTTGGTTTTCTCTAAGAATTGCGGTTTTTACTTTAGTTAAAATTTCAACTTCTTGGATGGCTTCTTTGTCTTTTTGGGTGCGAGCCTTCTTTTCAATTTTGGCCATTCGGTTTTCAACGATTTCAAGGTCAGCAAGTGCTAGTTCTGTGTCAATAATTTGGGCGTCTCTAACCGGGTCAACTGAGTTTTCAACGTGCAGCACATTGCTGTCTTTAAAGCAACGCACAACTTCAACGATGGCGTCAACTTCCCTGATGTGTGAAAGAAACTTATTGCCAAGGCCTTCACCGCTCGCGGCTCCTTTTACCAAGCCTGCAATGTCTATAAACTGATAGACAGCGTATGTCGTTTTTTTAGGTAGATAAACAGAGGCTAGTTTATCCAGGCGATTGTCCTGCACTACAACTTGGCCAACATTTGGCTCAATTGTTGCAAACGGGTAGTTGGCAGACAAAGCGCTGGCCTTAGTTAAAGCATTGAAAAGCGTGGACTTGCCGACATTCGGCAGGCCAACAATTCCGGCTTTCAGCATTATTTTCGTGCCCAAAATGGGATATCTGAGTTTTCGTCTGTCTCCGCATCTTGGCTATTGTCTGTGTCTTGATTAAATGACGCAAAAAAATCATCTTGCGCTTGGTCTTGAATTTTTTTAATTTCTTGATTAAAAAAAGCAGTCTCTGTATTTTTAACCAGTTCATTGGCAAAACTTTCGGCGTCGGTGTGAGATTTAGTTAATTCAACACCGGTGGCTATAACTGTGACAATAATTTCGTCAACTAGTTTGTCGTTAATCATCACACCCATGATGATGTTAATGTCAGTTGAAGTGTTGTTTCTAATTTCTTGTAGAACTTCGCTTAACTCAAACTGAGAAAGTTCAGTAGGTGCAGTGATATTTAAAATAGCGTCAGTGGCACCTTGAATTGAAGTTTCCAAAATTTTGGAAGAAATTGCGGCGCGTGCTGCTTTAATGGCTTTGTTTTCACCACTTGCCACACCAATTCCCATGATAGCGGTTCCTTTGTCTTTAAGCACAGTTTTAACATCTGCAAAGTCCACGTTAATCACACCTGGATACATAATTAAGTCAGATATACCTTGCACACATTGGCGAAGTACGTTATCGGCCTCGCGAAAAGCCTCAAGTAAGGTAGTGCGGTGATCAGAAATTTCGTTTAATTTGTCGTTTTCAATAACAATCAAAGCATCGCAGTTTGGTTTAAGTTCAGCAATTCCGCGAAGTGCATTTTCGCGGCGTCGTTTACCTTCCAAGGTATATGGTTTTGTGACCACGCCTACGACAAGTGCGCCTTCTTCCTTGGCAACTCTGGCGACAATTGGCGCAGCACCAGTTCCAGTACCTCCACCCATTCCGCAAGTTACGAAAACCATTTTAGCGGGTTTCAAGGCCTGACGAATAGCATCCTCAGATTCTGTGGCTGCCTCTTGTCCGCGACTTGCGTTTTGACCGGCACCAAGTCCTTTATCTGGACCTTCTCCAATAAGTATTCTAATTTCTGCAAGTGAACGTTTTAGGTCTTGAGAGTCGGTGTTAATAGCAACATAAGTCACACCGCTTACATTGTTTTCAATCATACGATTAATAGCGTTTCCACCACCGCCGCCAACGCCTGCGACCATGATTAGGGGTTTAATTTGAAAATTGTTTACAGTATCCATAAAAAAGTACCTCTTTATTTCAATTATAGCTTATTTTTTGCGATTTTTGTGTGTTTTTAAGCCAGTTTTTCAACTGTTTGTGTAGTTAGTAGTTGCGTAAAACTTGGCTTTAAATTCACTGAATTTACCTGCTTTTGCGGCCTGCTTAATTTCGTTAACCAAGTGTTTTAAATATGATAAGTTTTGAACTGTGGCGATTCGTTCACCTAGTTTTTCTTTAGTTTTAAATAAGTGATGTAAATAACTTTTTGAGTAAGAGGCAAACTTGTGGTTAAGTCCGCTGTCTAGTGGTGTGTGGTCATGTTTGAACTTGGCGTTTTTGATGTTAATAGAACCTGATGTTGTAAAAATATGGCCGTGTCTCGCGTTTCTAGGTGGCATCACACAATCAAACATGTCAACACCGCGCTCAATTGCTTCAACTAAGTTAGCAGGTTTGCCCACGCCCATTAAGTACCTTGGTTTGTCTTCAGGCATTTTTGGAACAATAAAATCCAGTATTTTGTACATCTCTTGGTTGGTTTCGCCAACTGCGAGGCCTCCAATTGCGTAGCCAGGTAAATCAAGTGCAGTAATTTCGTTTAGCGACTTTAGTCTAAGTTGAGTGTCAAGTCCACCTTGGTTGATACCAAAAAGTGCTTGACCTGAGGTTAAGGCACTCAGACAGCGTTTCAACCACCTGGTTGTTCGTTCAATTGACTTTTCCATATAGCTAAAGTCAGCGTAAACTGGTGGGCATTCGTCAAATGCCATTACGATGTCTGCCCCGATTGCCATTTGGATTTCCATAGATTTCTCTGGTGTTAAAAACAACTTATCTCCGTTTTCGGGGTTTAAAAACATTACACCTTCTTCGGTTATTTTACGGTTTTTAGTCAAAGAAAAAACTTGGTATCCTCCACTGTCGGTAAGCATAGCCTTTGGCCAATGCATAAAGGTTTTAGCGCCTTTGACTTCAGTTAAAACCTCAGTGCCAGGATGTTGCCAAAGATGATAGGTGTTGGCTAAAATCAGACCTTCTGAGACCTCTTCAATTTCCTTGACATCCAGAGTTTTAACAGTCGCTTTGGTGCCAACTGGCATAAAAACAGGTGTCTCTACTACTGTGCCGTTTTCAAAATGAAGTTCACCTATTCTAATTCCTTCTTTAGTAATTCGTTTGATAAACTTAATCATTAATATCGCTAAGTAAGGCTGTCTCTAAGGCTTTAACTGACTTAAATATTGTGCTTCTTGGAGCGATAGTGTGCAGAAAATCAAAAGAACGGAAACCATAAGAGACTAAATAGTAAGGGATTTTAGCAATTTCTGCAAAGCGCAGATCAACTTCGCTGGCGCCAACAAAAATGCACTCATCTTGACTAAATCCATATTTGCGACTAAGAAAATTTAGGGAATCAGGTGCTGGTTTGGCGCGTAGATTTTGGCTGAAGCCAAGCACGTGGGTAAAGATATTTGGAAAGTAAAAGTCAACGATTTTTTTAACTAAAAATTCAGGTTTATTTGAAATTACAAAAAGTCTAGTACCACTTGATTTCAAAGCATTTAACATCTCAGTAATACCTTTGTAAGGTTTTGTGTATTTAAATGGGTCTTCGTTGTAGGTTTGGTTGTAGTGTTTAACCATTTGGTCAATGTTTTGCTTGTCGTTTAACACACACTGCATAAGTTCACGTGAACCATTTCCTGTGCAGTAAATTATTTTGTCTTTATTGACTTTAGCAAACTTAAAGTAAGCAAGGGTGGAATTTACTGCTTTAATGATGTCTTTAGATGTGTCTAGAAGTGTACCGTCTAAATCAAAGATAATGTTTTTCATAATTTCTCCTTCGGTAAATTGTCGTTATTTAGGTAAAAAACGAATGCTGTATTTCGTGATAAAAACCAGCGGATGCTGGTTTTTTAAAATAAATAAATTAGTTAGTTAGTTTTAAAATAGTTTCAGTTGCTGCTTTAAAATAAGTAGTTGGATAAAAACTTTTTGAGTGCAAAAAATAAAGTGTACTTTCTTTTTCAAAATAAGCGATGTTGACAGATGTAAAGTTAAAACCTTGGTTTTTTAAAAATACTAAATTATCTGTCTCAATTTCTGCATGTATAGAGTGTTCGCTGTATTTTTTGAAAATCAAACAGGTTAAATAAGCAATTCTTTTTTGCTTAAAGCGTGTAAGGATTTTTTTAATTTCTTCGTCAATTTTAGTATCCAAAAAACCGATTTTTGAGTTTTTTAAGCAAAACGCAAGTTCAAGTCCATGATTTTGGGTATTTTCTTTTAAATATAAATTAAAATCCAAGGTACTACTTTGTAGAATAAAGTTACTTGCTTGCAGCGAATCTGGTAGTTTTTGAAAGTAAGTTTTTTTAACCAAAAATGGCTGCACTTTCGTTTCTTTTAACCTAAAATATTTTTGTTTTAGATTCAAAGTTGCGATTTTAGTTTTGAAAACTAAAACTAAAATAAAGAAAACTAGCACTAAAAATAAGGAAATAGTTGTAAAAATAGGTTTAGGCGCTTTTAAAAAATAAAGCAATAGTGCTGTCAGCAGGACTGCTAAAAAAGCAGTCCAGAGTACAGTTAAATAAATTAGTTTAGTTTTTTGTATTTTTTTACTTGTCAATTCTTGCCTTAATAGTGCCATCTCGGCGAGTACTTTGGATTAAATTTCCACCAATTGAATAGTAAATACCATTAAAATTACTTTCTTCGTTGTACTTTAGTTCATCTTTGAATTCTGTACCTGAATCAAAATACCAACCTATAAACTTATCACCGTATGTATCTTTGAGTACTTTAGTAAGTTCAATTAGTTTTTGAATTTTTTGGCCAAATAGCACATCAACTTCATATCTTTTGCCATCAGCAATAATTGTAATTTGGTATTCAACTGGCAAGAAATACGGCCAAAGAGTGATGTCTTCAAAATAGGCTTTTTCTTTAAGTGAAAGAACTACTGAGTTAACAGGATCAAAATCAGCAAGACTAGGGTCGGTTGTTGACCAACCTTTAAAATCATAGCCAAATCGTTTCGCGTTTGGCAGGTTAGTACCTTTTGTAAAGTTATATTTATTGGGTATATCGCCATCAAGTGTAGTGCCTGACTCGAGTGGTGCAAAAGTGATATTAATTTCGGTGAACTCAATTTTGGCAAACAAGGCAGCAGATTGCGTGAAACGGTAAGTGTCAAAGTTAATCTCTTCTGTATGCGCCGCGTCTAAATACCAACCTATTATTTTAGCTGGAGCGTAAAGTTCATATCCTGCTTGGATAACTTCGCCTTTTGAGTTAACCTTTTTGGCAACTGGTTTACTTAACTTAATTCCATCTATAGGAACTTCTGGAAACTCACTTGGTGCAAGGTGGCCTTGGGGAATGTAGTAAGCAATTTGAATACCTTTAACTTTATAGGAGCCACAGGCTGCAAACAAAGTTAAAGTTAAAAAAGAAAACAAGACAATTAGTATTTTTTTTGCCATTATTTTTCCTCCTTAATTTCGGCTTGCATCACCTTAATTTCGCTTGGTGAAGCGAAAACAAAGTGTCCAGGTTTAATTTCAACCATTTCAGGTTCTTCAACGTCGTAAGGATGAAGAGTAGGATCGTAGTAAATTCGTCTACGACTACGTTCGTAGTCAGGATCTGGCTGTGGGATTGCAGAAAGCAGAGATTTTGTGTAAGGATGTAGCGGATTTTTAAACAGTTCATCCGAGTCTGCCAGTTCAACAATTTTGCCATAAAACATCACGGCGATGCGGTTTGAAAAGAATTTCACAACCGAAAGGTCATGGGCAACAAATAAAATAGTTAAGCCTAGTTTTTCTTTTAAGTCTTGCAGCAAGTTAATAACTTGCGCTTGAATTGAAACGTCTAGAGCAGATACAGGCTCGTCGGCAATAATAACTTCAGGTTCCATTACAAGCGCACGGGCAATGCCGATTCTTTGTCTTTGTCCACCTGAAAACTCATGCGGATAGCGAGTCGCGTATTCTGGTGCGAGACCTACTTGAAGTAGTGCTTTGGTAACTCGCTCTTCAAGTTCTGTGCGGTTTTTAATGCCTTTAATGCGCAGACCTTCTGCAATAATTTCTTGCACAGTCATACGAGGATTTAGACAAGAAATTGGGTCTTGGAAAATCATTTGGATTTTAGACGCGGCCACTTTTGCAGATTTAGAGCGGTGCTCACGAGAAACAAACTTAATTTGCTTAACCAAAGCCTTAGCCTTTTCTAAAAAGTCTAACTTAGCGTCTAGATATGTTTGGTATTTAAGACTAAATTTCGCCAATACTTTTGAGTTTTCTTTAATATATTCGTAGTTTTCTTTAGTTAAAGGTCTAAAAAGTAGACCTTTTTTGGTTTTTGCCAAAACTACTTTATTTTTAGTTAAAATAAAGTAGTTTTTGATGCGAGTAAAGAAAAACACGCAAGACTCAAGTAGTTTAACTGCCTTAAATCTTGGTCTTTCTTTAAACCAATATTTAAAGAAATTGACAAATCTACGACGCTTAAGGGCTTTAAATTCATCAAAGTCTTTGGCAGTTTTTGCAGTAATTTGGCTTAACTTATTTGCATCATTTGAGTATTTATTGAAAACTCCAAAACAAGCAAATAGGCGTGTGAGTAAATATTTTTTTAAATAACCTTTTTTAGGAAGGTCGGCGTTTGCTTTAAACTCAGCTATTTCATTGGCTTCGCGAACATACTGAATATCGGTTTTTTCTCTGTGAAAAGCATCTAATTCTTTTAATTTAGCCTGCATTTATTCTTTAGAAATAATAGTTTTTGCGTTTTCTTCAATTAAAGGCAGGTATTCTTTTTCAAGGCTTAAAATAGTTTGCGCAAACTGCTCTTGAAAGTCTTTTTTTAACTCAAGTTTAGTATTTTTAGTCAAAGCAGCGGAGTCATTGATACCGCTAATTTTTTGACGATAAGCCATTTTGGCTTTTTTCAAAGCAATTTTGTATTCTTTTTCTTTAGCGTTGTAGGTAAAAGAAATAATTTCTTCGCGTTCTGCCCTGTAGTTTAAATTACCTTTTTGGATTTTGGCTGCGTAAAAGTTTTTAATGTCAAAAATCTTGTTTTTATAAAGTAGACTTTTTTCGCGTTCTGCTAAAAACTCAGCCTTTAAGTCTTGGCGAAATTTATGAATTTTTGCCTTATCTGCCAGGTAATTTTCTTGAAACTCACTAAATCTTAAAGCAGCCTCTTTAGTTTTGGGAAAAACTGAGTTAAGTAGAGTTGTTTTATATTGGCGTTTTGCCTTTTTTAGTTTAGAAACTAAATCGCCAACTCCAGCAACTATAGTTTGCCCGCCTAAAACTACGCGCCCATCAGAAGGTTTATATAGTCTAATAATTGTGCGGCCAGTTGTGGTTTTTCCACAACCAGACTCACCAACTAAACCAAATACTTCACCTTTAAAAACATCAAAAGAAACGCCGTCTACGGCCTTGACTTTAAGTCGGTTTTTGCCAACTCCGACTTTAAAGTGTTGTTTTAAGTTTTCAACGTGTAAAAGAGGAGTGTTTGCGTAATCAACTTTATGCTTCATGAACTTTACCTCTCTTTTTTTTGATTTCTAAAACTGCTTTTGGTGGAGTTACTTTAGGCGCATTTGGATGAAGCAACCAAGTCGCGGCATAGTGAGTATCTGTGACTTTAAACATTGGAGGTGCTTGCTCAAGGTCTATTTGCATTGCGTATTTATTTCTCGGCGCAAAAGCGTCTCCTTTAATTTTTTGAGTTAAGTTAGGCGGAGTTCCCCCAATTGCGTCTAGTTTTTCAGAAGTAGCCAGCGACGGCATTGAAGAAAGCAAAGCCCAGGTATAGGGGTGTCTAGGGTCATAAAAAATCTCGTCGGTTGTCCCGATTTCTACAATTTTACCCGCATACATCACAGCTATGCGGTCAGCGATATTGGCAACAACCCCAAGGTCGTGGGTAATAAAAATAATAGAAAGATTGCGCTCTTCTTTGAGTTTTTGAATTAACTCAAGAATTTGCGACTGAATTGTAACATCTAAGGCTGTAGTTGGCTCGTCGCAAATCAAAATTTCTGCGTTGTTAGCAAGTGCAATTGCAATAACAATACGCTGGCGCATCCCACCTGAAAACTGAAAAGGATATTGGTGATATCTTTTTTCAGGCTCCGGAATTCCGACTTCTCGCATCAGTTCAATTGCGCGTTTTTTGGCCAAAACTTTATTCATACCTAGTTTAAAAACTAAAGTTTCGGTGATTTGCTTGCCGATTTTGACAATCGGATTGAGTGAACTCATTGGGTCTTGAAAAATCATTGATATTTTAGAGCCTCTGATTTCATGAAAAGTCTCTTCTTTTACTTTAAGTAAATCGCGGTTTGCGTATAAAACTTTGCCGTTTTCCACAATTGCGTTGCCGGCCAATAGCCCCATTAAGGCTTTTGAGGTTACAGACTTTCCAGAACCAGACTCACCAACTATCGCCAAAGTCTCGCCTTTTTGCAAGTCAAAAGAAACACCATTGATGGCTTGAAGAATACCAAATTGCGTTTTAAAAGAAATTTTTAAATCTTCAACTGACAGAATAACTTTTTTGTCTTTATTTAAAATAGCCATTATTCAACACCTCTTAAACTTGGGTTAAATGCATCTCTTAAACCGTTGCCAAATAAGTTAAAGGTAATCATTAAGATAGAAATGTAAATAGCCGGGAACACCAGCACATGTGGTTGTGATTGCATCACGCTTTGACCTTGCTCAAGGAGTTGACCTACTGATATTGTGTTGCCATATTTCAAAATTCCAAGGTAGGCAAACGAAGCCTCTGAAAAAATAAACGAAGGCAGGGCTAGCGCAAAAGACGTTACCATGTAGCCAATCGCATTTGGAAAAATGTGTCTAAACATAATACGCGCGTCTGACGCACCAAGTGTGCGAGCAGCCAAGATATACTCACGGTTTTTAAAGCGGTAAAACTGCATTCTGGCCATTGAATAGTAGCCAATCCATCCGGTAATTGTAAAGGCAAAAATAATTACTGGGAAAGTTGTACCATATTTAATTACCAGTAGTGTTAAAACTGCGATAAAAGGAATACCTGAAAGGATTTCTACAAAACGGTCAAACAGCAAGTCAAAAGTTCCGCCGTAATAACCAGAAATCGCACCAACTGTAAGCCCGATTAAAGCGTTTACCGAAATCACGGCTAGCGCGACCATAAAAGAAATTCGTGCACCTTGCCAAAGTTGAGTGTACAAGTCTTCGCCAGTACCAATTGTGCCAAACCAGAAGTTAACCTGATCTACAGTTTGGCCAAGCGCGGTTTCAAAAAATTTAACCGAAACTTTATAAATGTCTTTTTGATAGTCTACTTCGTGAATTGCGGTAACTAAATTGCGTTTAAGTAAATTTTGAAACTCTGCTTTCGTAAAAGTATAGTAGTTGGGCTTTAAGTCAGTTCCAAAATAAGATTTGGTAAAATCTAGAAACTTATACTGATCAACTTTTACCGGAATATTTGCGCTTGGAGTTTTTTTATGCACTTCGTCCATGTACTTTTTGCTGGTATCGGACAAAAACATATTGTTGTATTTAGGATGAGCCTTGGCTTTTTCAATAAACTCACGTGGCAGTTCTGTAAAGCGAGTTCCGGAAAATATACCCGGAATTCTAGGTGGCAAATAACTTAAATCATTTTTAAACTCAAGACGGCTAGGTTCTTTGTAGTTTTTTAAAATTGGGCCAAAAACCACAAAAAACATCAAAATGCAAATGATAATGAAAGCAGTTAACGACATTTTGTTTTTCTTAAAGCGGTTCCAGGCATCTTTGTAGTAGCCAACTCGCTTAGTTTCAAGCGGTTTGTCTTTAATTTCTTTATCTTCGTTAATTAAAACAAATTTACTTCTATCTAGGTCTTGCATAATTATTTACCACTTCCAATTCTGACACGTGGGTCTAAAATTGTGTAACTCATGTCTGCTAATATCGAGGTAATTAAGCCTAAAAACTCAAAAAACACCATGTTTAGTAAAAGCACTGGGTAGTCTTTTTGACTAAAGGCAGTTAAATAAACTTTGCCAACTCCATCTACTTTAAAAATAGTTTCAAGAATAATAGATCCGGAAATCAGACCAAGGAAACCTAAAAAAATTGCAGGCGCGAAAGGCACTAAAGCATTTTTAAGAGCGTGTCTATACACCGCTTGTCTTTTAGATAAACCTTTTGAGCGAGCCAAGAGCATGTAGTCTTGAGTAAGTTGCTCTGTTAGTTCTGCACGAATTGAGCGAGCCCAGCCAGCGATTCCGCCAAACACCATTACGACCGTTGGCATGATGTAGGTAGAAATACCGTAAAGAGCATTGGCCTTAAACTCACTTGACGAAGCAACACCAAGACTTGGCGCCCAGTGTAATTTCCAGTAGAAAATTAACTGAAATACGACGGCTAAAACGAAAGTAGGAATAGAAATTAACACCATAATACCGACAGATATGACATTGTCGGCAGTTTTGTTTTTATAAAGTGCGGCAACTACTCCAAGCATAATACCAAGTGGTACAGTAATTAGATACGGCACGATTTGGAACGCCAAAGTATTTGGGATTTTTGAGAAAACCACAGAACCCGCAGATTGGCGTTTATGCGCAGAGAAACCAAAGTCGCCGTGTGTAAAAATATTTCTAAGCCAATAAAAAAACTGAACAATGATTGGTTTATCTAGGCCTTCTCGCTCACGAATTATGTCGTAAAGCGGGTCGTTGCCCAAAGACTTGTTGTAGTCTGGCAACATGTGAATGAAGGCAAAGAAGATAAAAATTACAATTGCAAAAGTAATTAACATTAGTCCGAATCTTTTTGAGAAGTATTTTAGCATCGGCAAGTTCCTTTCGTTTATGTGTGTGTTTGATATAAAAAAGATAGAAAACACACGTTTTAAAGCGGTTTTCTATCTTTTTTTAGTAGTTTTTGCTTAAATGTGTTTAAAACATTATAGCATTTTGCGTCTATTTATATAAATAAATAGGTGAGTTTTTTATCTATTTAGGGTTAGTCCAACCATAGTCTGCTGGAGTTAAATTTTTCCAGTCTGGGTCGGTGTTTAGGTGTGAGTATCTTTGTTGACCAAAGCCAAAGATGTTGTGTTCAACTTTGATGCGAGGAGAAATTACGCGTTGTGAAAGTTCTAAGTAAGATACGTTGTTAAATAGCGGGATTTGAGTGAAAGTTTGGAAGTAAATTTTTAAGAAAGCATCAACTAAACGGTTGCGGTCTTCAACTTCACCTGGGTATTGTGGAGCAGAACCTGCCCAAACAGTTTGACATTTAATACCGAACTCAACAACTTGGCGTAAGTTACCTACAAAGTAGCCGTTGTTTTTCTTTAGAGTTTCGTAAAGTGGCCACAGAGTTCCGCCGTCTGTTTCTTTGTTGATTTTGCCTTGAGCCTCAAGTTCTTGCAGGAATCTATAAGTTGCAGTAAGGTCAATTTTGTCTTCAGGTTGTACCCAGTATTTTTGATCATCGAAGTTTTCACCAAAATCAGCAAGATCAGCAATACCAAATTTTGCACTAAGTTCAGATCTAAAGAAGAACATAAATAGCGGGTTCATAACAGATAAGTTAGTTGCGTTTGTACCACCAACTGCAGTGATTTGTAGTTCAAATTGGTTAGTAACAATTGTATTGTCGTTGTCTTTTTCTAACTTAACGTCTATGGTGATGTTTTTAAAAGTGCGTTCAAAGGTTTCTTTGATGTATTTAGATGCACGTTCTAAGTATTCAATGTCTGGCGCAGATAGACGGAAAGTCATTTTGTGGTTTTCAGGCACACCTACTTCTTTTAAGGCTTTTTCGTAAAGTTCTTTTGCCTTAACCGGATCATATCCAGAGCCAATTCCTGATTTTTCAAGCAAGGCTTTGTATTGAGGTCTTTGAACATAGTAAAGTTCGTCTGTGTCAAACTGAGTAGCGTTGGCCGGAACTGGTGCGTAAATTGGGTCAGAAGTTGGGTGAATTCCTTTTAGACCTTCGCGGTTAACCGCCATATAAAGCGCTTTTCTAAAGTTTACATTTTTAATTAGTTTCTTAACATATTCGTCTTTTGTATCAGTTAGTGGGTTTGGAACCATAATAGTTGGTGCACCAGTTATTGATTTTCTAATTAAACCTTGTTTAACTTTTTCTTCAGAATATCTTTCTTTATAGTAGTCTTTTCTGATGCTTAAGTTATCAATTTCACCTTGTTTGAAAGCATTTAAAAAATCATTTTCCTTAGCAAAGTAAGTATATTGAACTGACTTGTAGTTAGTAGTCCAAGCGTATTCGTGTGCAAAGTTTTTGTTGAATCTTAAGTATTTGCCAGGTGCCCAGTCTGAAATTGTAAAAGTACCGTAGCTAACTGGGTGGTTTTTCTCAGTTCCGTAAGTTGAGTTTTTACCATCTTTGTCTAAAGATGCCTCGTAGGCTTTTTTGTTAACTAGTTTAAATTGACCAAAGTCACTAAATACATCTTTAACTGTAACTTCTTTTTCGTATTCAATTTCAAGAGTGTAGTCATCAATTGCACGAATTCCAACATCTTCTTTTTTAACTTCAGGGAACTTATCGCCTTCTTTACCTACATAATATTCATTTTTAGAAACTGAAGGTAGTATTGCCGCATCTATTAAGGCTTTGGTAAGTGCAGCAAAAGCCTCGGCTTTTTTACCTTGTCTAATTGCAGATACAATAGCACCGTAAAGTTCATCGTTTTTTTGAATCATACTGTTGATGATTTGACTAAATAGACCTTTAACTTGTTCTTCAGTTAAAGTAGTATTGTTAACTAGTCCAGAAGTAGTTTGTGAGCCTTCCCAAACTGTTGTGTTTACAGGTAAAGTTAATTCATAGTTAACTGTACCAACTTTGATTTCTATTTTAGTAGCCTTGCTAGTTGTTAACTTAGTTAAAATCTTTTCGCTAAAGTCAAATTTAGATTCTTTGTCAATGTATTTACCGTCTTTGTCTTTTGCACCAATAATTTGGCCTTGTGAGAAGTATTTACGAGCATTGACAATAGCAACACCGCTTTTTCTACTACCAGATGGATACATACCGTTTGAACGTGAGTTTAATTGAACTGGGTCAATGTATTGCAGATATGAATACACATAGTCGTGCGCAGTAACTGGAGTTCCATCTTCCCATTTAATGCTTGGGTTTAAAGTAATGCGGTATCTTTTTCCTTTTTGTGTAGACGCGATGTTTTCATTGAATTTACCGGCGTGTGTTCCATCTCTTCCTTCAAACTCGCCATCTTGAATAGTTGGGTAAGAAGTTGCGCCTCTTAGTTCGTATTTTGTGACAAACTTATTAATCGCTGAACCTTGGATTTTAGAAAAATCACCAACGTGGTCAGCAATTTTGTCTTTAATTGCCTTGTCCCAGTCAATGTCTCTTTCGTAAAGAAAGGTTGAAAGCATATTCATGAAAGCATTTTCGTAGTTTTGTGTATAAGTTAACGGGTTTAAAATAGGCTCAGTAGACATAGTTACCCCAGAACGGTAAGTCTCTGCTTTAGACCACTTGTGAGTTTTTGAATCAAGTGGACGGAAAACTGGGTAAAGAATCGGGTCTTTTTCGCCTGATTTTAACTCAAGTGGAAATTTAATCGGGTTTTGTTCGCCCCACCAACGTCCACGCGCTGATTTAAACCAACCTTCAAAACGCAATCTTTCGTTTGTCTGAGGTTTAAATTTGTTTTCGTCTAGTTTTTCAACTACACGCTTGCCGCCTTTTTCAACTGATTTAGTTTGAACTCCACCGTTGGTAAGTTGTTTTTCGCCAACACCACATGAAGCCAATACCAGTAATGCAAAAAGTGAGACAACAATAAGTAAGATTTTTTTCATTTTTTTACTCCTCCTTTTGGGTATTTTTATAATAATATCACATAGTCAAAAAAAACGCAATAATAATCTAAACTAATTTTTTTGTAAAATCAAATGGCTTTATTGCCAGGTTTGTGTATGAAAAAAAGCCACATTAGCGCTTATTTTTTTCAAAAAAATAAGTTTGTAAGTGGCCTATTTAAAAAAGTTAAAAGTTTTTTACCTATTTAACAAAAGGTTTAACATTGCTGTCAAGCGGAATTTCTCCGTTGAATGATTTGTCAAATGTAAGTTCGTAGTTTAATTTAGAAACTAAAGTGCCTTTTACGGTTTTGCCAAGAATTTTATGTTCAAAATCTTGTGCAAACTCAAAACTATATCTGAACTTAGAAATGGTGTGGGTTTGCGCATCAATTTCCACACTAACTTTAATTTCGCGGATGTTTTCTTGTTTAAGTTTACCAGCTACTTTATCTTGTCCATGTGAAATCAAGAATTCTTTAATTAAATCAATTTGACTTTCTGTAAAGGTAAGTTCATAAATTGAACCTTTTTTAGTAGCAGTGCTGATTTTATCTTTAGCATATTTAAACAAGGCTTTTGCGTAAATTGAGTATTCGTACGGATCTTTAAAGTTTTCTTTAATAGTTTCATTTGGATCTGTGTCTTTGTTAGTTTTATTGTTGTGTTTGTAGGCTACTTTATGTAGATTTCCATCTTTTAAGAAATGATAGTTGTGTTGGTCTTTAAGTAAAACACCACTTGTGATTTCGTCTCTTAAGTAAGAAATGCTGTTGTTGCGGTTATAGTAAGTAGTTCCGTTAAAGAAAGCACCTGGTAGCGGAACATTTCCAAGTTTGTGTTGAAAAACATTAGTAAAAGAAAGACTATAGTTGTATTTAAAAGTATCTTTTTCAACTGTGTTAGTTCTAGCCTCTAAGAAATACTCTAAATCTGTTAGGTATTTTGCGTAGATTTTAGTGTCTTTAGTAACTTTAGTGTTTAAATCTAGTTTTTTGGTAAGTTCGCTGTCTTGAAACCAACCTACGAAGTTGTATCCATCTTTCTTTGGAGCATCTGGCAGTTGAATTGTTTGGTTGTATTCAATTACTCTATTGGCAATTTTATTTGTGCCATCAAAGAAGTCTACATTGTATTTAAGTGGGGTAAACTTAGCGTAAATATTTAAATTGCTAGTAACTTTTTGAGTTGGTACAAATTGTTGAGAAAATGCTTTGTCTAAATACCAGCCTTTAAACTCATGTCCTTCTTTTACAGGGTTTGCAGGTAGGTCAACTGTTTTATTTTTTTCAACTGTCTTGTCAGCAAGAAGTGTCTGTCCGTCTAAGAACTTCACGCTGTATTCAACTTTAGGTTTTGGTGTTTCATCTGGATTTGGCGTAGGTTTTGGTGCTGGTGCTGGCATTGGAGTAGGTGAAGGTACTGGTGCAGGTTTGTCGCCACCACATGCAACTAAAGTCAATAATAATGCTGGAAGCAGTAAACACATTAAGATTTTTTTGATTTTCATATGTAAAATCACTCCTTTTCAAACAGAGTAT
>CAUUIA010000007.1:0-27461 GCA_963545195.1 uncultured Acholeplasmataceae bacterium
ATGGTTGAAGAAATAGGCAAAATTTTGAAGACTACTACTTATATGCCTACTTACGACGACGGTGATTTTTCAGTTAAACCTATTTTAGATGCAAATAATAATGTTTATTTTAAATTAAGGCGACAATCTACAGATTACGCTAAAGCTATTTTATTCCAGTATTATGGTCAAAAACCTATTTATCGTGGTATCAATTTACAGGCTTATCCGAGTGTATCTAATCATCCTTACTACCATGGAAATTATGAACTGTACTGGTGGCTCGGTGCGCAATATTCTAGCTCTGACCCAATCACGCGCTTAATTCACCACAATGGCAACTTGGCGAATATCAATGTGAACAGCGTTTTAGGTGTAGTAGTTTGCATTAGGTAGTCTGTTGACCACTTGTAGTGCGCTATTAGTAGAGTTTTGTACAAACATCTTTCTCGCCATCAGTCTTTCTAACTCCTAATAACTCAGATACTTATTTATTGAACAACAGTAATAATGAAGTATCTACATAAAATAAACACATTTAAATTTTTAAAAGGTTCTATAAACTTTTAGCTGGACCTCCAAGACCTTTAAGGAATAATAACCTTAAGGGTCTTTTTCATATATTTATGCGAAAATTAGCCAAAAACATCTAAAATTACTCTATATATTTATATATAGGACTACATTTACAGTTAAAAAATGTCTTTTTTTATAGGTGGGGTATAATTATGTAAGCACTTTTTGAACTACATATAAATATATTTCTCATTAAATATCTTCTACATAAATAAATTTATTTAAATACACAAACAAAAGTGAGAACTTTTCAAAAAGGAGTTTTACTTTATGAAAAAAGATTTTATTAAATACGAAGAAACTGACACTAACTTAACTACTCCCCAAAAACCCCGTCAATTTAGAGCTAAAAAGCAATTTGCACAACCTTACTCAACTAAACCCTACACTCGTCCTGTAAAAACCACGAGTGCTTTATTTGCTTTATTTTTAGGCTCAATTATCGTTGCCTTGATGGCTTTTTTGTCGTTGGGACAAAAACCAAACCATACAAAACCAAAGCTCAACATCAATAACGAATACGTAGACCGACCAAACGATGGCACTAAACCAATTGACGAAAAAGATCACTTAAAAAACATTTTAATCGCAGCCAAAGTTTTTAGAAACCAAAGTCATTTCCAAAGTGAAACCAACGGACAGGCTACCGCTTACTTTGGTTCTTTTGGTTCAACTACTCAAAAAATTAAAGCAATTCGTCAATACGACACTGCACATTTGGCAAATAAACAATACTCAAAAGGCACGTTTGCTAGTCCTGGTCTCTATGTTTTTAGAAACGAGTCGCCCCGAGGTGCGCAGTACTTTGTTAAAGAACTCGCTAATTTTGAAAATGGTGACTTTGCCAAACCAGTTTGGCGTCAATACAAAGGGTCAGACGCTCCTTTTACTGAAGCCGATTTTACTGAAAACATCTTAGGCTCTGACTTAAAAGACTTCACTCAACAAATTCTTTCTCGTAAAACCATTAAAAAAGTAGAGTTAATCAACCAAGCAAATGGTGAAACTACTTACCGTGTTGATTTTGTGGTAGACGAAGACTTAAACAAACCAAGCGGTCTTGGCAAACTTTCCGCAACCGGTAAATACGCAGTTGAAGTCAGAGAAATGGCTCAAACTCCGTACTACCCAACTTTTAAATCATTTACTTTAGACGTAACCATGAATGACCGCTGGGAAGTTTTAAAAACTGTTTCAAACGAAGAGTATAACTTAACCGTTAAAGGCATATCTTCTGATTTTGCGGCAACCATGACGCAAACTTTTACCTACAAAAAAGAAAAAGTCCAAACTGAAGATTTCCATAACTTCTTTCACAAAGACTTTCGTAAACACGGCGAAAACACAGAGACAAAGCCAGATGCAACCGATCTTTTAATAGACGCTTTTTCAAAAGTAAAATCAGGTAACTTCACAGGTTCACTAAACGTCAACGGTCAAGTCCTTGAGTTTACCGCAACTTTTTCAAAAGACCCCGCAATTTTAAAAATTGAGTCTAGATTATTTAATTTACACTTTGAAAACAAAAAATATACCTTTTCAATGCTTGGCCAAACCTACACAGGTGAAGCCGACACTATTGTTGAGTTAATTGGCAAACTATTTAATAAAGGTAATTTCTTAAATCTACCTAATCTGCAGGAAATTATTGGTGAACTTAACCAAAACTTCACAAAACCTAAAAACATCGGTGCCTACACTGTACTTGAAACTAAAGCCAAAGGTATAAATTTAACTTTCTACATCAACAAAGACACCAAAGAGTTAGTTGAGTTTAATGCCAAACAAGAGACTAACGGAAAAACTCTAGAACTTAACTTTAAACGCGCAGAAAAACCAGCAAACCCTGAGTTTTCTGAAGACAAAACTGATTTTGATGCTGCCACTCAGCAACTTAAAAAAATCTTTAGCGATACTTTTGAGTTTAACTTATCTAAAGAAATCAACGCCAACTCAAGTTTGACTGTCAACGCTTTAGTTTCGTTTAACAACAAAACATCTATCTCTGCAAGCGGTGAACTTAGCCTAACTGCTTTTGGCAAAAACTACAACATCCCTTTTGACATTGTTGAAAATAAACTAACAATGCACTTTAAATCGCGTTCTTTAACTTTTGATTTAAACAAAATTTTCAAAGAGTTTTTCGGTGTTGACTTAACTAAAAATAGCCTAGAGGAGTTAATCAACTTAATTGACTTTACTAATTTAGTTAAAACCGCAGAACATTTATTTAGTTTCCTTGACTTAAAGTTAGCGAAAGACAACTTAAAAGTAGAAGATGGTCGTGTTGCTTTTGACCAAAGCAAAACAGCCTTTGCTTTAACTCATAGACCAGGCACTAAACTTCCTAGTCCAAAAGCACCGGTTAATGAACTTGATTTAACTGAGTTTTTACAAAAATACTTTAAAGACCCAGATTTAAATCCACGCGGTACAATTTCTTTTACTTTAAACTACGCCTTAAACTCAATTACGAAAACTGACGCAGACTCAGAAATCAAAGTTGCTGTTGACTTGCTTAAAGGAAAGATTTCAATTTCTATTCCAAAACTTGGCCGTATTTACATAGATAACCGTGGACTATACGTTGAGTTTGGGCCAAATAAACGCAAAAATGTGCAATATTTTGCGCATGCTGACTTAAAAGAACTAGCCCCACAAATCCGCGCAATCCTTTCTAAATACTTACCTGGTGGTTTTGACTTAAACGAAATAATTACTCAAGTTTTGACTAACTTAACCGTGGATCAGGCGAGTGGCAATCTTTCTACTTCTTTTAAGTCAAAAGACAATCGTTTTGCCATGACTTTAAGCTCATACCAAAACGAAACTCCTTATTTAGTGTCACCAGAAGACCAAAACGGCAAACAAATTAACCGTTTTAGCAAAGTTGCCCTTGAAAAACTCCTAAAAGTTCTTGAAAGCGGTAAATTCCAGGCCAGCGTTTCTTTTGCTGACTTTAATATTCAGTTAAATCTACTATACAAAGACAACACACTTTATTTAAATGCCAAAATTATGAAAGCAGGTCAAGTGCTTGCCGACATTTCTATCATAGGCAACCAAGTCTACGCTAAAGCAAACGGCTACAATTTAAAGGCCAACGTTAAAGACTTTAGTGAACTCATGCACAAAGTTTTTGAAATGTCTCGTCTAAAAGGCGAAATTGGTGGTTTTAACTTAAATAACTTCGGCATTGACTTATCTGAACTTAATCTAGATTTTACAAACCCATTTGCAACTCTGCAAAGTATTGCTAAAACCATTGACAAAATGCCACTGGTTAAATCTTTAATTAAGTCACTTGAATTTGAGTTAAACTACCCAACCCAAGACGAAGCCAAACTACTTACATTTAAACTGACTGCGTTTAACTTTAACATCACAGGTTATTTGAACGCAGACCCTCAGTTTAACGCAAACATTTTTGAGATTAACGAAAACGAATACATTGACCTTCCGCTTGCTGACCTTAACTCAAAAACTGAAGTTCAACCTGGTGCTAAACTACCTCTTGACATTTCTGAGGTAAACAAAATCAAAGAACGCGTAATGACTAAACCTCACAGCGTTACTGGCAGCGCCGAGATTAACGGAGTCAACTTAACAATTCACAAAGGCTATGTTTCTGTTAACAACAACTTCCAAGATGTAGAGGCTGTACTTTACGCCGAGGCTAAGTTTAAAGATTTAGTCTATAGTTTTGAACTGTATTTTTCTAAAAACACAGTTTATTTAAAATCAGCAAAACTAAACGCTAAAGTATCAATTGAAGAAATTGGTAGTTTGATTGCAAAAATCACAGAACTGATCAAAAGTCAAGGCGAAATTAACTTCAATAACTTCCAACTACAAAACAGTGCAAACTCAAACATTCAAGCGCTGATTTCTAAGTTTGTAATTCAATCATTAACTATTGCCAAAGAAGAGATTACTTTAGCGGCTAAATACGCAGAATACGAAGGCAAAATTTACTTCAACCGCAAAACCAAAGCAATTAACTTAACTATTTCAAACTTTAATCTACACTTAACCTTAACTCCAACTGAGTTTAGCGAAGTTGGCGAAAGAGCCAACGAAAAAATCGCTGAGTTTGAGAAAAATCCAAATGTCTTAACTGCCAACGATATTTTAAAGATCGCTGAACTTTACTCAACTCGCTATACTCTTGAAGACGTTAACTACTCACTTCCAAAAGAACTTGCAGAAAAATACTTAGGTAAAGACGCAAAACTAGGCTTAAGTGTAAAAAACACACAAGTTGACTTAACTTCAAAACATCTACTTAAAGCAGACTTAGGCGTGAAGTTCACACACCCTCAACTTGGAAGTCCTGTTAACCTAAACTTTGAACTACACATTCAAGACAAGCAAATCTACCTGCTTTCAAAAGAATACCCAACCCTCAACTTAAAAGTCGCCTACAGCGAAATTACAGCGATTATCACGGCAATTCAAAAAGCCATTGAAAAAGCAAGTGGTATCTCTATAAGAAACGTAAGTCTAAATAACTCAAGTCAAACTTATTTAGCGCCAAAACTAGAGCTTACAAAAATCTTAGATGCACTAAATATTTCTAAAGAAGGTCTAGACTTTGACTTAAAGAAAGCATTTGGAATTGAACAAATCACTAATGTTTCTCTGCGTTTTAAATTCCAAGAAAAAGCACTTTTACTTTCTGCAAGTCCACTTAACTTAAACTTAACTTTAAAGAAAACTGATAAAAAACTTAACTTATATCAGCCAAACGCAACAACTCAGTTTTTAGGTCGTGAGTTTTTTGAAAAAACAGCAGACCTAGTCGCAACTGGCTACAGCGTAAACGGTGAGTTTAACTTACCTGTAAACGGTGAGAACCTAAAAGTAGAAATCAAGGGTGCCCTAAACTTCACTCACAAAACTATTTTGGACCTTGAGTTAAAACTAATTTACAGAGATATTCAACAAACCTTCCGTCTACTTTACGACAAAGAGTTTTTCTATCTGCAAAACGAAAAAGTTAACCTGAAATTGAGCCTGCAAGACATTCAAGCCCTAATTTCTGAAGGCCAAAAACTCAAAGATATGTTTTCAGGAATTACAGTAGGACTGACTCAAGACTTAATTAAAGCAGTGATTGCAGGTACTTTTGAGTTTAGTCAAACCAGCATTGTAGCTGAATTTACAGAAGGTATACTTAAAAACTTAGAAGTCAAAGCAGATTTGACTGCGAAAGCTCTTAAAGTTAAATACGGCAGTATGCTTGACTTAACTTTAACTAAACAAGAAAACGCAGAAACTAAAGATGTACCTGAAGGCATTGAGTGGCTAGACCGTTCGTTTGTTGAAAAAGTTTTTGATTTATTTTCTTCAACCTATGAACTGAAAGCCACAACGACAGATACAGCTAAGTTTAAAGGAGAACTCAGCGGAAACGTTGACCTTAAATCTAAAGTTAACTTTGCGGGTTCTGGTAAAGTTGAGTTTAAGATTGGCGAAAAATCTTACTTCCTTGAACTAAATAACTTATACATTTCTGAACGCACTCTATACGCTTTAACTCAAAAACTAAACTTAAAAATACCTTTTGCCGACATCAGCCGTCTGCAGGCAGAAATTCAAAAAATATTTGCTGATTTAAAACCGCTACTTGGACTTTCAAGTAAAGCTGATTTAATTAAGTACTTATCTGTCTACACAGACCTAATTGCCGCACTTTCTTTCACCAAAGATAAAATCACCCTTTCTAACTTCTCAATTAACGGAATTAAGTTATCCGCTGAAGTTGACCTTACTAAAAAAGAAATCAGACTAACTCTGCCAGATTTAGGACTACAGGCTACTTTAACTAAGTCAACAAAACAAAATACAGGCGTAGTTCCGGCAGTTCAATACGCCGACACCGAAACATTTTTAAACTTACTTAAACTATACGCGCAAACCTATGAAATTTACGGCAAGACTCAAAGCGGCGAAATGGGAGCTGACTTTTCGGGTAAACTTTCGCTTAAAGGCGAGGTTCTGGCCAAACTGGAAACTTACCTTAAATTCAAAGACAAATACCTAAAAGCCACAGTTTACTACGATAAGAAGTATTTATACTTTGAAACTGAAAAACTGAAATTCAAACTTTCAGTCGAAGAACTTACTCAAATCATTAAAAAAGCACCAGACTTACTGAAACTAGCCAATGCTGAAAACATCTTTAATCTACTAACTCAGTTTTCTTTAACTAACAGCGAACTAAATTTGGGATACGGCGATCTAAATGTTCGCGCTAACTTACTTGACCGCAAGGCAGACATTACTTATAAAAACTTAGTTCAGGCCACTGTTACTCCAGCGGCCACCGAAGACCTTGGTTCAGTTCCAGAACACGAATGGAAGACTTACCAAGACATTCTTGATTTGTTTGCAAATGTTGAAAAAATCAAGTCTACGTTAAAAGCCCCTCAAAAAACCTTTAACTTCGCCGGCACCTTTGAACTAAATGGCAAGGCCTTAGAGGTTTCAAAAGGCTCACTTACCATCAACTCAAAAGGCAATACCTTTGACTTAGACGTGAACTTTGAAGCAAAATACGACGGCAAAGACTACAAAGGTAGAATTACTTTCTTAAATGGCTACATTTACCTGGATGTCAACGGCCTTCGCGTCAAAATTTCACAAGATGAGTTTATTCGCTCAGGATACCGTTTAATTGGTACTTTTGGTGGCAGCGCCGAGGCTCTTGAAAAAGCCCTTAAGTATTTCAATAACCCAGAAAACTTAAAAGAAATTCTTGGACTAAACTTAGCCACAAGACTTACCTACTTAAACTCACCTATCTACAGCCGTTTCCAAAGAGGGTTAACTAAACCTGAAAACGCTACAGACTTATTTGAAATTCTAACTGAGATTGACTTTACTAAAACTAATGTCCGCGCTAGCGTTAATTACGGCGAGATTAGTGGTACTTTTGACCTTGAGTTTACAGATATTCGTTTTGCGAAACTGCAAATCGCTAACGTTCAACTTAAGGAAAACAAAATTGAGCAGGCTGTTTTTGAACAAACCGACTACACAGAAATCACTGTGCCAAACGAAGCGGATTTCACAGAAAAAGAGTTTAAACACTTTGATATATTTGTAGACGCAGTAATGAACACCATTGACAAAAAGCAATACCACATTAAAGGGCAAATTACTTCAAATAAAGTGTTTGGTGTAGGTTTGAATATCAAAAATGTTGACCTTAAAATGAATTTTGCTGATCCTAATGGTACACAAATTGAACTTACATTTGATATGGATTACACTGGTGCCAAAGCATTTGGTCAAGTAAATCAAGTTAACAAAGGTAATATTTCTGTTCATTTTTATATGAAAAACGGTCGTGGATACTTAAGAACTAAAACTAAAGAAGTAACTTGGGTTGGTACTTTTTTACCAAGTAAAAAATATGGACCTGAAGTAACTAAGTATTACGAGTTCACTGAGTCTGAAATGAAGGCTAACTTATTTGCCTATATCTTAACGATGATTTACGCAGACGACCAACTATGGAATGGTCAAACAAAACCTACTCCAGTTAGAGGATTTAACAGACCTAGATTAGTTAAACGCGGACCGCTTGATAATTTAGATATTGCTAAACTAGTTAAAAAAATAGTTGCGGGTAAAACAGAATCATCAAACAGTTATGATTATGAGTTTACTGTTGATAAAGATATCGTAAAAGGTAAATTGCCATCGCCAATTACCACGAGTGATATTGTTATTAAACTAATCACTATGCCTGAAGGCGATAAACAGTATTTACGTAAATTTAAAGTTCAAACTGCTTTTTCAGTTCTTATATCGTTTAATATTGTAGCTGAATTTGAAATGGTTGCAATGGGTGTAGATGTACCTGCTATTAACTTACCTGACAACATCAACGATAAATGGTAATTTAGTTTAAATTCTACTCAAAATAAAAAGGTATACACACGCGTGTATACCTTTTTAGCATTATTAAAACTTTTCTTTAAACAATTTCAATTAAAAACCCAAAATTATTTTAAAAACATCTAAAAATAAACTGTAAATGGCTAAATAAAGCCCTTTTATCCAGGTTATGAAAACAATTCAAAGCACGAAAATGTGGTATAATTAACGAGTATTGAGGTACTAAAAATGGATATAATTAACCCAGATTTACAAACTAGCGAAGTTACTACTTCAAAGAAAAAAAGAAAACCTAAAAAACCCTATTCTAAAGCAGAACAAATCATTATTTGGATAATTATTGTTTTTTCTGCCTTGACAATTCTTTTGTCTGCTGGTTTTGGTATTTACTACGGAATTAAATACGACTACGACAACCGTCGCAAACCACTTGACGACATTACCACTATTACTACCGGCGACTTTGAAACTATCATGGCCAAGAAAAAAGGCGTAGCCTTGTCTTCACTTAAGTTCTCAGGTAACAACAACATAGACTTCACATCAAAACGCTACATCTATATTTTGTTTTACGACCAAAAAGAACGTTCTTACACTAGATACTCAAAGTCACTTCGTAAGTTAATTAAAAAACTAAAAGGCGACGTTTTGATTTTAGGTGTAAATATTCCAGATTCTGAAGAAAATAAGTTTATGGACATCGCAAACTTCCCAGACTACAAGAACCCAGACGGTTCAATTACCCACAAAGAAGACGTCAAAGTGCCAATGTTTTTCCAAAGCACACCAGAGGGTGATTTTGAAAAACAAATGCGTGCAAATAACTTCAAAGACATCTACAACATCTTAAATACCCACAAAGACCCTAAAAAATAAAAACTACTTTTTAAAATCAAAGGAAAATATAAATGAACGCAGAAATTATTAAACAAATCGCCGACTCACTGGCAATTAAAGAAAGCCAAGTTAAAGCAACTCTGGCTTTGCTTGAAGAAGGTGGCACTATTCCTTTTATCGCCAGATACCGAAAAGAAGTTACTGGTAACCTAGACGAAGAACAGATTAACGAAATTAACAAAGAATACGAATACCAAGTTAACTTAAAACAAAGAAAAGAAGATGTTTGTAGACTGATTGACGAAAAAGGCATGCTGACACCTGAACTTAAAGCCGAAATTGAAGCGTGCACTAAGTTAATAGAAGTTGAAGACTTATACCGTCCATTTAAAGAAAAGAAAAAAACTAAAGCAACTGAAGCCATTAAAGCCGGTCTTGAGCCACTTGCTCAGTTTATCTTATCCTTTCCAGATACAGAAATTGAACCCGAAGCCGAGAAATACATAAACGAGACAGTTAAAACAAAAGAGGCGGCAATTCAAGGAGCGCTTTACATCATCGCTGAGCAAATTTCTGACAATGCAGAGTACCGCAAATGGATGCGAGAATACGTTTTTGCAAACGGACAACTAGTTTCTAGAAAGAAAAAAGATGCAGTTGACGAAAAAGGTATTTACGAGATTTACTATGAGTTTCAAGAACCTTGCACTAAGGTAAAGGAATATAGAGTTCTCGCCATTAACCGTGCTGAGAAAGAAAAAGTAGTTACTGCTTCTATAGAATGCGAAAACGCAGATATCCTTTTGTATCTTGAAAAACAAGTTATTTTAAAACCTAAAAGCACCGCAACTCCGCACCTTAAACTTGCAATTCAAGATAGTTTAAAACGTTTAATTTATCCTTCAATTGAAAGAGAAATCAGAGCAGAGCTGACCGAAAAAGCAGAAGACCAGGCAATTAAAGTGTTTACTCTAAACGTCGAAAAACTGCTTCTACAACCGCCAATTAAAGGCAAAATGGTGCTAGGTATTGACCCTGGTTTTAGAACTGGCTGCAAAATGGCGGTGATCTCGCCAACTGGACAACTTTTGGAAGTTGGTAAACTTTTTTTCCATGATTTCTTTAAAGAAGAACAAAGAGTAGCGGCCCTAAAAGACCTGCTTACCATAATTCGTAAATACGACGTAGAAATTATAGCAATTGGAAACGGAACCGCTTCTCGTGAAACTGAGGAGTTTGTGGCAAAAGTTATCACTAAGGCTAAACTAGACGTTAAGTACGTGATAGTTTCTGAAGCTGGTGCTTCTGTGTATTCTGCCTCTGAAGTTGCGCGCGCTGAGTTTCCAGACTTGCAAGTTGAAGAGCGTTCAGCGGCTTCCATTGCCAGAAGACTACAAGATCCACTTTCTGAACTTGTTAAAATTGACCCGAAGTCTATCGGAGTTGGTCAATATCAACACGACGTTTCGCCAAAAAAACTAAACTCAGAGCTTTCTTTTGTAGTAACAACTGCCGTTAACTCAGTCGGAGTTGACCTAAACACCGCGTCAACCGCCCTGCTTACTTATGTCTCTGGGCTTAACTCAAAACAAGCAAAATCTATAGTTGACGCGAGACAAAGCAAAAAAGGCTTTAAAAACCGCGAAGAACTCAAAGAAGTTGCCTATATTACTAACAAAGTATACGAACAAGCCGCTGGTTTTCTTCGCATTACAGATGGCGATGAAATTCTAGACATGACGCCAATTCACCCCGAGTCTTACTCAGTTGCCAAGGCTTTGATGAGCAAGTTTAACATCCAAAAACAAGATATTGGTAAAGTTGAAGTAATTGACGAAAAACTAAATAACTTTAGTTTAACTAAAGAAGTTGGTGAGTTAAATACAGACCGCTATACTTTGGAAGACATTGTCAAATCTTTAAAACAACCTCTTAGAGACCCAAGAGATTCATTTCCGCAACCTTTGCTTAAATCTACAATTTTAGAAATTAAAGACTTAACTATTGGCATGGAAGTTGAAGGCACTGTTAGAAATGTCGTAGACTTTGGGGCGTTTGTAGACATTGGACTACACGAAGACGGGCTAATTCACATCTCTAAAATGGCAAAACGCTTTATTAAACACCCGTCTGAAGTTGTGCAAGTTGGCGATATCGTTAAATGTTATGTTGTCGCGATTGACGAAAAAAGAGGCAAGGTCGGCTTGGCTCTTGAAAAAGACTTAATTTAATGTAATAATTTAAAAAGTAGTTTTTGAAAAACTACTTTTTACCTGGAGTGATACTCAAGAGGCTGAAGAGGACGCACTGCTAACGCGTTAGGGCGAGAAATTGCCGCGAGGGTTCAAATCCCTCTCACTCCGCCATTTAACCTACATTTATTTACTTTTTTAATTTAAGTTAAAGGAGATAAAAATGAGCATAAATAAACTTAAAAACTTATCTATAGTTTCGCTAATTTTTGGCTTAATTACTGTGTTGTTTTCTTTTTCTGTCGTTGGAATTAGACTGTATATTGAGTTTGCGTTTGTTGGTAAAACTGGGATTGGCGTTGCTATTGCCGCACTTGCTTGGGCCAAAATTTTACTGTATGTTTCCATTGCTTACTTAGTTTGGTTTTTAGTAAATCTATCTTTATATATCTATGTTTTTGTTAAATTACATCCATATAAAGAAAACCCACATTTTGCTCTTTCAATAATTGGTTTTATCTTTCCGATTTTTCAGATTATTGCCCTTATTCTCTACATCGTTAAAATCAACAAACTAATTAAAGCACAAACCTTAGAGCCAGACAGCGACGTGCAAATTACCGAAGTTTTAAACTAATTTTAGTTTTTCTCTTGTTGTTTATCTTTGTTTAAAAATATACATTTTGAGGCTAAAAAATAGTTAAACTGTAAGTCACACGCTTACTAAAAATTAAACCAAATTAACACTTAATTGACAATTTTTTGCTATCTTGATATACTAATTAAGTGTTTGAAACAGGCCTATAGCCAAGCGGTAAGGCAACAGACTTTGACTCTGTCATTCGTAGGTTCAAATCCTGCTAGGCCTACCATTTTTAAGAATAAATCCACTGAATGTGGATTTTTTTATTATCTTTCATAAACAACAATTGCTTAAGTATAAAATATAGACTTCAAACATTAAATTCATATTAATCAGAATTATTATTTTATTTTTAACATTATTAAAAATAAACAAAATAGCACAATAAAACGAAATAAAACTGCACAGTAATACGAAATAAAATACCACAATAAAAAGAAATAAAACAGCACAATAAAACGAAGTGAAAGATGATATAACTTTTATGGTGAGTTATGGAATATAAAAAAAGAATCACAGACAAACTGTTAGAAGAAAAATTAGAGGCGTTTGGAGCTGCATTGATAGTAGGCCCGAAAGGTTGTGGTAAAACCACAACAGCAAAACAAAAGGCAAAAAGCATCATTGAGTTTCAAGACGAAGACACTAGAGAAAATATTTTACCTGTTGCAAATACCACTCCTTCAAAATTGCTTAAAGGTGAAAAACCGATATTATTTGACGAGTGGCAAGATGCACCTAAAATTTGGGGTGCTATTCGTAAATCAATTGACGATGAAAATAAAGTTGGAATGTATATTTTAACAGGTTCCACTTCTCAACTAGTCAAAACACCTCACACAGGAACAATGCGTATTTCTACACTTAAAATGCATACCATGTCGCTTTGCGAAACTGGTGAATCTAACGGAACAATTTCACTTATAGAATTATTTAATAACCCAGAAATTTTAAGAGAAGGTTGTAAAAGTGATTTAAACATTGATGATTTAATATTTGCAATTTGTCGTGGTGGTTGGCCGAGGAGTTTTGCACTAGAAAAAAAATCTGCTAAATTATCAATAGCAAAAGATTTATTTAATCAAACTTGTAGTTCAGATATTTCAAGCATAGATGGAGTTTCAAGAAACAAGGTACTCGCTGAAAACATTTTACGTTCATATTCAAGAAATATATGTACACTTACTGATAGTAAAACAATTTTTAAAGATGCAACTACTGCCACTGAAATTTCCTTGAAAACTTTTGAAAGTTATGTAGATGCGCTTAGAAATTTACATATTATAGATGATGTTAATGCTTGGTGTCCAGCAATTCGTTCAAAAACTGCAATTCGTTCTTCTGTCAAAAGAAATTTATGTGATCCGTCATTGCCAGTTGCAGCACTTGGTATTAACCCTGAGTATTTTGACAGGGATTTTAAAACTCTTGGCTTTTTATTTGAGTCTTTAGTAATTAGAGACTTAATAGTTTATTCATCCGTTCACAATGGAAGAATTTCTTACTATAGAGACCGATACGGTCTTGAAGCAGATTGCGGCTTCATTTAGAAAACGCTAGATACGCATTAATTGAAATTAAATTAGGAGCAAGTGAAATAGATAAGGCGGCTAAACATTTGCTCAAAATTGAAAGACTTGTAATTGAAAAAAATAAAACAGAGCAACAAATGCAATTACCACCACCAACTTTAAAGATAGTGATTACTGGAACTGAATACGGCTACATTAGAGAAGATGGCGTGCTTGTTGTTCCAATTGGTTGTTTAAATGATTAGTTATACAACCTAAACTTTTTTACAAAAAATATAACTAACAATAAAGGCTTTTTTATTATTTTCTTTAACATCATTGGCGATAAATATGCATTGGTTTAGTTTTTCTATCGCATTTTAATCTTAAGTGTGTATTTTTCTACTCATTTTCAATAAAAAAGAGCGAAAGATTTTATTTTTTCGCTCTGAAATTTGCATCAAATATTGTATTATTTTTGATGCATTGCTTAACGGTTTGAAAAATAGTTTCTAACAAATTTGGTTGTGAACTTTTATTCAAATTCTACTTCTTCATTTGCTTTATTGTAAATATCAACACTGTTTTGAATGTCTACTTTATTAACTATCCAACCTCTAAACAAACACTGCTGTATAAACTCCTGTATTCTATTAACACCGTTTACTTCTTTTAAAGTTATTACAACTCCAAACTTAAGTTTCTCACCATCTCCCACATTTAGTCTTTCTTTCTTCTTAATGCTTAGACCCCATAAACCAGTTCCGTATTTTTTCTTTGGCTTTTTTGATAAGCCAGTAGGGGTTTTGATGTTTTCACGAATATGTTTAACATTGTCCCATTTTCTATACAACGCACGAGCAGAACCTTCATATAACAACACTTTGCCTTCATCTGCTTGCTTGTTTTCATTAATTGAGTCAATTTTTATACTCCCGTTATTTGAAATTAATCTACCAAAGTGAATATCTAGCTCAGTGTTTGTGTAGTCTACACCTTGATTTCTTGAACATTTAGGAAAATAACATAAAGTTGCCTTTGCAACAAAAGGTTGTTTTTGTTTATCTTCAGGAATTGGGATATTAAAATTATAGGCATTATACTTTTCAGACTCACCGCTGACCATAAACTTAATTTCGTCATTTGGAGTTTTTAAAATATCGTCAATTTTAACAGGAACCACACCGTATCCAATCAACTGCGGACTATAGGCTTTATCTTCCCAACCAGCAGCAGCATCTATAATCAAAGCCTTTGCAAGTTCCTTAGTCATGCCAACCACATGAATTAAATACGCAAGTTTTCTGGAAATCCACGGAGCAGCAAACGATGTACCTAAAGTAAAGGCTTCACCTAAAGGAGAACAGGCTCTGATAAGTTTATTTCCATCTCCGCCGTAGTAGCTGACATCTGGCTTATTAAAAAAAGACAAAACCAAACCTTCGCGTGAATAACTTGCTGGTTTTTGGTCAAACCCAACTGAGTTCACTACTAATGAGTTAATTGAATCTGCAGGCGCTCCAATTCTTTTTATATTTGACTTACTTGGTTTATTAGTACCTGCTACTACAAATATAACATCATTTTCATACTGAATTTTGTCTAAAAATGCAGCTTCTGGTGAAATAAAATTAGGATTGATTTCCATAGACGAGCCAAGTGATAAGTTCCACACTTTAATGTCTCTGTTTGCGACAACTATTTCTTTAATTGCTCTCAATACTGTAAAGGAACTAAAATATCCACTTGTAGCCACACCAAAATGTCTAACTTTAAATCTACCGCAGCCGTCGTTTAAGTTTGGATTGATACTTGAACCGTCAACAATAATAGATGAAACCATTGTGCCGTGTTTATAATCTTCGGGTGATAGTTGAATTTCGCTATCTAACATATTTCTAAAGTCAACCCATTTAGAAAAATACACATCTTTTTTAAACATAGTGTCAATTACTCCGACAGTTGGCTCATTTGTAGGCTCTGGAATTGTAGCAATTTTTGCATCAGCGTGGTAAAAATCTTCTTTATCTAAAAGAGAAATATCACTAACTGCCATTGAAATTAAATATGGTGCTTTTGCTTTAAGTAAACTAAATTGATCTGGAGTAAGTAAAATAGTAGTATCATCGATTACTCTGGCATCTGAAAATTTGATGCCGATTTTTTCCATAATTTCAGTTGTTTTAATGCCAGTCTTATAAATTGTGACGATTGCGTTTTCTTGTAATTCAGTTGTATCTCTTTCAACTCCAAATTTTTCTAAGTAATATGCATCAACTAAAATATTTACAAACCTGCTTTTTTTAATTCCAGCACTTGGATTTAAAAAAATACTTTCATGTTTTTTGTTGTTAATGTCTGATATATTTTTGTAAGAAATACTTTCACCAAAGTTTTTTTCTATTATTAAAATAACTTTCTCAATACACTGAATTGCCTCAATTATGGTGCCGAACTCCACACAATGTGTGATGATGTGTTTTTTTATTGAAGCTCCGCTAAATTTCGCACCAACTATAGTTTCGTTGTTTTGCTTAGCACTGTTTCCAAACATCCCTTTAATTCTATTACTCTTAGCGACAGTTTCTTTATAATAGGCGCTTATAAGCGGTTTTGGCAAGATTTTTTCTTTTTGCCAAAAAACCAATACTTCTTCAAAATCATCCTTTAAGTTGTTTAAATGTTCAACTGAAACAAATTTGTTTGTAGGAATATTTACAGGACCTGGTTTATTTGCTGATTTTTGTTCAAAACTACCTTTTAACTGAAGAATTTGATTCATTTAACACTACTCCTTTAACTCTCTTGCCACTTGACTTTTAGAAACCCCAGTTAATATTTCAATTTCTCTAATAGTAAAGTTCAGGTTTTGCATTTTCTTTAAGTCTTTTTCTTTATCTGCGGTTATTGTAATGTAAAGTCTTTTAAGATAATCGTATTCATCATTTGAATTGCTAAAGGCCAGAGAGGTTTTGATAATATTTTTTAAATCTGCGGGATATGGTATAGTTTTCATAAGTGAAATTATTTTTCTAAATAAGCGAACATTTTTAGCAACATTTTTAAACTTAGGCAAAAAATAATTAAGTATTATTTCAGAAATATCAATTAAATCTTCTCTTGAGTATCTATTGAAATCTATAACTGCATCAAATCTGCGCACCAAGGCTTTGTCAAAATGTTTATATAAATTAGTAGTAGCGATTAAGACAATGTCAGGATTTAAGGCCTCTAAAGCTTTTAAAACAGAAGTTGTCGCTCTACCCATTTCTCTAAGATCGTTTGAATTAGTGCGGTCTAGTGCCAGTGCGTCTATTTCATCAAACAAAATAACCGATTTTTTTGGAATAAGACAATTGTTGATTTCTTCAAACAATTTAGCAATGTTTTTAGCAGTTTGGCCTAATTTACTGTCTATTAAAAAAGCAAAGTCAACGATAAAAAGTTCACGTCCTAATATACGCGCAATATTTTTAACAGTTTCTGTTTTCCCAGTTCCTGGTGCTCCTTGAAATAAGAATTTATTTACACCAATCTCGTGCTTAACTGCGTTTATAATGCCAATTACGTCTGACTTTATTTCCTCTGGTAGTGGCAACGGTTCTCCGTTGGCATCAATTTTTCTGACAAACATTAAATCAGTCTCGTTGATTTGCGGAACAAATGTATTTGCGTTTGAAAGCAAAGCCATTATGTATTCAGATAATTTATAATCACCACTTTTATCAAACTCATTTGCGATTTGGTAAGCTTCGTTTCTAAAAGCAGTGTCGTTGCTTTCAGCGTAATATTTAATTAAGTTGATAATATTTCTTTTTTTCATTATTGCACCTTCTTGTTTTACAAATACAGTTTACCACATTAGGGACAAAACTTCAAGTTTTGGGACAGTATTTAATTATTTAAGAGTTATGTGTTGTTGATTAAAAAATCTTATGTTGCAGTTATTCGTTATTAGATTGCATAGTAAGTCAGATGCAAATGTGGGTAATAAATTTAATTAGGTTGGTAATAAACAATAGTTAAAACGCTTAATTTTAAGTAATAAACTTGCAATAATATAGCCTTACTAGGCTACATTACAAAACTAATTATTTTTATCTAAATAAATATAACTCTTGACGAAAGTACAAAATTAAAGAAAATAGGCTGGTAATAAACTCAATTAGGTTGGTAATAAAGTTAGTAATAAAATGAAGTAATTATGAAACAAAAATAGCTTATATTTCTTATTTGCTTTAAGACTGCAAATGATCTAATCTGCTAGTGATGTGAGAATTTAACTAACTCGTGTGTGAAAACATCTAACAGATGATAAATATTTTTTTCAAATAACCATTAATTTGATACCTCGCTGTTCAAATAAATAACAATTAGAAATGAAAAAACAAATTTTTTGTCTTATAGCATAAGACAGTTTTATTTAAAATCACTTAATTGTCCGATACTAGAAGACACTTTACATATTTTAAGTCTAACTGTTTGATTAAAAAACATATAATCAACTTTTACTCTTGCTTCTAAAAAAAGGCCAATAACCGCTTAATAACGGTGTTTTTAGTTTTTAGTTTTGTTATGCTAAAATAAATATCCTTTGGAAGCAAAATTGCAATCTTTTCCATTTACAAATAAATGCAGTTTTAAGTAATTTAAAGTCTATATGTCAAATATATACTGATAAAAAGGTGAGAAAATGCGAAAACTTGGAATGGAACTGGAAAGTGAAATAAATACAGCAAACGAATACTACCGTGATAATCAAATCGCTTTAATTTACAAAAAACCCACCCCTGTGCAAATAGTTAGAGTAAATTATCCTAAAAGGTCACGGGCAAAAATTGTTGAGGCTTACTATAAAACCCCTTCAACAACCGATTATAACGGAATTTATAAAGGACACTACATAGACTTTGAAGCCAAAGAAACCAACTCAAAAACCTCGTTTCCACTTGCAAATATTCAGCCACATCAAATTAAACATCTTAAGCAAGTTTTTGCGCATAAAGGCACAGCCTTTATTATTTTTAAGTGGGTCTATTATCAAAAAACCTATGTTATGGATTTAAAGTATATCTTGCCTTGGTATGCAAGCGGAAGAAAATCTATCCCTTACGCAGCTTTTTTAAAAGATGCCTATCAAATAAAAACAGGGGACACCCCCTGTTTAAATTATTTAAAGTGTGTAGATAAGATGATCGGTGAGCAAGAACTAGATGATTTTTTCTTTACTAATCAGAGGTTTGAAGAAGGAGACTACTAGATAAATAGTAGTCAGAGATGTCAACCATAGATATTTGCCATTGTAAATTAGTGAAAACATAAGGTTTTGACTAAAAGTTTTTTTACTGCTACCAAAGTAAAGAGCACCAGACAAGGTGTGAAATAAAAATCGCTGCACGCATAAAATCAAAACTGCAAAAAACACGATTAAGTAAGATTTAAAAGAAATTTCTTGCACAACTTTTTTTAACAAAAACACAGAACCAAGTAGAGAAAAAGGTAGTATGTAGTCAAAAAAAACAGAGCCAATGTGCACAGGTGCACCGTCTGAAAGCATGTTAAAGATGCTGTAGGTAAATGAAACCAACAGAGAATAGGCAGAGCCTGTTCTAAAAGCAAACAAGATAAGCGGCACCATAGATAGTGAAATCTTAAAAGGAGCTGCGGTAAACTTACCTAGTATTGAAAAGACAACTGCTAAAGCAACCGCTGCTGAGCCTTCTACTAAAAGACGGGTTAAAGTTAGTTTTTGGTTGCTTGTTTCGCTGGTATGTTTTTGATTAGGTTCATTGCCTTGATTTATTTCTGTCAATATTAACGAAGTACCTTTTCGATTAACACAGTGTCGGCAGGTTTGGTTTTAGAAATAGTCATTGAACCAAGTAGCGTGCTGGCTGCTTCTTTTAGACCTTTTTCGTTGTGATAAATTATGGCAATAGTTTCGCCTTTTTCAACTTTAGAGCCGATTTTTTTAATTAAGTCAATACCAACCGCCATGTCAAGTACGTCTTCTTTTGAGAGTCTACCAGCACCAAGCAAACGAGCAGCGTCGCCAATTTTGATTGTATCAAACTTAGCAATATAACCGCTTTCTGGGCTTTTTAGTTCAAATTTTTTAGCCTTAAGTAATTTAGTTAAATCACTAAACACAGAAATGTCTCCGTGTTGTGCTTTAACAAAATCTAAAAATACTTGTTTAGCGCGGCCGCTTTCAACTGCTGCTTTTAGTTCTGCTCTAGCCGCAGATTCAGATACACCTTTAGCGTTTTGCAGTAAAATTGAGCCAATTGTCATGCAAACTTCCATTAAGTCTGGAGTGATTTTGCCGTTTAAGTTATCATATGCTTCCATAACTTCAAGTAAGTTACCGATTTTATGGCCAAGTGGCTCGTCCATATTAGTAATTACCGCTGCCATTTTACGACCGGCTAAATCACCAATTGAAATCATTTGACTAGCGAGTGCTTCTGCGTCTTTTTGGTTTTTCATAAAAGCACCGCTTCCGCATTTGACGTCAAGGCAAATACATTTAGCGCCAGACGCAAGTTTTTTTGACATAATAGACGCAGCAATTAACGGAATTGAGTCAACTGTTGCGGTAACGTCGCGAAGCGCGTATAGTTTTTTGTCAGCAGGTGCGATATTGGCAGATTGACCAATTATAGATACACCAATTTTGTTAACTTGGTCAATAAATTCGCTTGGTGCAAGTTCTACTTGAAAACCAGGGATAGACTCAAGTTTATCAATGGTTCCACCTGTATGTCCAAGTCCGCGGCCAGACATTTTAGCCAGTTTTACTCCACAAGCGGCTAACATTGGCGCTAAAACTAAAGAAACCTTGTCGCCAACTCCACCAGTTGAGTGTTTGTCAACTGTAACTCCGTTAATTTCAGAAAGGTCAAGCATCTCACCTGATTTTGCCATAATTAGGGCGAGAGAAGTTGCTTCTTCTGGAGTCATTCCGTTAAAGTATATCGCCATAAGTAGTGCAGATATTTGGTAATCTGGCACACGACCGGCTGTGTATTCAGTAATTATATAAGTCAGTTCTTCGTCAGTTAAAATACCGTTGTTGCGTTTTTTTAAAATCAAATCATACATTGTCATGAGACATTTCCTCCTTATGTTGTTTAATCTTTAAATTTATTTGGTCTTTTAATTTTAAAGCCAGGTCTTCTGTTGGCTCTAAACAATATGAATTATAAGAAATCGGCTCTAAAAAGTAAAGATAGACAGTCTTTCTAATCAAAGGAAAAAACCTGTTTTTCCGAACCATCCCAAAGGAAGCCACCGGCATAATTTCAGTCTTTGCCTTATAAGCAAGTTTCAAAGCAGCAGGCTTTACTTCCTCAATTTCTTCAAATGTGCGGTTTTTAATCCCACCTTCTATATAGGTTAAAAAAGATTGCCCGGCTTGTGCTTTTTGAATGCCGATATTCATTTCGGCTAAAGTTTTTCTAATGTCTGCTCTGTAGATTTTAATACAGTTTAGCATTTTAAAAACTTTTCTTAAAATCAGGGATTTATAAAGCTCTGATTTTGGCGTAAAGGCTAGTGTTAATTTATCGTATATCTCTAAATAGCCAAAGGGGTCTAACTCTGATTTGTGGTTAGAAACAAATAAGTAAGTTTTGTTTTTATCAACTTGTTGTGTACCTTTAAAAACATACTTTTGTCTAAAAATATGGAGGTTTAAAAAATATATCGAGTTAGTCAGCAGAAAACTAAATATTTTTTTATTTGGTTTACTTGGTAGCAGAAATATCATACTTAAAATTACAACAGCACCTTGCAGGTAAATTAAAGCTATTGCTACAACTAAATAAATAGGAATCAGCCAAAGTGGGCGAAAAAAGTAAGACATTAGCACTAAAAAAGCCAGTGCATTTAATTCAAAAATACGAGTTAAAATTGTTCTTTTCATCTTGCTACTCCACGGATTTAAGTGATTCAACCATTGGTACTTTTTTTACTCTAAAGGACATATAAAACGAAAGTACAGCATTGACGAACACAATTAAAACAATTGTAAAAACATAAGATAGCCACTCAATGTTATACATGAAGTTAATGTAAGAAACTTCGTTAATCCCAAGGTAAAAATAAAGAAAAGGATAGCCAAGTGCCAGCCCTATTGCCAGCCCTATTAAAGAAAGCGTTAGCATTTCAATAAAGATAGAAATCGCGATTTCGTGTTGAAAAAAGCCAAGGACTTTTAAAGTAGCGATTTCTCTTAATCTCTCTTCAAAGTTTAGTCTAACTAAGTTGTAAAGTACAACAATTGCTAAAATTATGGCAAAACTCAAAAGAGTGATTGCAGATGAGTAAACTACATCTGTAACTTTAGAAATGATTCGTTGAATTTCTCTGCTTTCTATAACTTTGCCGATATAGCCAAGTGCTTCTTGGTCTTTAGTTTCAGTAAGCCCGTAGTTATTTGCACTACCAATAAAGTTGTGATTTAAAACTTTAGTTATATCTTTTTTAGAAACACCTTCTGCAAGCTTTGCGTAGATTACATTAGTGCTGTCAAGCAGTTCGTTTGCGCAGTCTTCTCGGTTAAAGATAACTCCGTTTACAAAAAAGGTTTCTCTAATTTCAGCAACTTTAAAACGGTAAGTTTCGCCAAGTATCGTAAACGACAAGTAGTCGCCAACTTTTAAGCCCAAAGCTCTGGCGTCTCTTTTGGAAACAGATACCTCTTTTTCACCCAAGCGGCGAACCCCGTTTTGAGGGTGATAAAACTTAGAATTTTTAGAAATACCAAGCAGAGAAACTCGCTTTGTTTGGCCGTTTTCGGTTTGCACGAAAGAGTTTTCATTGTAAAGCGGTTCCGCGTAGTAAACAGCTTTTTTGCCCTTGACTTCTAGTTTTGAAAGACTGCTTAAAACTTCTCTGGACTTTCCACGTAGGTGCAGCATTGCGGCGTCTACATTGTTGTAGTAACTGTAAAGGTCATTGTCAATTCCTTTGTTAATGGTGTCAATAATTCCAAAAGAAGCAATAACCAGACCTGTACAGCCAGCGACTCCAACTATTGTTAGAAGTGATCTAAATAAATTGATTTTAATGTTTCTAAAAGCAATTGCGACCATAAAATGTCGCTTTACGGAACTTGCTTTTTTCATACCAGAATTGGCTGTGGTTCCGAGCATTGAGTCAACTGGGTTTTTCTTAAGTTCGGCTTTGATTACTAAAAATAGAATTAAACTAGTTATTAAAATTACCAAAGCAGACGACAACATAACTTCTAACCACGGAAAGATATAGTGGTATTTGGGCAGATTATAAAGTAGATTGTATTTGGTTTTCAGAACCAGCGGAACAATAAACGGAGAAATTATTAAAGCAACCGCAAGTGAACTAAAAACCAAAAGCAGGTTAATTTTTAGGTAGTGGCCAAAAATTTGTTTTCTACTAATTCCAATTGCCTTCATCGTACCGATTTCCTTACTTTCTCTAATAATTAACTGCGAAGATGTAGTTACAAAAATTAGTAGTGAAACTAAAAAGAAAACCAAGGGATAGATAAAGGCTGAGTAGAAAGTCAGACCAACATCTTCGTTTATTACATTATTTGTAAATAGGGTTTGTCCAGTTTTAGCATATAAGAATCTGCTAGATGCAGTTCCCACACCTTTGGTGTCTTGTTTAAGCAAGCGTTCGTATTCTAAAATAAACTCTTTGGCTGTGTTTTCAGGGTTTTTGGAGTTTAAAAAACGCACATTTATTTGATTTGGAAATTGAGGAATTTTAAGCAGTTCAACTAAAAGTTTTTTGTTTTGTTGAACTTCCTTGCTAAGTAGTTTTTCTTTAATTCCGGGGAAACTATATAGGCGTTCAACTTGTTCAAACAAGTCTTTGAAAAACTCGTCTTTGTAGTTTTGTCTAAGCAAGGCAAAGTAGTCGCCGTTGTAGTTAGGAGTTTTGTAGTCTTTTTTGCTTTTGGCAAGTGGACGGAAGTTAACTAAGTTATTTTCTTTAAATTCTTTTTTAAACTCAGCGGTTTGTTGGCAAACTATAAAGTCGTTTAGCATCTGAATGCCAGCCAGCAGACCAGTTAGTTTAGGTTTTTGAAGACCAAGTTCTTGAAATAAAGTTCCAGTATCTAAAAAAGCCTGAAGTTGAGAGACGTTTTTTTGAATGGTTTCACCAGTGTACACGTATCCGGCAATAGGTACAACAACTTTTAGTCTAGTTTTGTTTTCAGCAATTGATTTTAAAAAACCACGCAGTGCTGTGTAGGATAGAAACGTTTCGTTAAATTGGTATGGTAGGTTTTGGTTAGTCTGGTCTTTTAGATACGAACGATTCGTTAAAATACTTTCAAAATTACCATCAAAGTAAAGTCTTTCCAAGCCTTTGAAAGCCAAATCTCCGTTTTTATAAACGATTTCTCCAGTATTGTGGTCAATTTTATAGCCTTTTTCGGTGAGCAGCAATTCAAGATATTTTTTTGGAACATCAATTTCTACAGGAGTTCCAACTCTCGGTAGTTTTTTAAACTCATCTACTTTTATAAAAATCCCGCGCTGCGAGTTTTTAATTTCTTTTTGTTCGTGGTCATACACGACATAGCTTTTTGAAATTCGCTCTTGCCAGATGTGTTTTTTGGTCATAGTAACATCGTATTCAGAAGCAATGAAACCAGAGTTTACATATTGTTTGTATTTTTCAATGTCTGCTTTTAGTTGGCGAACTCTAGGACTACTTTTGATTTCAGACTCAGTAAAGCCGGTTGCCAATTTTAAGTTAAGCAAAGCCGAGCCTCTGGTATCCATCTCGTAGTCGCTTGGTTTTAGTCCTATATTGGCAAGTGCTTTTTTGGCGCGTGCTTTGTCTTCTTCTTTTAAGTAGGTATTTGCAATTAAAGAGTGCGTTAAATTACTTTCTTTGTAGACTTTTTCAACTCTAGTTTTAAGATCGCGATAAGAGGCAACTAAACCAAAGAAAAGCACGAAAAATAAAGTCAAAACTAAAAATAGCGCAACATACTGCTTAGTTGATTTGCGCAGAGTTCTTAATATTTTTTTATTTAAAATACTAAACATCACCACTTAAGTTCGTCAACTGCCAACGGAGTCTTATTTTTAAAGTCTCTAAAAATTTGGCCGTCTTTTAGTTCAATTACATGGTCTGCAATTTTTGCAATCTCTGAGTTGTGAGTCACAATAATTATGGTTTTTTTGTGTTCTTTATTTAAATTTTGAATAATTTTTAAAACTTCAATACCAGTTTTAATGTCAAGTGCACCAGTTGGCTCGTCACAAAGCAAAAGGTTTGGGTTTTTAACAAGTGCGCGGGCTATCGCCACTCTTTGCTGTTCACCACCCGAAAGCTGTTGCGGAAAGTTCTTTAAGCGTTTATCTAGACCTACACTTTTAAGAATTTCTTTTGAGTTAAATGAGTTTTTGCCAAAACGAGCAATTTCTACGTTTTCATACACATTTAAGTTAGAAATTAAGTTGTAAAACTGAAAAACGAAGCCAATTTCTTGGCGTCGGTGTTCAATTAGTTCGCGTTCAGAATAAGTGCTGATGTTGTGGGTTTTGAAAAACAGGCTACCTGAAGTTGCAGTGTCCATACCACCAAGGATATTTAGCAGTGTAGATTTGCCTGCACCAGATCTTCCTAAAATACAAACAATTTCGCCATCGGCCACTGAAAAAGATATGCCTTTTAGGGCATCTACTTGTGTTTCTTTTTTACCGTAAGTTTTTACTAAATTGTTTGCTTTAATTAAGTCCAAGTTTTGCTCCTTTTAGTTAGTTAATTATATAAAATAAAAAATACCTTTTCAATTTAGGCAAGTTAAGACTAAAGAAAAAAGGTAGTTTTTGTTAAATTAGTGGTTAGAGAGAGTGTAGATTTTAGAAACAGGAACTGTAAACATAAACCCAATAATTTTCTTTTCTGTGTTGATTAAAATTTCTTTAATCGCACTCGCTACTCGGTCTGCCATTTCGTGGTCTTTGACAACTGTAAAAATGGTTTTGCTATTTGGATTGTAGCTTTTGCCAAGTTTAGCAAAATGTCCAGAAAGAAGCGAGTTCATACCAGGGTGTGAACGTACAATATATCCAGCCATTCCGTCGCTGTCTACCACAGTTGCACCTTTTACACCAAGTTCTAAGAACTTCTCCATAATATCTTCAAGGTGATCAGTGTCATTTAAAACAATAAATAATGCTTCCATAATTTACTCCTTTTTTAAAAAAATAATTTTGGGTTAAAAAGTAACTTCGTTAAACTTATCAAGTCCGTTAATCTCACCAGCTCTGGAAATCGCGAACTTAGAAAATAAAGGGCCAGTAGTTTCAAAAAACAAGGTGGTAATTAAGATGATTGCTGCAATTGTGGCGCCAAACTCCCGCATGGAATTGGCGACAATAACAATTAAACCGAGCGACACCCCGCCTTGTGGAAGTAGGGCAAAGCCAATGTATTTTTGCACCATTGGATCGGCTTTAGCAGCCCGCGCTCCAACTGAAGCACCGACATACTTTCCAACAGAACGGCCAATAATGTAAAGCGCGATAATCGCAAAAAGTACAGGACTGGTTCGACCAAACATTCTAAGGTCAAGTGAGGCTCCAGAAAGCGTGAAGAATAAAATATATAGTGGAGTTGAAAAGTCATTCATTGCGTTGTATGTTCTGTGTGGTTTTTTAACTAAGTTAGCAACAGATGCTCCAACTGCGATGTTTGCAAGTAGTGGAGAAATTTCCACAGCACCATTGCTTATTTTTTTAAGAAAGTAAGACAGGCCTAGGCAAATTACCACAGAAGCAAAGCCAAGCACTTGAATGTCGTCGCGTTCTTTGTCGTACATGTTTGCAAGAAAGGCAAGAGTAACTCCGACTAAAATACCTACAATTATTGAGCCAAAAACTTCAATAAATGGCTTTAGTACACCAAATGCCAAAGAAGTTGTAGCAGCACCGCCTGTGGTGTGAGGCAAGATAACTTTGGCAACAGCAAAAATTAAACCAAAGGCAATAATTCCAAAAATATCGTCAAGTGCAGCAATCGGTAAAACTGTTTTAGTAACAGGGCCGTGTGCTCTGTATTGCTTAATCACTAGCAAAGTAGCGGCAGGCGCAGTAGTTGCAGCCATTGCAGATAGCAACATTGTAAATGCTAAATTGCTCTTTGAAAATGGCAGGTAGGCGCATTTACCTGCACTGTTTTGCATAATTTCTGCAGGTTTTGGAATAAATAAAATTAAGATAAAGACTAAAAGCACAGCACCTAGAACTTCAAGCAGAGTAATAATTGCTACTTTATTTCCAATTTTCTTTAAGTTTTTAAAGCCAAACTCAGAGCCAATTGAAAAAGCAATTATAGTTAAGGCAATCTCTTTAATGAAGTTCAAACTACTCATTTCACTAGTAGTAATAAAACCTTCAAAAGGGGTAAATAAGGCAATTGAAGGCCCAAGGAAAAGTCCAGCAATTAAGTAACCAGAGACAGACGGCAGTTTAAATTTTTGTGCAACTTTACCGCCAAAGAAACCTACCACTAGTGCAAGTCCAACTTTTAATACAGCAATCCCAATAAAGTCCATTGTGTTTAAATCCTTTCGATTTATTTTAAATTTATTTCAAAAATTAAAAAAGCCCATTAAGGGCTTTTTTAATGAGACAAGCTCTAATATGTGCGAAAAATCTTTGGCGAACCAAAGACCATCTTATTTGAACCTAGATGTGCAATTCCGCTGTAAATATGTTATCATACCTATGTACTAATTTCAATCAAAAACCCGTGTTGCGGGGTTATACAAGATTTTTTTGGAATAAATTCTTCTATTTT
>CAUUIA010000008.1:0-27314 GCA_963545195.1 uncultured Acholeplasmataceae bacterium
TTTAACACAACAGTTTAAAATCTCTGGAAAACATTTGCAAGTGTAAAAGTCGGGTGATGTGGCAGATAAACTTGCAAAAGAAGCACTATTAAAATAATTTCAATTAATAGTTATAAACTGCTGTGTTTACATGAAAAAACACAGCAGTTTTTTTATTTTCTATGGTTTTTTTAGTGTGAATTTTTGCAGAAAAAACTGATTTTTAAAGTTTTTTAAAAATATTTAGAAAATTTTATGTAAACGCTTACAAAATCGTTATATATAGAATATAATAAGTGTATGAATTGAGGCCGACAACGGCCAGAAAAGGGGTAAATATGAAAACAAGCACTAAAGCAAATAAATTGTTTTCAACAGTCTTGAAAATATTTGCAATCACTGCTTTAACACTAGGTATTTTTGCACTCATGTTTTCGTGCAAAACTACACCAAAGCCAAGTCCAGATCCAAAACCTACAGACCCGGATTTAACTCAATTGACAGTTCCAAGTGGAACAATTGATAAAAACTTTGCACTAGACCGCAAAATTGGCAATTTTGACGTTACTTACGAAATTACAAAAGGTCAAAATGCAGCGAAAATTAAAGACGGCTACACTATTGAAGTTGTACAACAAGACGAAGATGTGGAAGTTACTCTAAAAGCAACTGCAGGTTCAGTATCAAAAGAATTTACTTTCACTGTTGCCAAAAAAGGTACGCAACCACAGCCAGAGCCAGAAACTCCAGAAAAACTACTTAAAAAACTTAAACTGCCAAAAACAGTTGACACAGACCTTGAATTGCCTAAAGAAATTGAAGGCAAGACAGTAAACTGGACTTCATCTCACCCAGATGTTTTGAAAATCGAAGACGGCAAGGCAAAATACACAGCGCCAGAATCTACTACTGAGGTTACTTTAACTGCTGAAATTGAAGGTAAAACTCGTGAGTTTAAAGTAAATGCGCAAGGCAACAAAGTTAGAATTACTTTTGCTAACCAAAAAAACCAAGTTCAAGACGACATCCCTGCCCTTGAAGTTGCGCGTGGTTCAAACGTTGAACTTAGCCAATTGCCAAAAGAAGATAAATACGACAGTGCTGAACGCGGTGAGTTTTTATACTGGCAAATCAGAAAAGGCAATAAGTTAGAACCCATTACTGAAGATGATTTAAAAAATCTTACACACGACCTTAAATTAGTTGCAAAAACTGCTGCCAAAGGTACACACCGTGTAGTTTTTAAGGGTAGAAACGGCCAAGAAATTTATCGTGGTACTTCAAAAGACGGCAAACCAGTTCAACTAAAAGACGTTGACTTTAAAACACTACTTGACTTAAAAGAAAACGAAACTTTAAAATGGTTGCCAGAAGACCAATTTAACTCACTTACTCAAGCCACTGTATTTACCCCCGAAATCACTGTTCAAACTAAAAAAATCAATTTAACTTTCTACGACAAAGACAACACAACTGAATTAAGAAAATTAGAAGCCTTTCCTGGTAAGTTCGAGTTAAGTCAATACGAAGACTTATTTAAAGAAAAAAACATTAAATACGATTTTAGAGGTTGGTTAAATAAAACAACCAACGAACCTGCTGACATCAATAAGTTAACTGAAGACACAGAACTTGTGCCAAATATTGTTGAGTACACTGTTTTAGACGTTACTTTTAAAAACGAAGACGCAACAGACTTGGCAAAACTTCAAGTTAGAAAGAACTTCAACAGTTCAGACAAAGAATTGAAACAATGGAACTCACACTTCACAGCAAAAGACAAAAGAATTCCAAAAGTTCCTCAAAAAGAATTCCACTATGCTAAATGGTCACAAACCTTCCCACACGACTTTACTGAAACTACAGTAATTTACCCTGTCTACACAGAACACAAAAAAATTACCTATCGTTTCTTTATTGGTGCAACTGAACACAAAGTAGAAGGCCACGTTGGTCAACCAGTAACCCCGCCTGCAATACCTACAAAAGAAGGCTACACACAAGAATGGGTATTTAAAGACACAGGTAAAGCACTTGGCGAAAACGCTAAGTTTCAAAAAACACTAGACGGTCAAATCCTTGAAGTTAAGGAAACTTTAATTAAATACACCTTAACTTACAAGTCAGGAGACCAAACAATTCAAACTAAAGAGTTTGACGTAACTACAGAAACCTTTGATTTAATGGCTTTCCCAAATACTCCTGGCAAAATCTTTGAAGGTTGGTATAAAGAAGCAGACTTTCAAACCCAAATTACCAAAATTGAAAAAGGTACAGTTGGTGATATCACAGTTTACGCTAAACTAAAAGACTTTAGACCTACTGTTAAATTTACTTTCACAGATGGCAGACAAGAACTTGTAAAAGAATACGCATACGGCCAAAAAATTGATTACCCTGAGTTTAGTAAAACTCCAGGCTATGACTTTACTTGGTCTGAAACTCCTGAAAACGCAGAAAAAGACATTACTATTTCTGAAATTAAATCAGTTCACACTTACTCAATTACTTATCAAGGACTAGAAGGTGCTCAAAACTCACCTGACAACAAAACAACCTACACAGTTGAAAACAAAGTAGAGTTCAAACCTGCATTTAAAGAAAAACATAACTTTAAAAGATGGATTGATACAGAAACAAACGAAGAAATTAAATCTACTGATGGTAAGTTTAAAGACTTAACTTTAAAGGCTGAATTTGAAGAGTCTAACTTTACTGCAAAACTTGAAGTTGTAAATCAAAATACAGTAACCTTAACTTTCACAGAAGACGCTGAACTTGCGGCTGCTATCGCTGACCCTAAATCAGTATTAGATGGTCTAGATATTCCAGACGCTTTTGATTTAAACAAGATTAAGATAACTTACTCAAATAAAGTGATGACCATTACTTTTGAAGAAGGATTTGTGAAAGCCGACTATGTTAAGAAACTTTCATACACAGAAGGCGACGGATCTGGCGTAATTTACTCAAGATTCATGATTAAAGCAGCAAACATTAAAAATGCAGCAATGATGACTCTACCTGAAGTTCCTGCATTCTACTTAAAATCATCAGTACTAGAAGGCGACTTGCCTAAATGGGACAAAGTTCCTGTAAACACTGCGCTTTCTCAAGAACAAAAAGACGCAGAGCCACAGGCAACTCCACTTAAACACGAACTTACTTTAAAATACAACACCAAAGCACATGGTCAGCAAGAAGAGAAAAAACAATTTATTCACAACAGCAAAATTACCGATGAACTACTTACTCCAAAAGACATGCCAGGCTACCGTTTTGTTGGTTGGTATAAAGAAGATACTTTTACTACTAAAGTAGAGGCAAAAGACTTAACCGATACCAAAGCCGCAATTACTCTTTACGCAAAGTTTGAACTAATTACTTACCAAATCGAATACGTTGTGGACTCTAGAATTGACCAAGTTCAAAACTCCAACCCAACTACCTACACTATAGAAAGCGAAGACATTAAGTTAACTAATCTTGAAAATGGCACAGGCTACACCTTTAATGGTTGGAATATTTCTGAAATTAAAAAAGGTAGCTTTGGCGACAAAGTAATTACTGCAGACATTCAAATCACTAAGTACAAAGCATATCTAGCTGGTGGCTCAATGTCTAGATTTACCTACGATGCTGCAAAAGACGCCTTAAAAGACTTAAATGTACAAACTGACACAGATGGTGATTATGTTAACTTCACTTACTTTGATGGCTTAGAATTAAAATCAGTTATAGACGCCCGCGAAGGCTACAACTTCAAACACTGGAGTTTAACAAAACATAAATCTGCAGATCCATACACAGAAGTTAAAGACGGTAAAGTTCCAGCAAAATCAATTAGCCACGACATTGACTTGACAGTTGAACAAACTGAAAACTACCTACAGTTTAGTGATATACACGAAAAAACCGGTTCATTCCTTGCCAAAGTTACACAAATTTCAGATGTTCACGCAGGCAGCGATAATACAGGTGAATACCTAGACCTAGCACTAGTTGGTCAAAGTGGTAAATTCCTAGTCGCACAAGTTAGCAAAGACTTTGCTGCAAAAGTTGGCGAAATTGTGATTCTGGACTTTAAATCAGGTATATTTAAGGATACTAAATATCGCCGTATTTTGATTAACGACGACAAAGAAAAGGATGAATTGAATGCAGATATCCGCAGATACTCAGGCGCAGAAAAAATTCAAGACAAAGCAGCCACTGAAATTCCTAACCTTAACATACTATGGAACACAGAAAGCGGTTCACTGGTTTCTCTAAAAAGTCAAGCTGTCAAAAAAGTTAAAGATGCATTCTATCTTGAAATTAACAATAAACAATGTGTTGAATTAGTTGTATTAAATAACAACGCTAAAGCCTTACTTGCAGACGGCAAAGGTGTTCACATCAAAGACGCAGTTTATGGATACTACTTAAATAAACGTGGTCTGTTTATCTTAAGTCAAAGTGGACTTGAATTAGACGCAGAATACGAAAAAAATCAAACTCGCGCAAAACTACAAGCAGAATTAAAAGCATTCTTTGACTTAAAGAGTGAACTTCACTCAAGAGATGAAGTTAAGTTACCTGAAGAACTACACGGTCAAAAATTAACTTGGACATACACTCCTCAAGACATTTTAGATAAAGACAGTAAAGTAAAAACAGACGAAACACTTGACAACACTAAAGTAAAATTCAAAGCCACAGTTTCAGAAGGAATTTTGAAAGACGAAGTCTTTGAATACGAAGTTACCTACAAATACTTAAAAGAAGGCGAAGTTAATCCAGAAAAAACCGTTACATTTGAGTTTGATAGGCAAAAATTAAAAGAAAATACAGTAGATGGTGTGCAAGCAACTTTTTCTAAAAGTGGTAATACATATATTTACAGCGGTAAAATTAAACTTGGTTCTGGCAAAAAAGATGGTATTGTTTCTCTTTCCTTTGCTGGCTACAAGATTAAAAACATTACTTTAGTTTACGGCTCATCTAATGCTAAAGCTGGATATGGTTCTGTAAACGACGATAATTTTGAAGGTCAAAATAAAGACCAAGACATCACAAAAACCTTTATATTCAAGCAATTAACCGATAAAATCAACATAAAAGCCAGAACAATTTACATCAGTTCATTTACTGTTGTGCTAATTCCTGCTTAATCTAGATTAAACTGCTTACTAAAAATAAAAATCCTTATCAATTTGATAAGGATTTTTATTTTGCTTAATTTCTATTTTTCTAAAAAATCACTACCTTTAAAGCATTCAGGCTCTAATTTCTCCATTTCAGGAAAATTTATTTTTTCAGCCCAAAAATAGCCAACTATTGCCACGGTATTTGCGAGATTTAAAGAGCGGACATGTCTAGACATTGGAATTCTAAAACACGCGTCTAAATTGTTTTTTAAAATTTCTTTATCAATCCCTGTAGTTTCTTTGCCAAACATCAAATAAACTGGTTTATCTGACTTAAAGTCAAGGTCAGTGTAGCACTGCTTTGCGTAACGAGAAAGATAGTAAATTTGCGCGGGGTTATTTCGTTTTAAGAAATTGCCGTAGTCTAGGTAAAAAGTAACACGGCTAAACTGACGGTAGTCAAGCGCAGCTCTTCGCATTCTTGCGTCGTTTATGTCAAAGCCAGTTGGGCAAATGATATGCAGATGAGCATTTAAGGCTACACAAGTTCGCATAATGTTTCCAACGTTTTCAGGAATTAGCGGTTCAAATAATACTATATTAAGCATTGCGACCTACCTTGTTTAGAAGTTTAGTTTGCAAGTCTTTTAATGACGCCGTGATATCTACATAAAAAGGATGCGGGTTGCTTAGTCTCAAAACCTCTGGCCAAACTTCTTTAAATTGAGTGTCTAGTCTTTTTCTTGCTTTTCTAAGAGTGTCTTTAACTAAAATTTCACCATATTTAAAAACCAGCGTGCGTACAGGTATTAACTTACAATCCTTTAAACTTAATTTAGTCTGTAGGTCAGACAGTGCATATACTGATGTCTCTTGTCCTAAATTTTCGTCTTTTAAGGCAATTAAATCACCAATTGCTTTTTCATCTTTATAAATTCTAAAAACTTCTTTTACACCAGGAAGGGTAGTTTTTTCAGCAGTCGCAGAAACTTTAATCTTAGGAACTACCACTCCGTTTTCCGTGGTAGCTGCTAGTTTATAGACAGCTCCAAGCACGGGTTGTGAACTTGAAGTAATCAGTCTTTCACCAACTCCAAACAAATCTACCTTTGCACCTTGATTGGTAAGTAAGTCAGTAATAATGTATTCATCTAGTGAGTTGGTTGCACAAATTTTGACAAAACTCATGCCAGCGCTATCTAGTTTATTTCTGATTTGCTTAGAAAGGTAAGCGATATCTCCGCTGTCTATTCTAACTGACTGGACTTTTAAACCTTGCTTGTCTAAAACTTCTTTTTGAAGTTTAATGACATTTTTAAGACCAGATCCTAAAGTTGAGTAAGTATCAATAAGCAAACTAATGTTTCCAGGGTTATGTGTAGCCCAAGTTAAAAATGCTGTGTATTCATCTCTAAAGGCTTGAACATAGGAGTGCGCCATAGTACCAACTACCGGAATTTTGTTGTCTTTACCTGCCAAAACATTGGAAGTTGCAAGAGCACCTGCTAAGTAAGCCGCACGTGCTCCTTTAATTGCTGCACTACTTGAGTGCGCACGTCTGGTGCCAAACTCAAAAACCGCGCGGCCTTTTGCGGCTTTCACAATTCTGGCGGCCTTGGTTGCAATTAAAGTTTCAAAGTTAATTGAGTTTAAAATAAAAGCCTCTACTAACTGACATTCAACCAAGGTGCCTTTTATTGTCATAATTGGTTCTTTTGCAAAAACTAAATTACCTTCTAAAAAAGAGTAGACTTCGCCTCTAAACTTAAATTCTTTTAAATACGACAAAAATTCGGGTGCAAAAATTCCAAGGCTAGCTAAGTATTTTAGTTCGTCTGCTTTAAAGCGGACTTGTTTTAAAAACTTTAGAGTAGTTTCAATTCCTGAAAATACAGCGTATCCCCCGTTTTCCGGCATATTTCTAAAAAACACATCAAAATACACAATTTCTTCGTGTTTATTGGCTAAAAAATAAGAATTTGCCATGGTTAAGGCATACAGATCACAAAACAGTCCACTTTTCATACACACCTGCTTTCTTTTAAATTCAATTAAAAAAATAAATATCTATTTAAAGTATAGCACTTAAAAACCTAGTTTTCATGCATATTTTTGCTAAGGACTTTAGCCAAACTTGATATAATTATAGATGAGTAAAAGAGGTTTCAAATGAGTATTTTTAAAAAATTTTTTATCTTGTTTATATCTATTATCTCTGTGTTTTCACTATACGCTTGTAAAATTCAAATAGAAACTTTAAAAGATGTGTTAATTGAAAAAACTAAATATGAATTTACAAAACCAGACAAAGACCGTCTAAAAATTACTAAACCTTTTAAAATTAAAAACTCAATTTTAGAAGCGGGTACTTACCAAGGTAAGCCAATTTCAGTAATTTATCAGCTAAAAGACAAATCTAATGAAAAATATTTCCAAATCGTTGGCAATCGTGTCAATGTTTTGCAGCCAGATGATGGTAGAGACCGAATTATTTCAATTGTTGCCAAAATCACTTTTGACAACACAAACTCATTTGAATACGAACTGCGCTTTAAAGTTCTGCCAACTCAAGGTGATTTTTACACAATCACGCTACCTGCAGAAGTCAATATTACAACACCTGGTATCAATCTAAACCAAGTTAGACACAACACCGAAGTTGAGTTTGAAGTTACTGTGCCTAAAGGTAAAGAAGTGTCAACATTTAAAATCAACGGCGATGACTGGACTGATGCTTTAATTGACAACAAATTGAAATATACAGTTACTGAAAACATTACTGTTTCAGTTGAGTTTAAAGAAAACACTCAAGACCCCTCAGAAACTGAATACGAAGTTGTATATGATAGCGCTAATTTAACTTTAAAATCAGGAGAACTTACTGCTGAAAACAAAGCACAAAAGGGTGCTGAACTGGAGTTTGAAATTAAACAAATTCCTGGCAAAACTTTTGAAAAACTAATAATTAATGAAGAAGATAAAACTAACCTAGTTCAAGGAAACAAGTTTACAATTAGAGTAAACAAAAAAACTACTTTAGATGTGATTTACAAAACTAACGGCTCTGACCCTGAACCCGAAAATTATTCAGTTAACTACAACAGCGCACACCTTAATTTAACTGAAGGAACAATTAGTGCTGACAACAAGGCTAAAAAAGGTGAAATGCTGGAGTTTGAAATTAAAAAATTACCAGGTAAAACCTTTAAAAAATTAACCATTAACGGTATAGACAAAACTCATTTAGTTGAAAACAATAAGTTTAAACTCACTGTAAACCAAGCAACTAATATTGAAGTAGATTACAAAAACGCAGAGACTTACGATGTTAACTTCCAAAACTCAGAACTAAGCCTGCTAAGTGGCCAACTAAATAGCAACAAAGCCGAAAAAGGTGCCATACTTAAGTTTGCTGTTAAAACTAAGCCAAACTACCATGTTAAATCGTTGTTAATAAACGGTCAAGACAAAACTGCTTTAATTAACAAATACAACACTTTTGAAATTCAAGTCAAAAGCAACTTGACCTTAGAAGTTAAATACGAAAAATCAATTGAGCCTGAGGCAAAACACGACGGCTTTAGACGAGCAAACACTGCTATTCTTTCTGAAAATGCAAAAAAATACTATCAAGGAATTAACTTCAATACTGAAAACCCTGCTGAACTTCTAGGACAACTTAGAGAACTGACTGTACGTAAACACACCAATGTTGTTAATTACAGGTATGCTAAGAAACTTGGTGAAATTGATAAACTAGATAACGGAAAGGCTTGGTCAATTTACGACAGCATAGAATACTCAACTAGTTGGGGAAACAAAGGTATACCTTGGAATCGCGAGCACGTATGGCCAAACAGTTATATGGGAACTCAAGAACATGCTGGAGATAGTAGTAAAGGAATTGATTCTGATCTACATAATTTACGTGTTTTGACGAATAATCTAAACAGTAAACGCAATAACTCATACTATAGAGATGGTTCAGGCACTGGCGATGGCAACGCTACTTGGTTTTACCCAGGTGATGCTCACATTGGTGATGTTTCCAGAATTCTTGCCTATATGTTAGTGCGATATGATTGGCTAAAAGTTACTACTGAAAAACCAGGTAAAAATGCGTACTTCAAAAACAATGGTAATTCAGAAATTGAAGGAAAAAAACGCGCTAAAATTGGCGATGTTCGCAACTTTATTAAATTCCACACTAAAGACCCAGTCACTGTCTTTGAACAAAACCGCAACGAAAGAATTGCCCGTATTCAAGGCAACCGCAACCCTTTTATAGACTTTCCTCAGTTTACCGAAATTATTTTTAGACACTACATGCAACTTGCCAATATTTCTTTAATCAATCAAACTATTGAAAAACAAATTGACTTTTTTATTAGTTCTATTCACCAGATTCAACAAAACTACTTTAATCAAAGTAAGCAAAATATTTTTGCTTAAAGCGAAAAAAAGAGATGTTTAAAACATCTCTTTTTTTTAATTTACCTAATCGCGAAGACAACCAAGCGGAACGACGTGTATACCGTCTTCTGGTCTGGTGTAGGCCATTTGACTATTGGTAACAATCATTAAAAACTCAGGTTCTTTAACGGCTAGTTTAGCGAGTTTAAGTAAATTTTTAGCAGCCTTATCTAGTTCATTTAGCCCCAATTTAACTTCAACTCCAGCCCATCTTCCATCTGGCAATTCTAAAATTAAGTCAACTTCAAGTCCACTTGAATCACGATAATAATAAACACTGGCATCTAGCATATCTGCATATACTCTTAAGTCACGAGTTACTATAGACTCAAAAAAGAAACCGAAAGTTCCGAAGTCTTGCAGTAATTTATCTGGAGTTAAATCCAAGGCTGCAACTGCTATGCTTGGGTCTACAAACTGTTTTTTATAACCTTGTTTTAGTCTAGATGAACTTCTGATTTTAAAAGACCAAGGCGGTACATCTTCAACAATATAGAGTGCTTTTAAAGCATTTAAATGTTTTTCAAAAGTGTGTGCTTCAACTATTTGCTCGTAATTTTGGTCTAGGTAAATTGTTTTGTTTGTTGCTAGTGTTGAAATATTTCTAGCATAACTTTTTATGATTTTTTTTAGTTTTTCTTTATCTTTTTTAATTCCGTCAACTTCGTCTATATCGCCTCTAAGTATGCCTGAAAGTAAGTCTTTTGGTATATTAAACTGCAGGTGTTTAGGCAATGCTAAACTACCTGGCCAACCGCCCCGGCAAATCAGTTCTGCAATTTCTCTAACAGAAATTTCTGAATAAACAGGGTCTATTTTGGCTTTTTCAAATAAAGACTTTAAAGAAACAGAGCCAGTAGACTCACCACTTTCATATAGTGACATCGGGCGTAGCATAACAGAGTTGATTCTACCAGTTCCTGTGTGCATGGTTTTTACATTTTGTTTTTTAGTAGAACCAGTAAGTATAAACTTACCTTTTGCTTGTGTTTCATCAACGTCTAAACGAATAAAATCCCAAATTTCTGGAACTTCCTGCCATTCATCAAATAATATTGGTGGTTCTCCTTTAAGTACTTCAATTTTAGATAGCTCAGCCAGCGCTTTATAGTTTTTTTTAATAATTGGGTTTTGCAATTTAATTATTGTTTTTGCGTATAGTGCAGCAGTTGTTGATTTGCCTGACCATTTAGCGCCATCTATCAAAACTGCACCACTGTAGAGCAGTTTCCTGTTTATTTTCGCCTCAATTAGTCTTTTTTTGTACTGAATTTGGTTCATTTTGGTTACCTCTTTGTTTTAATTATAATGCATTTTTATTCTATTACTAATTTTTCATAGTTTTTATTACTAATTTTTCAGAGTATTTATTACTAATTTTTCAGATTATAGGATAAAATCTCAAACTAGAAAATGAAAGGCGCTGCATTTCTATTATCCAGGAAATTAACTTTTAGTTTCGTTGTCTGGTGTTGTATTTTTAATTTTTAAACAAACAAATTTTCTCATTTTATCCCTCACTTTTATTTTTATCCCTTAAAATATTCAACTTTTTAAGGGATAAAACAAAGGAGTTATATTAATTAAAAGGAAAATTAGTACTTTCTTTGCTTTATTTAGCAATTAACTTAAAAGAAAATCAATTAAACTAACAATTTTAATGCCACTTTCAGTTTGATAACTTCTAATTGGCAAGTTCATCACTACCAGAATTTTTTCAAAATTATCATCAATTTCTCTAAAAGGACGCTCTTCAATTCTTTGTTTCTCTAAATCTTCAATTGAATAGCATGACTGAATGTAGAGTCTCTTGTTTCCTTTGTTTGCAACAAAGTCAACTTCTAATTTCACTCTAGTGCCGTTTCCGTTTTCATTAAGCACATTTTTTTCAACTACGCCGACATCAACTAAATACTCACTAGAAATTAGTTGATTGTAAATTAAGTTTTCCATTAAGTGAGTTGGCTCAAATTGTCTGAAGTCTAAAATTGAGTTTCTAATTCCGAGGTCTTGAAAATAATATTTAAAAGGTGCAGAGATATAGGCCTTGCCTTTGATGCTGTATCTGGTTGCTTTTTTTAGCAAAAAAGCATCAATTAAAGCATCAATGTATTTTTCTATTAGGTAAACCGAGATTTTAGTTTTAGTCAAACTAAGAAAAGTATTGCTTAGTTTTTGTGGATTGGTGAGTGAGCCTATATTTGAGGCTAAAGTTTTAGTTATTTTAACTAACTCTGCTTCGTTTTCTATCTTTTTTCTTTCAACTATATCTTTAATGTAGGTAAATTCAAAGAAATTTTTAAGCAAGGCTATTTTTTCTTCCTCGCTGTTCGCCAAGACAACTTTTGGAATTCCGCCAAAGTAAAGATAATCTTTTAAAGTGTCATCTTTACTTAATTTACTGTGTTTAAAAACTTCAGCAAAAGTCAGCGGATATAGTTTAATTTCATCACTCCTGCCTCTAAACTCAGTAACAATGTCTTTAGCTAAAAACTTTGAGTTACTGCCAGTTACATAGACATCTAAGTTTCCGCGACTAAGTAAACTATTTAAAAGAAAGGGGAAGTCTTTAACTAACTGAATTTCATCTAAAAAAATATAGTAGTTAACAGTTTGGTCACCTGTTCTTTTTTGAATGTATTCAAGTAAGTTTTTGGCTTTTCTTAAAGTTTTGTTTTCAACCAAGTCTAGTTCTACGATAATAATTCTGGTGTTAGAAACTCCACTTTCTAGCAAATAATCACGAAATAGCCTGGTAAGTAAATAAGTTTTGCCTACTCTTCGCATCCCAGAAATAATTTTGACTAAACCATTTCCTTGTTTGGCTATCAACTTATCTAAATATTTCTTTCTTTCAAACACCATGTAGACTCCTTTAAATATCGCTGTTTTTACAACTATATTTTACTATAAATGTTATTTTTTGACAATATCTTTTATAAATTATGCGATATATCGCTTAATTTTAAATACTTTTGGTTCTTTTTTAATTAAAATTGCATTTTTTTGTTATAAAAACTGCGATATTTTTTGAATAAAAACCCTTTTAGGCAGAAACCTAAAAGGGCTGAATTATGTTATTAGTTAAAACTCTAGTTTATTTATCAATTGTTTGATTTTATTTGGTTTTTTGCTTTATTTTTAGACTTTGGTTTTAAAGGTTTTTTACTTACCGCATTTTCTGTTAAAGCGGTAAGTCCGTTTTCTCTGATTAACTTACGCAAAGCCACTATTTCTATATAAGTTTTTCTGTTTTCAGAAATCACTTCACCATCTTTAAAAAAGCGACCTTGTTTATACTCAATTTTTTGATAAATTCGCTTAATTGTATTAAAGATATAAAAAGTTGGCTTAAAGATAGTGTTAAAATCATAAATGCGTTCAACTAAATACTGCTCTGGCAAAAGTTTATCAAAATAACTGATTTTAATGTGTGCAGGGTCGTCAACAAACTCAAGTACTTCCATGACTTTCTTGTATTCCAGACAAAACTTGTAAATATGCAAAATAAAGTCAAACTTATTGAAAATCTGGTCTAGCACAATTACCGGTAAAGTTTCGGCTTTTTTGGGTTCTCTTAAGTATTTGGCAAAAAACTGCTCATCTTTAATTAAAATTGGTTCATTTAGCTCCGGAATTACTTTGGTGTTTGTCAGTTTTTGAATTTCATCACCACTTTCTTTACTTGAAATAAAGGTATAGTCAAATGTGTATTTACGTTTTAAAATATGGGGAATGAAGTCCAGAGCTTTTTTGATTTGCATAGAATCTTGTGCAGTTAAGTTACGCTTGGCTTTAAACTCATAGAAATGCAGGTGTTTTTTTGCTTGATTTAAAGCAATTAAATCAAACTCACAAAGTGGATAGGTCAAAGTTCGTCCATTGAAATCAAACTTATATATATAGTAAAAAGCGTTATTGGTGATATTAAAGTTTTCAAATTGGTTTTCAGCGATATGTTTAGACCTATCAAAATGTGGAGTGATAAACCTAACTGAAGGGTCTTGATTTTCTTTAATTAACTCACTAATACAAAAAACCTCGTAAGCCTCACCACGGGCAGCATTATAAGCCAAGTATTGATCTTGTTTTAATGAATTTCTTTTAAGTGGTTTAAGGAGCACTTGTTCTTTTACTTGGTTGTTTTTGCTTTTAGGATTTTTTTTCATTATTCAAGTCCTTTCAGCTCAGCGATGGCGTCTCTGAAGTTAATCGCACTTTCAAAATCAAACTCAGCGGCTGCTTTTTCCATTAGTTTAGTTAACTCTTTAATTAACTCAGGTACATCTTTGTCGGATTTAGTAATGAAGTCAATTGCAGGGTTGACTTTTTGGCCAAATTCTATGTTTTCAATATTTTGTTTTTCGATAACTATTGGTGAAACTCCGTTTTCGCGGTTAAACCTAAGTTGAATATCACGGCGGCGGTAAGTTTCATCAATTGCATCCTGCATTTGTTTAGTTACCTGATCTGCATACATTATAACTTTTGCTGCCTTGTTTCGACACGCTCGGCCAATTATTTGAATTAGTGAGTTTTTAGACCTAAAAAGTCCTGGGATGTCTGCGTCTAGTATCGCAACCAGACTAACTTCTGGGATATCTAGGCCCTCTCTGAGTAAGTTAATGCCAACCAAGGCGTCATACTTGCCTGCCCTTAGGTCTTTAATAATTTTTAGGCGTTCAATACTTTTGACTTTAGAGTGTAAGTAAGCGACTTTTAGACCATTTTCCTTAAAGTACTTAGTTAAAAGTTCGGCGGTGTGGATAGTTAGGCAAGTCACCAAGGTGCGTTCATTTTTTTGGGCTCTTGCTTTAATTTCAACAAATAAATCATCAATTTGGCCGAGTTTTTCTCTAACCTCAATTTCTGGATCTACTATGTAAGTTGGGCGAATAACTTGTTCAATTACCGGTAAATTGCGAGCCATTTCGTATTCACCTGGCGTTGCAGACATATAAATAACTTTATCTAACTTAGAAGTAAACTCACTAAAATAAAGTGGGCGGTTGTCAAAAGTAGATGGCAGGCGAAAACCGTATTCAACTAAATTAGCCTTGCGTGCTGAGTTGCCAGCAGACATTCCCTTTACTTGCGGCATAGTGATGTGAGATTCATCTACTACTGTAATAAAATCTGAGCCAAAAAACTCAAGTAGGGTAGAAGGTGTGGCATCTGGCTCTTTTAACTGCATATGTCTTTGGTAGTTTTCAATTCCTGTGCAGGTACCAGTTAGTTCTATCATTTCAATGTCGTAGTTAGTAATTTGCTGAAGACGTTGGGCTTCAAGTAGTTTGTTTTGGAAGTTAAGTTCAGCTAGTCTATCTTCAAGTTCTGCCTTAATTCGCTCAATTGCCAAACGTTGTTTGGCTTCGTTGACTAAGAAAAAAGTCGCAGGATAAATTGTGATAAACTCAATTCGTTTTTGTGGGCGTAAGTTTAGTTTATCTACAAACACCAAGTCAGAAATTAAGTCATCTTCAAACTCCACGCGAATTGCCAGGTCGTGAGTGTTTGCAGGATATATATAGACGGTATCTCCTTTTACTTGGAAAGTTCCACGTTTTTTATCAAAATCGTTTCTGGTGTATTTAATTTTAACTAATCTAGCGGTAAACTCAGCAATACTCATTTTAGTGTTTTTACGTACAAACAAGGTTTGTGCTTTAAACTCTTCAAAATCGCCAATGTCATAAATTGCTGAAACCGAAGCCACAACTATCGTGTTTTTAGACTCCATAAGCGAAGATATAGTTTTGTTTCTAAGTTGGTCAATATCGTCGTTAATTGCAGCGTCTTTGGCAATATAGGTATCAGTTGCTACATTGTAGGCCTCTGGCTGATAGTAGTCGTAGTAAGAGATGTAGTACTCAACGTTGTTTTTAGGAAAAATTTGTTTTAGTTCAGAGTAAATTTGGCCAGCCAAGGTTTTATTTGGCTCTAAAATTAGTGCTGGTTTATCTAAGTTGGCAATAATATTGGCAATAGTAAAAGTTTTACCGGTTCCAGTTGCACCTAACAAAATTTGTTCTTTAACTCCGGATTTGAAGTTTTCAGTAATTTCTTTAATTGCGTTAACCTGATCGCCTTTGGGCGAAAGGTTAGAAATTAGTTTATAAATTTTAAGATACCAACCTTAAAATATTAAACAATTGTCCGTGGTCTCTTTTTTCAAGCAGTGCTGTCTCTAAAGTAGTATAAACTGGTTCTGAGTTTTTTAGACCAACTGCCAGACCACCAGTTGCTTTAGCCTTAATTAGTTCAACTGCTTTAACACCAAGTACTGTTGCCAAAAAACGGTCGTATTGAGAAGGAGAACCCCCACGTTGCACGTATCCAAGCACTGTGGCTCTGGAGTTAAAACCGGTTTCTTTTGAAATTTCTTCAGCAAGTTCGTGTACATTTAGTAGTTTTTCTGAAACTACTACGATGGCGTGTTTGCGGTTTTGGCGTTTATATTCTTTAAACTTAGCCATTAAGTCTGCCTTGTCAAAAGGTTTATCGTGAGTTATTACGTATTCTGCTCCTCCACAAATCGCTGAGTAAATCGCGAGTTCCGAAGAACCTCTGCCCATAGTTTCAATCACAGAACAACGATGATGTGAAGAAGATGTGTCCCTTAGTTTATCAATTGCATCCATAATAGTGTTTAAGGCAGTTGAAAAACCAATAGTGCTGTCAGTTCCACCAAGGTCATTATCAATAGTTGCAGGAATACCGATTGTGTTGACACCCAGTTTAGACAAAGCCAAGGCTCCTTGGTAAGTACCGTTTCCGCCGATTGTAATTAAATAGTCAACTCCGACTTTTTTTAAGTTGTTTTGAGCGATTTTTTGGACGTTTACTTCCACAAATTCTTTAAGTCGGTTAGTCCCCAAAAAGGTTCCGCCCATTTGCAAAAACCCACTAACATCAGTTGACTTTAGTTCAACAAAATCGTTTTCAACCAAACCAGCGTAGCCGTTTCTAATACCTAGAACTTCAATTCCTGCCTGATTGGCTGTGCGAACAACCGCCCTAATAGCGGCGTTCATTCCTGGTGCGTCGCCACCTGAAGTTAAAATTGCTATTTTCATAAATTATCTCCTAAATAAGCCATAAAATGTCTCTTTTATTTTAACACGAAAGCCGTGCTTTGCCTAAGTTTCGTGCTTTTTTGCTGAGTAAAAACTTAGATAATTTAGGTAAAAAAGTAAGACAAAATAAGGTAAGTTTTTAGTTTTTAAAATCCTTTGAAACTACCTAGTAAGCCGATTATTGAAGTTTCAAAATCACCTGTTAATTAAAGACTTTTAAACTTATATAGGTGTGTTATAATTGAATGAGAGGTAAAAACATGGCATTAAGAGGATCTGTATTAATTGGACAATCTGGTGGACCTACCAGTGTTATCAATTCTTCACTTCTTGGAATATATGAAGAATGTGCAAAATACGAATTTATTGAAAATATTTACGGAGCTGAAAACGGGATAGTTGGCGCTATTAACGGTTGGCTGATAAACATTCGTGCTCAAGATAAACAACAACTTGAACTTCTAAAAAACACCCCAGCGTCTGCTTTGGGCAGTTGTAGATACAAACTAGACAAAGACTTGCAACACCCAGACTACCAAAAAATCCTTGAGACTTTTGTGAAATACAACATTCGCTACTTTTTCTACATTGGCGGCAATGACTCAATGGACAGTGCTTACAAGATTTCTCAATACTTGCAAGCCAAGAAGTATGAATGTAGAGTTATTGGAATTCCAAAAACTATAGACAACGATTTAGATTTAACTGACCACACACCAGGTTATGGCTCTGCTGCTAAATACATAGCAACGACTCTAATGGAATTAAAACAAGATGCCAATGTATATAGCACCCCTTCTATCAATATTGTAGAAATTATGGGTAGAAACGCAGGTTGGCTGACAGCCAGTGCTATGCTTGCCAAAAAGGCAGGTTTAGGTCCTGACCTTTTCTATCTACCTGAACAAACTTTTTCAATTCAAGAGTTTATTGCAGACGTTCAAAACGTATTAAAAAAACAACCGCATGTTTTTGTGGTAGTTTCAGAAGGTATTAAAGACGCAGAAGGCAACTATATTGCCGAACTTTACAAACAAGCAACTAAAGACGCCTTTGCGCACACTCAACTAGGTGGAGTTGCCCAAATTTTGGCCAATGAACTTAAAAAAGTTTGTGATGTTAAATCTAGAGCTATTGAACTTTCTACAATGCAGCGTTCAAGCGCTCACCTACAAAGTAAAACTGATGTTCAAGAGGCTTACAACTCAGGAGTGTTCGGTGCAACTGCTGCTATTATGGGACACACTGATAAAATGATTGCAGTTAAACGTGTACCTGGTCAAATTTACAAACTAGAGTATGGTGTAGTTTCGCTTTCTCGTATTAAAAATAGTGAAAAAAGAGTACCACTTGAGTGGATTAAAAAAGACCACACTGGTTTAACAGATGATTTCATTGAATACGCCGAACCACTAATTCAAGGCGAAATGAAGACACCTTTTGAAAACGGTCTACCTAAATACTTTCAATTTAAAAAATAAATAAATATAACTAATTTTTTTAACTAATTTACATTTTAAAACGAGGGCAACCTCGTTTTTTTAAAAATGTTTTTTAAGCATTTTATAATAAATTAAAAAAAGGAGCGTGAATACTTTGCGAAAACTAAAATCCTTTAATTTTGTTATTTTAACTTTCTTGACCTTCTTGCTTTTAGGCTTGCTTTTTTTAAAAACTACTGCCAAAGCCCAAGTTAAAGACATCAACTACTACAAAACAGAAGTTAGTAAAAAAACTTACCTTGAGAAACTAAACACACTAAAAGAAAAAAACTTAATTTACAAACCAAGCGAATCTATAGATAAATACAGCCAAGTTTCTAAACTAAACCCAGACCAAAAGTCAAAGTCCAAAGAAATTGAAAACAAAATGTTTGAACTTCTCGCAACCGAAGGGCTATCGGATTCTGGTACTTTGGAACTTGACTTAGATGGTATGGAAATAGTAGACCGCGATAATAACTTAACAAAAATTGTCTATAGTTTTTTAAATAAACCTGAATACTTTTGGCTAACTGGTTCTATTAACAAGCAAGTGTATACAGCAACTCAAAAAGTCAAAACTTTGAGACTAGAGTCTTATTTTTCAAACCAGGCAAGTTTCAAAAAAGCACTAGATGAGTTTTTAGCCTACTCGGAATACTCAACCTGGCAAGAGGCTTACCAAGACCAAAACAAAGACGGAGTGATCACCAGAGCAGAGATTGCCAAAAACTTACACGACTCAATACTTAAGCGCAAACCTTACAACAAGGCGGCTGCTGAAAACCTAGGTTCCACTGAGTTTAGTTTTAAAATTGCCCACAGTGCTTTTTCTGTGTTTTCCAAAGAAAACTTACCAGTTTGCGACGGATACGCCAAGGCTTATGCCTATGTGCTAAATAAACTTGGAATCCCAACTTTAGTAGCAGGTGGCAATGCCAATGGACCACACGCTTGGAATTATGTTTATTTAAATCAAAGTTGGTACTTTACTGACCTTACTTGGGACCAGAATCTAGATGGTGGCGAGATTTTTCAAAAGTACTTCTTAAAAACCCAACCCAAGAGCCACCTAAACTACGAAGATAGTTTTGTAAGCAACTCAATTGTTTTTGAACCAAAAAAACCAAAACTTGCAGACTTTGACTTTGGCGGACTAAAACAAGAAGATGTATCTAGTTTAACCAACGACGCGCTTCCACAGTTTGAACAAGGTGAGTTTACCGAAGGTTTAAACCCAGAACAAGCAAATCAGCTAATTGAACTAATTTTAAAACATTTAAATATTTATGGCGAAATACCACTTTATTTAAACTGGCGATTAAGTAAAACAAGGGTGTTTAAAAAACAAATTGAGGGCTACGGCGAATATCTACTTGAAATAGTAGCAGCGACTGAGACTAAAATTGCTAAAAAAACGATTAAAATTAAAACTGCTTACCAAGGTACTACTTTAGTTAAAGTAAATACCCCTAGTGGACAAACTGAGCTAAGCGCTGACCTTGGCTCTAGACTTAACTTCTATCCAAATAAAACTTACCAAGATAAAACTTTTGTGGGTTTTGACAAAGATATCAGCAAAGTCTCAAAAGACTTAAAAGAAGTTACGGCAAAATATGAAAATAACCGTAGTTTAATTAACTTTTTAGTTAAAAGTGCAGATGGTTCTCTGCTTTACTCAGGCCAGATGCTAAAAGGTCAAAGTGTTTTGGAGGCTATAAAGAACAACTTCTTAAAACCATTTTTTCCGCATCTTGCACTCGGCTCTAAGTTCTCGCATTTAGAGTTAAACGGTCAAGTTTTTAATGCTCGCACGCCTTTATCTAAAGACACCGAAGTTACCGCAGTCTATAGACACCATGAGCCCAAAACTACACAAAAAGAAACAACTGTGGCTCAAGTTTTGAAACACAGTGAGTTTGAAAAAATAATTGGCGAAACTAAGTTAACTAACCCAAATGCATTATTTGACTTACCTGATTTGACTAAATACGGCTGGGAATTAGATTTAATTAACTCAAATATAATTCAAGTGGCAAATAAGTTTAAATTAAAAGACCCTTTTTTAACTACTCCAAAAATTTACTATAAACCAATTTTAGATAGACTAAAAGAAATAACTATAGATACTACTCAACACGCTGCAAGTTTTAAAAAACCAGGCAGGTTTAAGTTTAAATATATTACTAACTTGCCATTTAACTCCAAATATCAGTTATTTGATTTAAATAACTTAAATCAAGACTGCAAACCTGGATACTCACTTATTGAATGGCAAATAAAAGATTTGGGTGAAGGTTTTGACGTCAGTCAAAGTAAATACACAAGCGACCTCGAACTAATTCCAAAAGTTATTAAGGCCAAAGTAGAACTGCTATACAAAGAAGGCGATAAAACTATTGACTTCAATAAAGAAGGCATCGCTAATGCTGCGCAAATTGCTAAGTTGATTCCGCCTGTAGACAAAGACATCCTGTTTATAGGCTGGCTGGCTGAAGACAGGCACTTTATCTACACTGGCTACAATGTAGATAAAGACATCAAGGCTTATGCTCAGTTTATTTCAAAAAAGGAACTGATTGCTAAATTAAATTGGGAAGTTTTTAAAAATGGGAAGTTTATTTTAAACTCAAGCGAACTTAAAAACCAAAATTTTAGTAAAACTATTAGTTTAATTAAAAAGCGATTTCCAACAGTTGACATTAAAAAAATTACACTCAGTGGCCAAAAAGTTAATTTAACCCTAGGTTCAAATTACTCTATGCACACAGTAGAATGGGAGTTTGATTTTGTCAAAGATCCAATAATCTACTGGGATTTCTTTAAAGATCCGCTAATGTTTTTTAAAAAATTCCCAAAACAAGCCACAATCATCGGCGGCTTGACCTTGACGCTTTTCGCTTTTTCTTTAATAATCCTGATATCAGTAATTAAAGTATTTAAAAGAAGCGTCAAAAATAAAGACTAACTAAGTTTATAAAAGCAGTTTAAAAGACAGCGTAAGTTGTTTTTTAAACTGCTTTATTTTTGACTTAAAATGTCTTTTTTGCTATGATTTTTAAGGTACATTTAATTTCCGAGTTAGCCCTTTTTTAAAAAGTTAACTTAATTAAAAAAAGGAGATTTAATATTTTTTATGAAAACACTAATGGCAAAACCAAGTAACTTAAAAAAATGGTATTTAGTTGACGCAAGCGGAAAAACCCTTGGTCGCCTGGCTACTTTCGTTGCTTCTATTTTGAAAGGTAAAGGTAAAGTTGACTACACACCAAACGTAGACTGCGGAGACTACGTAGTAATCATTAACTCTGCAAAAATTCAATTAACTGGCAAAAAATGGACAGACAAAATTTATTATCACCACACTGATTATCCAGGTGGACTAAAAGCCATCGCGGCTCGCGATGTACACGCTAAAGACCAAACTAAATTAGTTGAAAAAGCAATTCTTGGAATGCTGCCAAAAACTAGACTAGGTCGCCAAATTGGCAAAAAACTTTTTGTCTACGCGGATCAAGAACACAGACACAGTGGCCAAAAACCAACTGTTTTGGAGGTTAAATAATTATGCAATTAGTACAATTTAGGGGAACTGGTCGTCGTAAAAACTCAGTTGCAAGAGTTATCTTAACTAAAGGTACAGGTAAGTTTTTAGTAAATGGTCGTGAGTTTAGCAACTATATCGCCTCTGCTGCTGTTCGCCTTGACGTAATGCAACCTCTTGCTTTAACTAACTTAGAAAGTCAATACGACGTTTCTGCAAATGTCAACGGTGGTGGAATTTCTGGCCAAGCCGGAGCGATTCGACTTGGAATCACCAGAGCCTTGCTTGAACTAAACCCAGAACTTAGACAAATTCTAAAACCAGCTGGACTAATTACTAGAGACCCACGCGTTAAAGAACGCAAAAAATACGGTCTTCGCAAAGCTCGCCGAGCACCTCAATTTTCAAAACGTTAGTTTTGAGTTTAGTTTTTTTACACATCAACTACATACAACATACAAAAAATGCCGATGGAAACATCGGCATTTTTTATTAGAAAATCTTATCAAAATATGACCTTTTAACAAAAATATAACTAACTGTTAAAATACATTTTGAACCTAAAGTTGAAAGACTTTCCTTTTCCTATTGTTAGAGAAATGGGGAGTCTTTCACTAAATTTGTGTTTTTTATTGCTTATTTGTGATTTTATGAATTTTTATACAGCGAATACTATTGAGAGTTCTTTAGCCTGAGACAGATTAACTTATCTCAATATTTAGCTACTACCACACCAAGCACATAATAAAGTGCGTTGCTGTAGTAATCACCTTCTTTGTTAACAATTTTTTTAGATGGATAAGGTAAATCCCCTTTGGTTTTAGTCCACCAAAATTGAGAATACTTAGTTGAGTAAAGTGGCATCCAGTCATCTAGCATAGCGCTAGTTGGCTTAAAGGCTAAAAGTGATTGACCACGGTAAATTGGTTTATGGGTATCTTGATCAGTTGCGATACTAAAGACTGCTTTTGCATAATCTGTAGGTTGCTTAATAAGTTGAGCCTTGGTTGAACTATCGCTCCAAACTTGATAAATCCCAAAATCTCCACTTGACGTAAACTCAGGAATATGTAGGTCGTATCCTGTAATTTTATCTATATCATCAACTATTGCTTTTATAATAGAATTACTGTATTCTGCATTTGGTTTATGTTCAGAGTGGATATTGTAAACAGAATAATCCAGAATTTTTTTAGCAATTTTAGTAGTTTTACCAGGGATGCTTATAAACTCAATTTCTTCAAATTTAAAATATTTGTTGTTTAATTTTTCATAAATTTCGCTGTTTTTGTCCTTAACAATTGTTCGGTTAAAAGTAAACTTATTGCTATTGTTGTCTGCTTTAAAATTAACCTCACGAGTATAACTAATTTCGCCGACTATATCTGCTAAGTTTAGTGTGACTTCTGTCTGGGGGTATTTTTGAACTCCGTCAATCATAGTTTCAGTCTGGATTTCTATGTTGTGGGTTTTAACTACCTGTAATTGTTCGATTTCTGCCTTAGTTTGTTCATTTCCGTCTAAAAGTAGTTTGCTTACAACAGCGCCAAATGGTAAGGTAGTATTGTTGTAAACTTCCTTAATTGTATCTTCGTGCACATACTCTTTGTAAATTGGACCGTTAGAATAAGCACCTGTGAAAGTAAATTTTACTTGGTGTCGTTTTCTTTTTAAAACAATTGTCACAATGTTTTGAGTTTGTTCGGCAGAAATGATTAGTTCCAAACTACTTGGAGTAATTTCTAAATTTGTGTAAACAGCTGGATTAGGGTTAGCAAAGTTAATACGGTGTACTGAGTTGATTTGTCCTGTTTTATACTCGTAAGTTTCGGTAAAAGTTTTGTCTATGTTTTCTTTTCTAATTACGTACTTAATTTGTCTATTTTGCAATTCGGTTAACGCATAGATGTTTAACTGGTTTTCTAAAGTTGGAGAAACAAAGTCAGTTTGAGCAGGACCGTTTGAGTTTAAAGACCAACCTGTGAAGTTGTGAGTATCTTTTAGAGTGTATGCAGGCAGTTCGTTAATTTTTCTGGTTTTTTTTACATAAGTAAACTCAAAATCTAAACTTTGAATACCTGCAGTTTTTAAGAAATTAACTTTAGTTTTCTTAAGTCTATAGTACTGATAAACTTTTGTATCGTTATTGTCTTTAGTTAAGTTTGCACTTAACTTAGAAGTTTGAGTGTCATCAACTTCATATAAATTAGTATCTAGATTGTTTGGGGTTTCGTATTGAGCGCCGCTTTCCACAAGTTGATTAGTTTTCAGTTCAACTACTCTGTCAAAAGTACCATCTAAAGTGTGTTCAAGACCTTGCTTTTCAAAATAATGAACTATGTTGTAGTTAACTTTGTGAATAGTTTCGTTAAAATAAGCAGTCAGTTTAATGTCTTTAGTAATTCTAGTGTTTGCAAAGTCAAAAGCATCAACTTGGCTATATACACCATTCATTAAACTAGTCAATTGCCAATCAACAAAGGTATACGTGCGTCCTTTTTTAACAATTGTTGGGGTAGAAGGAATTTGTGCTTTGCCTTGGTATTTAACTTTTTGACTAGGTTGACTAGACGGCGTACCTGGAAATTGATTTCCATTAAAGTTAACTTCGTATGATACTGTAAACTCTTTGCGTTTATAATTAAGTGTAAATACTTGTTGGTTATCACCTGTAATTTTTTTAGTCTCAAAAGGACCTTCTACTGTAAATCCCTCTTCATAGCCAGGCAACTTATGATCTGCGTTAATAGTTTTAGTTGTGCCAATAAAAGCATATTTAGTTGAAGTTTTTACCTCTTCAGCGATATCATCAACTCCTTCAAAGACGTGCCTGATAGTGAAGTTAACAGGAGTTTGTATAGTTGAAAAATATGCAGTAATGGTAGTGTTTTTAATAATTCTTTCATCATTGAAATTAAATTGGCCAACGTTGGCGTAAGTACCGTTCATTTTAGCCTTGTCTTGCCAGTGGAAAAATGAAAATCTTAAACCTGGTGCTTGCAACATTGGAGTTTGTGCTGGTTTTTTTATCTTGCCTTGATACTTAACAGTTTTAGTTGCTGGTTTATTTGTTTCAGTAGCATTTGCAAAGTGGTTGCCATTAAAGTTAACCTCGTAAGTTACGGTATAGGTCTTGCGTTTATATTTTAGAGTAAAGACAGTGGAACCATATACATCAATAGTTTTAGTTTGAATTTGATCGTCCACTATAAAGTGTTCATCAAACTCGGTTAAACGGTCTGCTTTTGAGACAGTCTTGCTTGAGTCTGCAAGAGCTTGATGAGTTTTTGTGACAATTCTTTCTGCAATATCATCAACTCCTTCAAAAACATGGTTAATTGTGTAGTTGACTTGGTCTTTTGCGGTTTTTGTGTGTTCAACATATATAGTAGTGTCAGTAAAAATACGCTCTGTTAAATAGTCAAAAGTAGTGTCATTTGACTTAGCAAAACGACTAAACTCATACAGATACGGACCTAGTTTAATGTTGTATTGTTGTGGATTTAAGTCAAGAAGTTCGCCTTTTTTAACTAGTCTTACTTCTTTAGTGCCAAGCAATTTATTGATAATAGTTGCCACAACTGTGGTGTCTGGCAGCGGTGTATTTGGGTCTTTTTCAAAAATAGGATAAAGTGTTGTGTTTTCTGTTAACACATCGTTTAGGCCAAATTGACCTTTAATTTCGTTGTCTTTAAAGTAAGCCCAGTATTTAAAACGGTAGCCCGCTTTTGTGATTTCTGGTAGTGTTCCTTTAAATGTTTGGTTTTTTGGACTAGTTTGAACAGATAAGACAGAAGTTGTCTCTGAAAGGAAAGTAACTTTGATTAAACTTGGGTCAAGCGGTTTTGGCTGACTTGGGTTATTAGGATCTGGAATATCTGAAGACGCCACAAAATTATAAAGTCCAAAAACGTTAAGTTCAGAAATTCCTGACTCTACAGTGTCGTTGATATTGAATTTCTTATTTATATCTGCGTTTAAATACCAGTCTCTGAAGGTAAATCTACCTAAAAGATGGTTTTTTTCAGCAAGTTTTTGAGCAAGTACTGCGTTAATTTCTGCTTTGTCTTTATCTTGAATTTTGTTGTCTTTTAAGGTAAGTGTTTTTTCATATACTACTTTGCCGTCAATACTGTCAATTACTCTAAACTTAACATCTCTGTCTGGAGTTGGCAGTTTAAGTTCACGCATGTGGGCCTTTAAAGTTAAGTCACTGGTGATAGTTGTATTGAAGTCAAAGCGTTTACCGGTGTCTTTGCCAGAAACCGGATCTACTATAGTCCAGTAGTCAAGTTCTGTAAACTGGCCGTTTTCATATCCTGTGACCATTGAAGGTAGTGAGTAGTTTAAATCAAGTTTATCACCGTGCATTGTGTAAACTGGCACTAGTTGATTGGCGTAAGCAGGAGTAATGAAAGTTATCTTGTGGTCGTGTGGAACATAAGTAGATGTTCTTCTTGATTTAAGGTATAGAGACATGTTTTTATTGGCTGTGTTGTTGCCAGGTGTAAAGTCATATCTTTGAGTTAAAGCCTCGTCTGTATACCAACCCAGAGTTTCATATCCTGGTTTGTTTGGTTTGAAATTTTCAACAGGGGTTCCTTTTTTGATAATTGCAAAGTAAATTCTTTCAGGTCCATCAAAATAAGAAATCGCAACATATCCCATCTTATTGATATCGTCGCCTGCTTGGTTTGAAATTTCGTATTTATATCTAGCGGTTAACTTAAATTCTCCTTTAACCCAACTAGGAATTGTAATTTCTTCACCAATTCCGACGTTAACACGGTTTCCAGTTTCATCGTAGTAAAACCAACCTAAAAACTCAGTAACATAGAAAGGTGCTTGATTGAACTTAAGTTTCAAGCCTTTGTCTGAAGGGTTTAAGGTTTTAAGAGTTTTTTGAGAGCGCGCAATTCGCTCTAAAATAAAAGTTTTTTGGATAATGTTTTCAAAAATACCAGGTAGCACAAAGTCGTAGTTAACAATAATTTCATTTGTAGTGTTAACTAAGAAAGCATGGCCTTTCGCCTCGTTTTTAGAAAATACTAAACTTTTTGAAACTGTGTCTTTTTCTTTTTTGCCGTCTTTGTCAAAACGATAAAAACTCTCTAGTTTATAAAGTTCTTCTTTGATATGTCTAAACTCATGGTCTAGTTTATAGTAAGGTAAGACTATTGGTTTTCTGGTTTGACCTAAAAGGTTCTTTTCAAAAAAGATACGTAGGTAATTTGAGTAGTCAATAATAACGTCGTATTTAGTTTTAATTCCAAAAAGGTTTTTAACAGTTATCTCAAAAATAATTTCGTCGTGCTTAAGATTAGTGAAATCTATAGCAAGTGTTTTTCCTTTTTTTGGTTGAACTGAGACAACTGAACCTAGGCGGTTGGTTGTAAACCAATTCATCTTGATAGGAATTTGTGTGTGGTTGATGATGTCTGCGCTTTCTGGCACAACAAATCTAATTTTGCCGTTATCGTAAGTCACTGCTTCACTTTTTGGAAAACCACTTTGCTTAGAAAGATAAACAGTTGGACGAATAAACAAAAAAATCAAAAATAAAGCGATTAAAGTTGTAATAAAGAATTCCCAATTACAGACACTATAAAAATAAGCAAAAAACACACATTTT
>CAUUIA010000009.1:0-26414 GCA_963545195.1 uncultured Acholeplasmataceae bacterium
AACTAAAGTTGGCGATAAGTTTAACTTAACGCCTACTACTAATTTAAAGAAAAACACCCGTTTTCTGGGTTGGACTGACCAGCCAGGTGGTGCTGTTAAAGAAATTATTGCAACTCGCACAACCAAAACAGTCTACGCTGTTCTAAAGGCAACCTACACCTATACAGTTAAACACATTTTTGAAGGAATTCAAGGGGAAATTGCAGAAAAGACTATTTCCAAAACCTTTGAAGTTGAAAAAACTACACCTCAAACTGTTACTGAGGACTCTAGACTAAAAGAATACGACAAAGGCTTTTTTGTCAATCCTTTTTCTAAAACTGAGCAAATTAGTAAAGACAACACTACTGTGTTTGAAATCCGCTACGCACGCCGTTTGTTTACCTTAAAATACATCGCTAACTTCCAAAATCACTTCAGCGTAGCGACGGTTGAATCTGAACCTGCAGGCGAGACTTACAAGTATGGCCAAAAAATCAAACATCCAAAAACTCCTGTTTTGAAAAAATACGGACGAGTTTACTCATTTGTCCAATGGCAAAACACCGCTGAGATGAATGGAAAATACGAAAGAACCACTGCTTTTGATTTTGCAAATTACCAAGTTGAAAGTGACCTAGAACTGGCGGCTTACTTTACTGAAACCATTCAAAAAGTAAACTGGCAAATTTGGCATTACTTAGAGCAACAAGGTCCAAATACAGCTTTAAATGACACATTTGACAAAATCGTTAAAAACAAAATAAATCAACCTGTTGAAGACGGCGCTAAATACGAAGAATACAAAGACTTAGATAAAGAACTTTATGAAGTTGACGACACTAAAAACCATAAACTAGAGGCAACTTTGACCCCAGGCAACAACACAACTTATGTATACAAATACTACCGCTTGAAGTCAACAACTGTTAACTTCAAAGCAGACGGCGGTGTTGAAAAAATTGATACAGAAACTCAAATAAAGGTTAAAAAAACCAGAAGTATCCCACTGCCAAGAGTTTCGCTTAAATCTAACTTTGAACTGCTTGGACTAAGTGATTCTAAAGACGGTGAAGTTAAGCCAAACCTTGTTGCAAAAGGTATAGAAATGACACTTTGGGTGCGCACACGTACTCTACAGACCAAAATAACGTATTTGGTTAAAAAAGAAAATGAAGACGGTCAGTTTTCAGAAACTAAAGAAGAAAGACCTGGAGTAATTGGCAAAACTCACAATGTCGCGTACTCAAATCCAGATTCCACAATTTTTCAAGAGCCAACATACAGCCAAAGCCAAATAGTACCAACTCCAAATAACAAAGACAACCAAGTAGTTGTCACAATTTTAAGAAAAAGGTTTAAAGTTAACTTTAAAGTCTTTGGTATTGATAAACAAATCAAAGAAAAACCAGTAATCGCTGGTGCTAAGTTAGGCAAAATTGACACAAGCGAAATTTTGGCTGCTTTCTTTCAGTTAACTGAGGCTAAATTAGACGGCCAAACTACTGACCTTCAAGATATTGAAAACACAGTAATTTTAAAAAACCGTGAGGTCTCACTTTACTTTAAAGACGCAAAAGCCGGTAAATACCCACAAACTGAAGTTAAAAATCTAAATCCGCAAAGTTTAACTTTACTTGAAAAAACCACACATAAAACTACTTTTAAAGCCAAGGGAAAATTAGTAAACTTTGACTTTATAAGAGAAATTTGGCTAGACAGCAAATACAATAGATACGAAAAATACAACGGTAAGTTCTTTTTGTTTGAAGACATAGAGTTTGAACAAATTCAAGGAAAAACAGGAAAAATTACTAAACGCATAATTGACTCAGCACCTTTTAATATAGCGAGTCAATTTGGCTACGGAAATGAAGATGTTAAAAGCTCACTTTACAAGGCAATTGCTGACGATATTGGTAAAATTACTGGCTTTGAGTTTTTCTTTCCAACAAACGACAACGCAGAGTTTGGAGTGGCTAACTTAAGAAATCAGCAACGCCAAAAAACTTCGACTGACTACGCAAAAGAAATTATTGGCCATACAGGTGAAAAAACTTATTTCCGAAATGCGGAAATTCTTAACTACGAAAGTGTGTATAGTTTCGACTACAATCTTGGAAACAAGGATCGTTGGCGTCTTGCTACACCTAAATATTTTGGAGCAGATTCTGTATCTACTGAAACTGTTGACAATGACGGAACAATTTGGCACACTATCCTGCAAACAGTTTACGGCATGGTGCTTTGTATTCGTTAGTTTTTTCTACTTTTTTTTAAGTTAATTAAAATAGGAAAGCAGACTACTTTCCTATTTTTTTGCTTATGTTAACTAAAATTTATCAATAGTTTTTGATACTGCTATCGATATTTATATAAAATCCTAAATCACCTCTTTCTTTATGCTTTAAAGATATTATAATCCCTTCAACAAGGGATTGAATAAACATTAAAAAACACCTAGTTAGGCGTTTTTTAAAACATCAGTATATTCAATTGTAGTTAAATCTATTTTTAACTTAAAGTTCACTATATTTTTTGTTTTAGTAAAATTATTTAAATCTTGTAAAGAATTCCTAATCACATACACTATAAAAATAGGTAAAATACACACATTTTAGGTAAAAATTTAAAATTTATTTCAAAAACAACTAAAAAATTCCTAATTTCTACCACTATATACCTAAAACATTAGCTAGTTCTTTGGTGTATTTAAGCAGTACTGAAGTAACCCAGTTCTTACTTTCCCCAATTCTAGTTTTATACATCTTAGAAAGATACTTAATAACTAATCTAAATGAATAAGTTTCTGCTACTGTTTTAGCCTCAGATTTTTTTGTTTTTACAGCAAACTTAGTGGTTCTTAAAACTTGCTTCACTTTTTGTGCCATGATGACTGAAATATAATTTATAAACTCGGTTGCTATAACACTGTAATCACTGTGTACATTAACTGTATCTAGACTGATAATTTCTTTTATCAACTTAAACATAGTTTCAATTTCCCAGCGTTTTGAGTATGCTAAATAAACTTCTAACGGTGTTAAGTCTATGTTAGATTCAAGCACTATTGTTCCAAACTGACCTTCTCTATCAAGATACTTTTGCTCGTCAAAAGTATCTTTTTTTTCGCTCGAAATTAGATATCCAAGTTTTTGTTCATATTCTGATTTTAAGTTTTTAAAAGCATATAAAAAAGTATTATCGTTTGTTTGAGTTTTGTAGAAAAGAACAGGCTCATCATACTTTTTAAGGGGTTTGTTTATCTTGCTAAAAATGTTTAAATCTTTTAAAATTCTGGCTGAATTTCTAAGCGGAATTACATATGAAAGAGTGTTTTTTTCCTTAAATTTTTCAATGTTAGACTTCGTATAAAAACCCTTATCCATTACTATTAAGCCTTTTTTGACGTCAAAAGACGTCAAAAAGTCATCAATCGAGCGAGAATCTAACATATTACCAGGATATGTTTTCATAGCCACAGGTTCTTTGCTATCTATGTCAAAAGAATAAACTAAAGTTAGTTCTTTTGAGCCTTTAGTTTTAGCTTTTCTGGAAAACTCAGAAAAGTTATTTTCAGTTGAATTATTGTCAACAAGTGTTCCATCAATTACTTGTTGTCTTCCTTCAAATTGTTTGGTTCTTCGTTCAATGAAACGGTGAATAAATCTGTACTCTTGTCCAATTTTAATTAAGAGTTTTGAAATTGTAGTTTCACTTAAAGAAAGGTCTGGAAAAATTTCTGAAAGAAAAGACTGACTGTAGGTAAAACCGATTTCTTGATTAGTAATTTTTCTGTCAATTGCTCTTATCATTGCAATTGCGTATATTCTTTTTGCTACATCTATGTCAAAAACTGCTGCCAAGTCTTCAAAAAGACTAAAGCAGTTTTTGTTAAAAAGAGCGTAAGGACCGTAAGATTTGATGTCTACTTGGTTCATTCTTTTTTTAGGTTCTTTTCTAATTTCAACATATTTTCCATCAACAATTTCACCTATTGTTCCGAGCTCAACTGGATATGGTTTTCCGTTCTTAATTTTAGATGTTCTTTTAATAACTAAATACCTATTTCCGAACGCTTTTACTCTTGTGCTTTTAGGTCTTTCTACTGCTAATATTTCTTTTGGAACTGGCATATTATTCTCCTTTTTTCTAAAGTGTATTACTCTATAAAATTATATATAAAAACGCCTTAAAAATCAAGTGTCATGAAAATTAAAAGCACGAATTTAGCCTTAAAATAGGCTAAATTCGTGCTTTTTGCATGTTAGTATGAATTTTATTAACTTTTATATAGTGGATGTGGCTGAGAATTCTTTACTTAAATAAATTGAAGAATTGGCACAAACATTAGGCATATAGTGTCTAAAATTAGGAATTCTTTAATCAATATTATTTTCTTTATTTTTAAAAACCAAAAAAAGCAAAAAAATTAAAAATATAGTTAATAAAATCAAAAAGCTCGCCAAGTAAACTAATTTATCGTTAAAGATGTAAAACAAAAACAAAGTAGCGATTACTAACATAAACAAAACAAATAAGGCCAAAGCGAATTTAGTTTTCAGTGGCATTTTATGTTTTTTGTTTTCAAGCAAAGAACAGCATCTTGAAAATAAAATATCAAAATTCATTTTAAATCTACACCTAACATTTTTACTAAGTTATTTTTAACATTTTCTTTTAATTGGCTCACACTAACTTCTTTAATTTCAGCAATAGTCCTGTAAGTCTCTTCAACCATATATGGTAAACATTTTTTTCCTCTATATTTACCTGGTGCTAAAAAAGGACTATCTGTTTCTATCAGCAAGTTTTCAAGTGGAATTCCTTTAACTACTTTTCTCAAAACATCTGCATTTTTAAAAGTAACTATCCCAGTTATTCCTATCATAAACTGTATTTCATTTATAAACTTTAAAGCAATATCTAAATCACCGTCAAAACAATGAATAGAGCCTTTTAACTTACCTCGATATGGATAAATTAAGTCAAAAACTTCTCTGTAAGCACTTCTTCCGTGAATAACTACAGGTATTTTGTTTTTAGAAGTGAACTCAATTTGTTTTAAAAAAATCTTTTTTTGTAAATCAAAATTATCTTGACGCCAATAAAGGTCAATTCCTATTTCTCCAAACCCTACAACTATATCTTTGTTCTTTCGCCAAAGTTCAATTAACTCCTCAAAACTATCTTCGCAATTTTGAGGGTCAATTCCGATAGTTGCATAAGTTTTGTATTTGCGAGCTAGTTCAACAGTGCGAGCGTTGTCGCTTGCACCAGTTCCACAAACTATGTATTTAGTGTTGTTTTCTTTGCATTTTTTTTCGTTTTCTTCACACACCCTATCCTGGTCTTTTCCAATAGAGGCAAGATGTGCGTGGTAATCAATAAAAGGTGTGTTCACTTTTTAAGAAATATAGCCGGCTGATTTAAGTTGACTTGCCACCCATGTTGCGTCAAATAGATTTTTTGCGCCCGATTTGTTGTCCTTGCTTGTATATTTAAAGTCTGGTTCAATTCCAAGTTCAGCCTCGCTGTGTGCGGCTCTAATGTCTTTCTTTTCAGTAACGTAGACGTTGTTTGAAGAGTAGTAGGCAACCATACCAAGTGGGAAGTGTACAGGAGTAGTAGCCGATGCTCCACCTTGGGTTTTAAAGCCAATTACTTTACCTAAGTTATTGTCTCTAAACATGCCTGTAAACATTGAACCTGATGAGAAAGTAGAACCTGAAGTTTGCACAAAATAGTTCTTAAAGCGAGGAACTTCAGCATTTGTGTATTTAGTTTGAACGGTAGTAGTTCTGCGTTGACCGGTAATTGGGTGGTATTCAGAGTAAGTAATTGATTTGCCCGGTCCCGCAATTAGTGCAGCCAGGTCTACAGCAGCAGCAACCACACCACCACCGTTGGCAGCCATGTTAATAACAATATTTTCAACACCTGGATGTTTGCTTTTAATTTCTTTAACTGCCTTAATATACTGTTTAACTGTGCCTAAAATTGGGTCTCCGTTTTCATCTTCGTCATCAATTTCAAAACCTTTTAAGTTAATAATGGCAGTTTTTCCGTCTTGAGAAACTGAGTATAGTCTTCTGTCAGAAAGGTTTTGTTTTGCCTCTAACAAATTCCAAAAACCGATAAAAAATTTACTTTTTTCAGGTTCTTCGTTATCTGCGTAAAGAGAAACGTTTTTATCTTCATCGGTGTGTAAGTCATGCAAGGCTTTTATCACTTCTCTCATTCCGAAATAGACATCGTCTGATTTGGTACTCAAAATTTTGTCGGCAAACTTTTCAAGAGCATCGTTTGCTGTTTTACGTAAAGGAATGTTTCCGTAAATTGTGTTAAAAAAGAAAGCCATGGTCTTCCATGTAAAGCCAGAAACTGATTTTGGCATTTCAGTTTTAAATGAGTTTACATAGACATTTTCGTCTTTTTCAGCCTGAGCAATTTCACCTTCTCCGCGGCCTAACAGCTTATTTGTGTAAATTAGTGAACCTGTGTAGTAGGTTGCGCGTTCATTTGTCTCTGAGTTTAAAACTAAAGAAAGAATAGCCAGTGGTAGTAAAACTTCGTCATCTTTAGTTTGATAAGAACCTAGTTTATAGCGGTTTAGTTCGTAAGTTAAAGGTCTTGCGTTAGTTAAACTTAGTTTAGTTCGTCTGTAGTTTGAGTAAGCAGGTTCAGGCTCATTCCACGCTTCGTTGTAGGCAAACACTTCTTCCAAAAATTTAGCATCACCAATTACGAAACGTTGTGCTGTGTGTTCGTAGATAAAGGTGTATTCTTCTTTTGCTAAATCTGGAGACTCTGGCTTAATTTTGTTAGTTTCAATAACTAGTTTAACAATAGTTTTAGTTTTAGTCTCTTCAATTTCCATTTTTTTAACCAATTCATATTTGTGTCCTTGGTAGACGTATTCATATTTGTGTTGGTTAAAGTCAACAATACCGTCAAGTCCTTTAAAGAAGTTTTTAACAGAAATATACGGCACTTCTTCTTCAAGCATAGTAATGGCCATTAAAGGTGCGTTTGAACTTGTGATGTATTTACCCTTAAGTCTAGTTTTATGTCTCACTAAATCAGATTTTGTGCTGTGTGGTTTAAACTTAGGGTCGTTTGCAGGTAGACTTAATTTATCTTTTAAATCAACCAGTGGAGTTAGTGGTGCTTCTGGTTCTGGTTCGCCTTCAACTCCATAATCAGGATCTGGATCTGGTTCTGGTTTTGGAGTTGGTGGATTTGGTTGTGGATCTGGATCTTGTTCATCTGGATTTGGTTTAGGCTGTGGACCAGGTTGTGGAGCAGGTGTTGAACTTTTTGCTACAACTAATTCAAATTCACGATAAAAATCTTCGTAAGTTGCTTTTAAAATAGCAGTAACTTCTCTGTCACTAGGTTCAACTACCACAGTAGTTTTCTCTAGTCTAATTACATTTTTATTTGGTGTATCTAGTTCCCATTTAACTGTTTTGCCTTTGATAAGTGAATCCAGGTTAAAAGAGGATTTCAAGGTTTTTTGAGTTTCGCCTTTTGCTAGTTTTAGCCTATATTCAAACAGTGCTGCTTTGTCTGAAGTTGAGCAAGACGCTAGCGTCAAAGCAGTTAAAAGTAGGGTAAAAATATATATAATTTTTTTTGGCATATTTCCTCCACAACATTAAATTGCGTCGCTAATATTATATAATAGTATAGATAAAAAGACACAGTTTAATATTAAAATACTGCAAAAAAGGTGTATTATTTATGGAAAATCAATATATATTACTTAGATACGGTGACTTGATGTTGAAGGGCAAAAACATCAAAGCGTTTAAAAAAGCAGCCAACCTTTTGGTTAAAGAAAAAACTGCTTTGCACTGTATAAAAGTTGAGTTTTTGTATGACCACGTTTTGCTTGAGTTTTTAGCAGAAAACCAACAAAAAGTAGTAGACTCGCTTTACTTACTAACTGGTTTTTCTTCCTTTAGTTTTATTCACCTTGCAGGCAGCGAAGCAAGCGAAATTAAAGCAAAATCTTTGGCTGTAGTTGAACAAGAAACTACATCAAATTCAACATTTAAAGTTGTAGTTAAACGCGTAGATAAGCAATTTTCACCCGATTCACAAACTTTTTGCAAAGAACTTGCTGGCTATATTTTAAAGCATCAAACTAAGCACTTAAAAGTAGATGTACACACTCCTTTAAACACTTTGCACGTTGTAATTAAACCAAATAAAACCTACATTTACTTTAAAAAATATCCACTAATTGGTGGACTACCTGTAGGTATTTCTGGTAAAGTTTTAACACTTTTGAGTGGTGGAATTGATTCACCAGTTGCTGCGTTTTCAGCAATTAAAAAGGGTTGTTTAGTTGAGCTAATTCACTTTGAATCAACTCCACTAACTCCAGTTGAGTCTTTAGATAAAGTCTTTCAATTAGCCCGAGTTTTGGCTAAATACATGCCTGGAAACTCAATTAAAATCCATGTTGTGGCTTTTAAAGAAATTCATGAAGAAATTTTAAAAAAAGTACCAGACGCATACATTATTACTGTGATGCGCAGATTTATGTATAAAATTACAGAAGCCGTTGCTGACAAAGTCGGAGCGCTTGGTATCTTCACTGGAGAATCGGTAGGCCAGGTTGCTTCACAAACCTTGCAATCAATCTACACTATTAACGAAGGTGTGTCGTTGCCGGTTTTTAGACCACTTGCTGGTATGGATAAAAACGAAATAATTGCTATTTCTAAGCAAATTGGTGCTTTTTTAATTTCAATTAAACCATTTGAAGACTGCTGCACCGTTTATCTGCCTAAAAACCCGACAACTTCCCCAAAATTAAGTTTAACTAAAGAATACGAAGATAAAATTAACAAACCAGAGTTAATTGAAAACTGCCTAAATTCATCTGTTTTATCACTTACCATAAAGTCAGAGGACACTTATTTGCCATCTGAGTTTGGCCTTGACTTTAGTTCAGTGTATCCAGAAATTTTAAAGGAAAACAAGTAAATGCGCGAAATTACTTCTAAAGAAAATAAAGAAATTAAACTATATTTATCGCTTTTAAAAAAGAAAGCCAGAGACGAAAATAAACTGTTTTTAGCCTACGGTCCTGACTTTGTAAAAGAGGCTTATGAGGCTAATTTAGTCAAAGAAGTGATATCTTGTGAACTTGCAGATTCTCCAACAATTTTGGTCAGCAAACCTGTGTTTTCTTTATTTAAAGAAACTAAAACTGAACTTAGTCCGGTGGTGGTTTGCAAGATTCCAGAAACCAAAGTTTACGCAGATAAAATTCTTTGCCTGGCTGACATTCAAGACCCTAGAAACGTCGGTGCACTAATTCGCTCAGCGGTGGCTTTTGGATTTAAAACTATTTTGCTTTCAGAAAAAACAGCCGATGCTTTTAACGAAACTGCGGTTAGAGTTTCCAAGGGCAGTATTTTTAGATGTTCAACAATTCGTACAGACCTTGTAAAGGAACTCACTGAACTTAAAAACAAGGGGTATGAAATTATTGGAACTGAACACACAGAACCGCATAACTTTAAAAAAACTAACTCTAAGCTAGTTTTAGTTTTAGGAAACGAAGGCGCAGGGATACCAGTTGAATTAAAACCACTTCCAAACACTAACTTTAAAATTACCACTCAAAACGTTGAAAGTTTAAATGTCGCAGTTGCAGGATCAATTGCAATGCACGAGATTGCCAAATGAAAACAATTGTAAATTTATCTTATTTTGAAACAGATACACTTAACACAGTAGTCTCTAGACTAAGTGAGTTTAAACCAGAGCAAGAAATTACTTTAAATCAAGTAGGTCTGCTTTCTTTTTTTGATTTGTTGACTAACTTAAATGAAGAAAAGTTCAGTAAACTAAAAGAACTTAAACTTAAAATCAATTCTGTGTATTTACCAGTTTACGACACTTACTCAGAACTTACTGAGCCTGCTAGTCTACTTTTTTTAAAAAGACTAAAAGAGTTAAATGTCAAAACTATTTTAATTCGCCCCATTTTTTTAAAAAGCACTAAATTAGAACTAAAAAAAGAACTACTTAAATTAAAGTGGCTACTTCGTGGTTTTAAAATAATTTTTCAGTTAAAAGAAAGCCAAGATCACCTCACTCTAAAAACTTTGATTGACAAAAAACTGAAATTCAAATTATACTTTGACCCAGTTTACTTTTATTTAAATAATTTAGGGGCAATTGGTAATTTTAAGATTTTTTTAAAGCACATTGAGTTACTTAGAATGACCGATATTGACGAACTCGGACAAGGTGAGTTTTTGAACTTTGGTATAGTAGGAGTTAACCAGATGGCTATGCAACTAAAACTACACGGACTTAAACCAGACTTGATTTTAGATAGTCGTACAAACTGTTTTTTTCAAGGTGATAAGCAAAACCCTAACTTAAACAAAAAGTCTAGAAACGTCTTAGAACTCCAACTTTTAAATCAACCTGAAGTTTATTTTAACTCAGTTTTAAAGTCTGAGCACCAAGGTCTTGAAACACTAATTTCAGCAATTTTAGACTGATCAAACTAAACAAAATTAGCCTTTTAAAACGGGTATTTCCTTTGCGAAAATACCCGTTTTTTTATATAATATAAAGAGGTCAAAAATATGAGTGCGCTTTTAAAATTTAGTACCACAGATATAGTCTTTATTTCAATTCTATTTTTCTTACTGGTTTACTTTACAATCAGAATTGCGTCTGTTTCAAAACGCAACTTTTTTGGCTTCGTTTATTTTTTAGTGGCTTTGCTTTTTTTAATCCCACTTTACTTTTTTTGGTTTAGCCGTAGTGTTGTGTTTTCAAAAAAAGCCCTGGCCTTGACCTTGTCTTTTAGTTTTACTTTTTTTATAGGTTATTTAATTTATTCACTCGCAGATGTTCAAAAAGCAATTACTAAAGTCTTTAAAGCAAATGAAGAGCGTGCAACTACACACGGTTCTATTGAAACTAAAGAAGAAGTAATATCAGCGGCAGTCGTGCTTTCTTACCGTAAAATTGGAGCAATTATTTGCTTTGAGAAATACAATTCACTTAGCCATTACGCAGAGAAAGCTATTCCTTTAAACTCAACCGTTAACAAAGAACTACTTTTAAATATTTTTACACCCAACACTCCTCTTCACGACGGAGCGGTGATTATTAAAAACGATACTTTGATTTGTGCGGGTGCTTATTTTACAATTTCAAAAACTGAACTTGCTGATAAAACCACCGGCTCTCGCCACCGCGCAGCATTAGGTATTTCTGAAGAAACCGATGCTTTGACACTTGTGGTTTCTGAAGAAACTGGCAATATTTCGATTGCCTACAACGGGGTTTTGATTAAAATGAAAGACGTTGAGCAACTGAGAAGTTACTTAAACTTATACGTTTAAAAAAAGGTCAAAAACATGGAAAAAATTATTAAAATATTTAAAAAAATCTCAGTATACTTATTTTCGCCCATTTCTTCTTTGGCTTTTTTGCTTTCTCAAACCAAAGTATATACGCTATTTAAATCCAAAGCGTTTGCGTTCGGCTTAGCTTTCTTGTCTGCAGTCACTTGCTTTTTGTTGCTCTTCTTTTTAGCCAGATAAACTTTTAAATGTCTAAACTACACATCACACTACTTGGTTTATTTGCTGTTCTGTTAGTAGTTTCCTTTGTTTTTGCACTACTTGCAGCAACTAGAAAAAAACGACACACCACTGCTGTGTTATTTTTGTTTGCCGAAATTTTGATTTTAGCAACTGCTCCACTTTTAGTTTATTTAACTCCGGCAATTTCACTTAACTTCCTTGTTTATCCGCAAGTTACCGCGCAAGCCTTTGTTTTTTCCCTTGTTTTAACTAACTTAATTTTGATTTTCAGTGAGCACACTGTGCTTACAGGCTACGAAAATACTGATAACAACTTTTACCTATATTTGGCTCCAAACGGTTACATTAAGTCAATTTCTAAAAACCTTGCTTTAGAACTTAACTGCTCGGTTTTAAAAGCCAGAAGATACCGATTTTTGGATTTATTTCTAAAAACTTCGCGAGTGGCTAAACTAAACACCAAAGACTGCACGAACCATGCTTTTTCTGCTTTTTTTCAGCCACTTTTTATCAACGAAGAGACCAAAAGTTTTAATTTAGAGTTTAAAAACCATGCAGGCGAGCGAGTTTATTTGCACGCCAATGTTTTTCACCTTGGCTCTGAGTTAATTTTTACTGGCAAACTTTTAAAAGGCATGTCTGCAATACAACACGAAGACGCCGTGTTTAAACTAAAAGAAGACTTAAAAGATATGTCTGGAAAACTAATGGGTTTTTTTGAAATCTCTGAGTCTGGCTACACTATGTATGATAAACAACTTGGCAAAATTTGGCTTTCGCCCTCTATGCTTGAACTACTTAAACTCCCTAAAAACTACGCTAACTTAAAGTTTACAGAATACGAAAAACTAATTCACCCAGATGACTACATTAAAGTACTTAAAAAATACACAGAAATTAAGCCAAACTTAAACCAAACTCAGCGCTACCGCTTAAAAAGCGGAAACAAATACATCTGGTTTAAAGAAAACGCGGGTGCAACTAAAGAAAATGAAAATTGCGTGATTTCTTGTTTTAATTTAATTGAAACTGCTGACTTTAGTAAGTCAAACATTCAACTACTTGATGAACTTAAAAACTACTCAGACTTAGAGCTTGACTTAGAGAAGTTAATTAAAAACAAAACCAAGTTTGAGCTGGTTTTTATCAAAGTTGCCAATATTGACAATATAAATAAAAAATATGGCAGGGAAATCGGCAACATGGCCCTGGCTCACTATGTTTATAACTTAAAAAAAGCGTTTGTGACAGAAACTGGTGCAATTTACAGAATTGGTGGGGCTACTTTTGCCTACACAGTGACCGACTTAGTTCGTTTTGGTGCCTTGAAAAGTGGTGCTAGCAGACAAAGCGGATACTTAAACTTAAAAATGGAGTTTGGTGGCTCAAGTTTTACGCTAAACGCCAAAGCAGGTGCGTTTTTAGTTGAAAACAACTTAAACTCCGCGCAAACTATTTTAAAAGCCACCAGAACTGCACTTGAAACTACTTTTTCTGAAAACTACGTAAGTAATTTCTTATATGTTGGAGATGAATACCGTGTTTAGTAAGTCAGAGGCTAGAGCCTATATTTCGGCTGAACGCAAAACCTACACAGCATCAGAAAAACAGAAAAGAAACGAAATTGTGCTTAATAAAATCAAAGCACATCCTCTATATCAAAACAGTAAAACTGTGGCGCTTTACTTTCCGATTCAGGGAGAGTTAGACATCACTGCTTTAACTAAAGAAAATGGCAAAATTTTTTTGTTTCCAGCGTTTGTTGAAAATGAACTGAGATATGTTTTGCCAAAACCCAACACTCAGTTTATTAAACGCTACAACTTTTTTGAACCTGCTGACTTTACTGTATACTCAGAAAAAATTGACTTGTTTTTAGTGCCATGCTTAGCAGTTAACGAACGCGGCCAAAGATTAGGTTATGGAAAAGGAAACATTGACAGGTATTTTGCTTCTCTTAAATACTCGGCTGCCTTAATTCATGTAGCCGACCGCTTGATTTCGTTTGAAGCCGAAGCGCACGATGTAAAGGCGAAAGATATCGTCACTCCTTTTAAAAATACAGCACTAATTTTAGCAGCAGGAAAATCTTCTCGTTTTGGTGAAAACAAAGCCTTAAAAAAACTCGTTAATTTACCAGTTTTTATGCATTCTGTTAACACTTTTTTAAAAAATAGTTTTGAGTGTATTTTGGTTGCGCAAACCGAGGTTTTAGAGGCTTTCTTTAGTTCTGAGTTTAAAAATCCGGCTGTATTTACGCTAACTGGCAAAGAAACCAGATTTTTGTCAATGAAAGTCGGACTTAACCAAGCAACCGGAACTTATGTTTACGTACATGATGCTGCCAGACCAGTAATTCTAGAGGAAGACCTTGAAAACATAAAAACGGTTTTAGAAACCAAACAAGGTGCTGTTTTAGCAAACCCAATTTATTCGTCTTTAAAAAACTACAATGGAGAAACTCTTGACAGAACCAACTATTTCACCACAATTACGCCACAGGCTTTTTTAAAAACAAAGTTAAAAGAATGTGTATCCGTTGCTAAAAAAACCGACTATCAAGATGAGTTTGAATTGTTTTCAGAACAAAGCGAACCTTTTACCTTGTTGCTTTCTGAAAACAATTTACCTAAAATCACAACACCTGCTGATTTTTCACTGACTAAAACATACTTCTTAAAACCTAGTTTAGTTGGCAGTTCTTTTGACATTCACCCTTTTGAAAAAGGTGGAGAACTCACTCTTGCTGGAGTTTTGATTGAAAAAGACAATCACTTTTTAGCAGTATCAGACGGAGATGTGGTTCTACACTCTGTCACCGAAGCGATCCTGGGTGCTTTAAACTCAGGTGATTTAGGCGATAACTTCAAAGAAACCGATAAAATCAATCAAAACAGATCTTCTTTTGAATTTTTAGCGTTTACTTTAAAGAAGGCAAACGACTTAAATTACCGCGTGAAAAATGCAGACATTACTGTGATGCTTGAACAACCTAAACTAGGACTTAAAAAAACCTTAATTTCAAAAAACCTAATGAAAGCGCTTAATTGCCCTTTGGTTTCAGTTAAAGCCACTACTTTTGAAAAAAATGGGCTAATTGGCCAAAGCCGGGCAATCGGTTGCCTGGCCACAGTACTTTTGGAGGAAAAACTATGTTAATTGAAACAATTTATGGCAACTTCACCCTGCTTAAAGACTACAGGTCAGTTTTTTCACAAGAAGAATTTCAAAACCGTTATTTTCCAGAAGTTTACGATAAATTTGACTTTATCGTAGGCGACGTAACTGCAAACATGCTTAGACTAAAAGGTTTTACTAAAAAAGAAGGCAAAAACAATTTTGCCTATATTCCAGACTACTTAAACTCAACTTGCAACTTTAACACTGGCTACTTTATCTTAAAACGCCTCGACACTCCTGAACTATCTGAATACGTCAAAGCTAAAAAATCTGAGTTTTTAGCGAGTTTAACTCAAAAATACGCAGATCTTTTAAATAGTCTGCCTGAAAAATGTACGAAGAAGTAAAAGCGTTAATTGACCGAGTAAAACCCTACATTCAAGCAGATGGCGGCGATATTGAACTAGTGGCCGTTGAAGAAGGTATAGTCTACGTTAAAATGCACGGCGCTTGTGTTGGTTGTAATTTAATTGATTCAACCTTATTTGATGGTCTGCTAGCCCTGCTTAAAGACAACGTAGAGGGTGTAATTTCGGTCGTAGAGGTTTAAAAAATGCAAAAATACACAGAGTTTACTACCACTAGCTTTAAAGAAACCCAAAACTTAGGTAAAAAAATCGCAAAGTGTCTAAAAGCATCTGCGGTAATTTTGTTGTATGGTGATTTGGCAGCTGGCAAAACCACTTTTACACAAGGACTAGCCAAAGGTCTTGGAATTGACGCAGTTGTAAATTCTCCTTCTTTTACAATTATGCGTTCATATGAAACAAAGTCTGGCATGCCTTTTAACCACCTTGACCTATACAGATTAAACGGAGTTGGTGCTGACTTTGACCTGCAAGACTACATAGACCAAGGCATATGCGTAATTGAGTGGCCAGGTCAAGCAACTGATTTGCTTCCAAAAAACCGAATTGAAATTAGTATTGAAAAACTTGACGAAAACTCGCGAGTTTTTCAAATTAAGGAAGTTGGCGAAAGCATGATGCTGGATTTTGCTAAACTAACTAAAGGTGAAAATAAATGAAACTAATTATTGATACTTCAAACCACGCTCTTATTTTGTTGTTAATCTGGCCAAACGGCGAAACTAAATGTTTTTATGACCTAAATACTCGCGACTTTTCTGCCAACACCGCAGAGCAAGTTAACACTTTTTTAAAAAGCAACTCAGTAAAGCTAAGTGATTTAACAGCTGTGATTGCCGGAGTTGGACCAGGTTCTTACACTGGAACCCGCGTTGCCGTTACTATTGTCAAAACTTTGGCATACACCTTAAATATTCCGGCTTACTCAATTTCTTCACTTGCTTTGTTTGCCTCTGTTTTAAAGGAAGAAAAAACAATTATTTATAAATCTGCCCGCAACCAAAACTACTATGTTGGAATGTTTAAAGAAAATCAGGCCGCACAAAGTGATGCTTTGCTTAAAGAAAGTGAACTAAACAAACTAATTTCTAATAAACCTGACTTTAAAGCAATTGAACTAAGTACAATTACTGAGTTTAGTGGTGAGTTTAACTTAAAACTAATTGAAAATAGTTTAGTTTCTGTAGACGCATTTGCTTTGGAGCCAAATTACTTAAGGAAAACTGAAGCCGAGATTAACTATGATCAAAAAAATAACAGATGAGCCCACTTTAGGTTTAGTTTTAACTTCTTTAAAAAAAGACTTTGGACAAACCGAAGACCTAAAGTCACTTTCAAACCGAGAGGTTTATGGTTTTTTTAGCGAAGATACATTACTTGGTTATATCGTTTGGCTAAAAGTAGTAGATGTTGCCGATATTTTAAACTTGTTCGTATTTCCTGAGCACCGCAAATCTGGCAAAGCCACTGCTCTACTTCTTGCCACAATTGACACACTTAAACAAGCAGGCATTAAAACTTTTTATCTAGAAGTTAAAAAATCAAACAAGCGAGCAATTTCTGTTTACGAAAAAGTTGGCTTCAAGGTAGTTAGAGAAATTAAAAACTACTACGAAAACGAAGATGGGCTTGCTTATATGTATGGAGAGATGATATGAAAATTTTAGCAATTGAATCAAGCTGCGACGAAACTAGTGCTGCGGTTGTTGAAAACGGTACCAAGGTGCTTTCATGCGCTGTTCGCAGTCAAATTAAGACTCACGCTAAGTTTGGCGGAGTGGTGCCAGAAATCGCGGCTCGCGACCACGTTTTGGCGATTAACTTTGTTGTAGACCAAGCTCTGAAAGACGCTGGTATAAAACTAAGTGAAATTGATAAAGTCGCAGTCACTCAAGGACCTGGTCTAATTGGTGCTTTGTTTGTCGGAATTAACGCCGCACAAAGTCTGGCTATGGCTTTAGACAAACCGTTAATTGGAGTTAATCATTTAGTAGGACACGCTTATGCTGCGGCTATTGGCAAAGAACTTAAGTTTCCATGTCTAGTTTTGTTAGTCAGTGGTGGACACACAGAACTGCTAATTGCGCACTCTCACCTTGAGTTTGAACATATTGGCCAAACTTTGGACGACGCAGTTGGAGAGTGCTATGACAAAGTAGCCAGAGTTCTGGGCTTTCCGTATCCTGGTGGTAAAACCATTGACGACCTTGCACAAACCGGCAATTCAGAGGCATTTTCTTTCCCTAGACCAATTTTAAAACAAGGTTTTAACTTCTCGTTTTCAGGACTAAAAAGTGCAGTTATTAACGCTTACGCTAAAATTAAAGACAAAGCTAATTTAAATAAAGCAGACTTTGCAGCATCTTTTCAAAAAGCAGTGCTGGACACCATTATTTATAAAACTAAAAAAGCCTTGAAGAAATACCCAGATTTAAAACAACTAATAGTTGGGGGTGGGGTTTCTGCAAACAAAGGCTTAAGAGCTGCACTTGCTAAAGAAATCAAAGGAGTTGAGGTTTTAATTCCTGAGTTTAAATACTGCACCGACAACGCCGCAATGATTGGCGCGGCTGCTTACTTTCAAGTCACTAAGTTTGGCGCAAACGATGGCCTGCGCTTAAAAGGCTACTCGGTTAATAACTTATAATTTATCTAGTGAGGACTTAAAAATGGAATCAAATTTTATTAAAACTATTATTGAAAACGACATAAAATCAGGCAAACACACAGAAATTATTACCCGTTTTCCACCAGAGCCAAACGGATTTTTGCACATTGGCCACGCCAGAGCTATCATTATTAACTTTGAACTAGCAAAAGCCTTTGGTGGCAAAACTTATCTGCGTTTTGATGACACCAATCCAAGTAACGAAAATATGGAATATGTAAATAGCGCAATTGAAGACATTAAGTGGCTGGGCTATGAGCCGGCTGCTGTCTTTTTTGCTTCAGACTACTTTGACTTTATGTTTGAAAAAGCCGTAGTGTTAATTAAAAAAGGACTTGCTTATGTTGACCGCCAAACTGCCGAAGAGATTTCTCTGCAACGCGGAAACATCCAAAAACCTGGCATAAACTCACCATACAGAGACACTTTAGTTGATGAAAACCTGCGTTTATTTTTAGAAATGAAGGCAGGTAAGTTCGCGCCTGGTGAAATGGTGCTGCGCGCAAAAATTGACATGTCTTCACCTAACATGAATATGCGAGACCCAGCTATTTACCGAATTACTAACCAAGAGCACTTTAGAAAAGGCAAAACCTGGTGTATTTATCCACTTTACGACTTTGCACACCCTCTTGAAGACGCCAAAGAAGGCATTACTCATTCTCTGTGTTCTCTTGAGTTTGAAGACCACCGTCCACTTTACAACTGGGTGGTTGAAAATACGGAATGCGAAAACCAACCTAGACAAATTGAGTTTGGCAGGCTAAACATTGAAAACACTGTGCTTTCCAAAAGATATTTAAAGGCTTTGGTTGAAAACCAGTTAGTAGCGGGTTGGGACGATCCAAGAATGCCAACTATCAAAGGTTTAAAGAAAAAAGGATACTCACCAGCGGCAATTCGTGCTTTTATATTGGGTGCCGGACTTTCTAAAACCAACGCAGATTGCTCTCGCGAAATGCTGGAGAGTTTTGTACGCAGTGATTTAATGGCGACAAGTGCACGCCTAAACGCGATAATTGACCCGCTTGAAGTTGAAATTACTAACCTTCCTGAAGGTGAAGTTGAGACTATCAAGGTCCCACTACTTGAAGGAAAAGCAGAAAGAGACCTTTATTTTTCTCGCCATCTTTACATTGACAAGGCTGACTTTTTAAAAGAAAAGCCAAACCGTCAGTGGAAACGCCTTTATGTTGGCGGCGAAGTTAGATTAATGAACGCCTATTTTATTAAGTGCGAAGATGTTGTTGTAAACAAAGCAGGCGAAGTTATTAAACTGCTTTGTACATATGACCCCAAAACTAAATCAGGCAGTGGTTTTGATTTGCGCAAACCAAACGGGACTATTAACTTTGTTGAAAAAACAACTGCTAAACCTGCTACTTTTTTCTTTACTGCTGACTTGATTGACAACAGCAAGGAAGGCGATTTAATTCAGCGCTTTAACAGTGCATCTTTAGTTGAAAAACACGGGTTTACAGAACCTTATTTAGCGGAAGTTGCAGCAGGCGAAGTAGTTCAATTTATCAGACAAGGTTTCTTTTCTAAACAACAAACTAAGGGCAACTCACTTGAGTTTGTTGAGACTGTTAAACTAAAATCTAACTTTAAAAAGTAATGATAGATTACTTAAATAAACTAAACCAAGAACAAATAGATGCGGTCTTGTGCACTGGTCCGTGTTATGTTAATGCTGGTGCTGGAACTGGCAAAACTATAACTCTAACTACTAAAATTTCTTATTTGTTAAATGAATTAAAAATTGATCCAAACAAGATTTTGTCACTAACCTTTACTAATAACGCAGCAAACCAAATGAAGAAAAGAATTGAACAAATTATCGGGAGAAACCCTAAACTCAACTGGTGTTCGACTTTTCACGCTTTTGCCTCTAAAATCTTGAGACAACACATAGAAGATATTTTAGGGTTGAATTACACAAAAGATTTTTTAATTTTAAACGAGGCAGACGCAATGTCTATAATTTCTGAAATTAAAAAACAAGTTGCCCCAGAACTTAAACTTAGTAAAGACCAAATTTTTAAGTGTGTTTATGATTTAAAAACTTTTAATTTACTTAATTTTCATTCAGACGAAGACGAAGTAAATGCAGTAGCCTATATTGATGCATGGTTAGAGAAAAACGCTGAACAGAAAGAAGAAGAAACTCTTTCCATATTTCGTATTTTTTTAAAATATTTCAAATATATAAAACAAAACAATTCACTTTATTTTGATGATTTGCAGCTTTATTTATTTCAATTGTTGAGAGATAATAAAATAGTTTCTGATAAACTAAACGCACAGTTTGAATATATTTTGGTAGACGAATTTCAAGATACAGACCATATACAACTAGAAATTCTTAAATTACTTAGAAAAACAAACAATCAAATTTTTGTAGTTGGAGACCCTGATCAGTCAATCTATGGATTTCGTGGTGCAAGATTTGAAAATAATGCCGACTTTTTGGCTTATTTTCATGCAAAAGAGTTATTTTTATCTGAAAACTACCGTTCCTCTCAAAAGGTTTTAGATGTGGCAAATAAAATAATCTCTAAAAAAATATTGTCGGCTGGTTCTGATAAAAAACTTTTTTCACCAATTAACAAACCTGGGAATGTTTTTTTAAATCAATACTTTGACGACGCAGATGAAGTAAATGCAATCGTTGAAACTATTCAAAAAGGTCGTTTAACTGGTAAAAAATATTCAGATTTTGCTGTACTTTTTAGAGCAGGTTATTTAACTAGACAAGTTGAAAAAGCGTTAATCAAAGCAAAAATTCCCTATATTGTTTGGGCTTCCTTGGCTTTTTTTGAAAGATCTGAAATTAAAGACACACTAGCGTTTCTTTCGTTAATTTATTTAAATCAAAACAATTTACTTGCTTTTAAAAGAATTGCCAATAAACCATCTAAAGGACTTGGTGAAACTTCGCTTGCTAAGTTTACAGAAATCTACAGCCAAAGTGCGGATAAGCTAGGATATGCCCCAGATGTTATTGCCTTTGCAAAGGCTTATGGTCAAAATTTTAAAAAATCAAGTTTTATAAAATACGCAGAAGACTTTGAAAGGTATCGCTTACTTGCTAGTGAAAAAAGTAAAATATCTGAAGTAATTAAAATATTTTTAGAAGAAAAAGTGGGTGCTGATTATAAAACATATCTAAAAAAAGAAGTAAATTATACAGAAAAACTACAAAATGTATTAGAGCTTGGCAGTTTTTTTTTGAGTTATGAAAAAGAAAACTATACTTTGGCAAAAAAAGAGTTATTTAGAAAAGCACTTACAGACATTGCGTTAGCAAAACCTACCAATGAAAGCCGTGTTAACATTGACAATATGGTAGTTTTAGCAAACATTCATAAAGTCAAAGGCCTTGAGTTTAACACAGTGTTTTTATATGGTTTGAATGAAAAAATTTTTCCAAGTGCTACTGCACTAACAGACAATTCAATTGAGGATTTAGAAGAAGAACGCAGAGTTTGCTATGTTGCAGTTACAAGGGCAAAAGAGGATTTGTATGTTTCTTGCGCTATAAGACGTATGATTTTTGGTGTATATAACTACTACGAACCTTCTCAATTTTATATAGACATGCTACCCGAAAAAAACCAGCCTTCATTTGAACAGTCAATTAACTCCTATTTTGAGAAAGACGAAAAAGATAAAAATCTGTTTCAATCAAAAAATGTACACAGACCTAAACCTAAAAAAGTTTACAACAACGACACTCTTGCAACTTCTGGAAATTTGCAAATTGGTAACAAGGTTTCACACAGTGTTTTTGGAATAGGTTTAGTAATTGGAATTAAGCCTAAGTTTGTAATTGTTGACTTTAATGGAACCCAAAAACTACTGAGTGCTTCTTTTTTAACTAAAATTAACTAAACTATAAAACTACCAAGAAAAAAACGCCTCACCTATATTCAAGAAACAAGGCGTTTATTCACACCAACAATGTTAATTAAATTTTTGTTAATCGTTTTTTAGTTTTAAAATATTGTGCTAAACTACTAAATTAAACAATAAAAGATAACAGATGTTTTGCTATTTTCCCTCTATATGTGAAATATTTAGATCTTTAGTATGACAAAACGGAGTTTATTGGATTGGTTACCATTCTTCATTAGAAATGCATGTAATGTGTTCAGTTTGCAACTTTGCTTTAATAGCACACGGTACCTCATATGAAGTGTGATGGTATTTAAATCCGCATTTTTCATGTACACGTTTTGATTTTTTGTTTCCTTCAAAACAAGCACACCATATTGTATTGAGATTCAACGCTTCAAAGCCATACCGAATGATTTTACTAACGGCTTCGGGTATCAAACCTTGCCAAAGTATGAAACACCTATCCAGTAGCCTATTTCAGCCTCAACATCAGATATACAGAATTTGCACGCTTTGCCTAGTTTAAGTCCATACTGCCAACAGGTTCACCAGTTTCTTTTAAAACCACAGCAAAAGTGTGTAGCGCAGATAGCATTATTTTAATTATTTCGCGACTATTTTCAACGCTGTATGCGCTGGCCATCCCATAATTGGCACTACATCTGGATGACTTGCATATTTGAACAAAGCCCCAGCGTCGCTTTATTGCCATGGTCTAAGAACCGAACTATTTGTTTCAAGTTTCATTGAATTAACCTCTTGCAATAAAATTCGTGGAAACTACCTGTAAAGAACTATTTTTATTTCTTGTATCTAATTTGCAAGTTTAGTGTAAAGTACGATTTATTTGTTGTTTTATCAGTATAAATTTCTAGCATTTTATATCTTGTTGAACTTGGTGAGTCTAGTTTTGTTTCGTTTATCAAAAACTCAACTACTTGGTCTTTAAAATAAATTAAATCTAAAACTACAACAGAACCATCTTTCTTGACAATAACCAGTCCGCCGTTGGTATTAAGATTACCATTCCATTTTTTACTTGGAAATAAACCAAAAGAAACTGCTAAGAGAAAATCAGCAAGTTTTTTATAAGCAAAGTCTTTGTCTATAAACTCAGTTGACATTAAAAATAAAGGCAGCAACTCTTTTTTGTTTTCTCTGTAAGACATCAACAAGACATCTGCTAAATAATTAGGTAAATTGCTGTCAATCATTTTTAAGTTAAAATCAAAATTTTTATCAGGTACCTCAATAAACTTAATTTTACCGCCTAATTTTTCAATAGCATTAAGTCTATCTATCAACTTAGTTTTAGTGTTTATCTGATTAATTTCAAAGATATCTTTGTCAGTTAGACCATTGACTTCATAGAGAAAATTTGTGCACTTACTAGCGTTTAGTATCGTTGCAGCGTTGCCAAGTGATGATTTAATGCTGTACTTCAAAGTTGCTAATTTACTTAGGTTTTTATCTACGACTACTGCCTCTAAGTCTTCTTTTGTGTAAGAACTTGCCTTTAATATATTGCCATCAGAAAGTTGTTCTAAGATGTGCTCAACACCCTCAATTTTAAAAGCACCAGTGTGCGAGTCAGTGTTTTGAATTTCTGCGAGCAACTTGTTTTTGATTTTAGTTAATTCTTCTTTTGAAATTGTAGTCTTAACTTCGTCATCATAAATCACTTTGACGCTAAAATCATTGTCCAAAACATAGTCAACGCCTGCAGCAGTCTTGTCTTTGACTTTAATTTTCTTTAAATCATAAAGACTTTTGGTAATTTCGTTTAGTTTAGCGTCGCAAATTGTTAGTTCTGGTGCAAGTAATAATGAGACAATTGCGTAAATTTCTGACCACTCACCTTTATTTAATCTAGACATTTTCTTCCTTTAAAATTACATCCAGCATGTTTTTGCCAACAGCCTGAATTACCGGAATTGCAACAGAATTGCCTAGCTGTTTCATAGCAGCGGTTTGAGATACAGGGAAAATAAAGTCTTCAGGAAAACCCTGCATTCTTTTACCTTCTGTTGGAGTTATTCTTTTTTCAACTCCGTCAACAATGTAGCCGTCCCAATTTCTGCGGTCAGTAATTGCTGAACCTCTGCCGCCACAGCGCAAGGTAAAGCCAATTTTTCTTTCGGTTCTTCCTTTAAAAATATCGTTCATTGTGGTTTTTAATTCAATTGGCATAGGAAAATCAAAAGTGTTATGTGCTAAGTCTTTTCTAAAACACACCATATAAAGTCTTGGTCTGTGCTGTGGAACATTGAAATCAGAGGCCTTTATGACTTTGAAATACATGTCATAGCCAAGTTCTTCTATAGTTTTTTGAATAACTTTAAAAGTTTTACCATTGTCATGGTGAAATAAACCGCGGACGTTTTCTAAAAACGCAACTTTTGGTTTTTTTGATCTTAAAATATTGGCGATATTGAAAAAAAGTGTACCTCTGGTATCTTCAAAGCCACGCTGATAACCTGCTTGTGAAAAAGGTTGGCAAGGAAAACCTGCACACAAAACATCGTGGTCAGGAATTTCTAAAGGTTCAACCTTAGTGATATCACCAGCAAAATTAGCGTTTGGTTGGCCACTTGTAAAAATGTTTCTCGCAGTTGCTTTGAAATTTTCAGTGTAAGTTTTTCTACAATCTTTGTCCCACTCAGAGGCAAAAACACACTCACCACCTAAATTATCCATAGCAATGTGAAAACCACCGATTCCTGCAAATAAATCAATATATTTAAATTTTTTTGTGTCGCTCATAACCTAATTATACTATTTTTTAAATAATAAAACTATCTGAAAAATCCATTTATTTTGAGTTAAACGATATCTTCTTCAACTAAGTTTTTAACCCACTTGCCTTTCTTTACATATAAGTAAGAAAGGCCTAGCTTGGCGATTTCACCGATTTTAGAAATTGCTAAAATCGCAATTAAGCCAAGTCCAAAAACAGATGAGTTTATAAAGTAAATTAAAATCAAAGAAGGAAAAGTAATAACAAAGGTTGGCAGTTGGTCAAGTAAAAAAGAATCTAGTGCTTCACCACCTGCTCTTAAAATAAAGTAGCAAGTTGCGTTTACTCCATAGAAGGGAAAAACAAAGGCAAATATCAAAATTAAGTAATATGAGTTTAAATAATGCACTTCTTTTGGGCTAGTTAAAATCAAGAGAAAAAGTGGTGCAATTAAAACTAAAGCAATAACTACAAAAAACGCCAAAAATAAGGTAATGGCAATTAGTTTTTTTGCAGCATCCTTTGCTTTCTCTAAGTTGTTTCTACCGAGTTCTGAGCCAATTAAAAGTGCAGATGCTGAGGCTAGGCCTGAAAAGAAAATAAAAAACAAGTCAACTATAGACTGAGCGTAGCCCATTTCTTTAATCCAAACAGGATTGCCTTGCGTGATTAAAAAGAAAATAGCAACCATACAAATTGCCCAAGAAACTTCGGCAACTATAATACCAACACCTTTTTTAAAGTAAGTTTTAACTAAGTGTTTAGTAAAGTAGATTTGACTAAATATGTTTTTAAAAAGTTTACCTTTTGAAAAAACAACTGCTAAAGTCAGCAAAGTAATAAACTCAAATAATCTAGATACAACTGTGGCAATAGCGCTACCTTTGGCACCAAGTGCTGGAATTGAACCTATGCCAAATATTAAAAAGCGGTTTAAAATAATGTTTACAGCAATTGAAACCAAACCTGCGATAATAGATGATTTGTGTCTATCTATTGACTTTAAAAATATAGAAATCATTAAATTACTAACTATAAAAATTGCAGAAAAAGAAATTACAAACGAGTAGTTCAACCCTTCTTTTAAGGCCGCTTGGTTAGCAGTGCCTGGTAGTAAACTTTTAATTAAAAAAGGGTTTAGAAAATAAAGAAGTAAAAACACAAAAATAGAACTTATCGCGGCTATAATTGCGCCAAACTGAATACATCCTTTTAGTTTCTCTTGTTTATTTGCACCAAAATACTGAGAGACAAAAATAGAGAGACTAACGGCTACACCCACCGCAAAATAAAGCATGATAAAAATGAGTTTATTGGCAGCTGTAACTCCCACAAAAGAGTCGGGTGAAAAACGGTTGACCATAATGGTGTCAATGTAGCCAGAAATTGAAAAAATCACTTGTTGGAAAATTGACGGAAGCATTATTAGGGCTGCTTTTTTGTTAAACTCGTGGTCTTTTAAATAATAGAAAAATAGTTTAAATGGGTTTTTAGTTTCAGTCATTTTAAACACCTAATTATTGTTTTAAATCAAAAAAGGGTTCTTTTTTTAAAAGAACCCTTTTAAGAGGAGGTCTAACCAAGGAGGCTGGACTTATCTGTTCTTGCCTTTAACGGCGTCAGACATAAATTTGCCTGCTTTAAATGCAGCAGACTTTTGTCCAGGTACAATAATGTCTTCACCAGTACGAGGGTTCTTAGCGTGTCTCTCTGCACGGTCTCTAACTTCAAAAGTACCGAAACCAGTTAGTGTTACTTTTTCGCCAGTTGACAAAGTATTGATGACAACATCTGAAAAAATATCTACAAATTCGCTTGCGCGTTCATAGGTGATTTTTGCTTTTTCAGCAACGATTGTAATGAATTCTGTTCTGTTCATTTTTCATCTCCTTGAGTTCAAAAATAGTATAGCACAATTGTTTAAAAAAGTGGTAAAAAAAGCTAAAATAACTTTTAAATCTAATGGAGATACAAGAGGATTAGATTAT
>CAUUIA010000010.1:0-24035 GCA_963545195.1 uncultured Acholeplasmataceae bacterium
GAAGAATTAGCACAAACTTTAGGCATATAGTGTCCGCAATTGTGAATTCTTTAATCAAAACAATCAGAATTTTAATTCTTTCAGCAACTGAGTTTAGTAAAACTTAACTTTTTTTACATTACTGTCTTTTTTTACTTTAATAAAATGCACTTAAAGTAGCCATCTATGATAGGTTTTAAAGAGTTTAGTGGCTTTATTTTTACCACCAGCAAACTTAAAAAAACAAATGGCTCAATAGAGCGGTTTGATTTATTTGGTTTACATAATGTTTAAACGGCTCTATTGAGCCATTTGTTTTGTCTTCAATTTTATTTTGTCAAAAAAATATCAAAGCTGTGTCAGTTTGACAAAAATAAATGCCGCAAGTGTCTATACTCAAACTGTTGTTTTCGACTTGTCAAAAAAATGTCAAAAAATGTCAATGCTAAAAAACAGATGGCTCTATTAAGCCATTTGTTTTTGTCTTCAATTTTATTTTGTCAAAAAAAGTGTCAAAGCTGTGTCAGTTTGACAAAAATAAATGCCGCAAGTGTCTATACTCAAACTGTTGTTTTCGACTTGTCAAAAAAATGTCAAAAAATGTCAATGCTAAAAAACAGATGGCTCTATTAAGCCATTTGTTTTTGTCTCGCGCGCGCGTATATATGCGTATGCGCGCGTTCTATATGATTTTCATAAATACTTCGTATTTATAAAAAATTCTAGTCGATCTAAAGGGGGGTATGGGGGGGAAATGCAAAGAGAAAAAAGACTGACTGATTAGAATTTAATTTTGAAATGAAAAGAATGAAAAAAAGAAGAACAAGGAGAAAAAGAAGTTCGGGGGGTCTTTTGGTTAAAGGGGCGGTATGGTTCTGGGAATTAAAAACACCACTAAGACTTATTTTTGTTTGGTAAAACTGTAATTTATCAACAGTTTTGATAACAAACGGCTTAATAGAGCCAATGTTTTGAAAAATTAAATTCAGGACAAAACGTTGTTGACAAATTTTGCCAAAAATGTTATTCCTACTTTGTAGACAAAACTGGCGAAAACTCTTCACCTTTAAAAAATCCAAATTAGCGAGGTTAATGCTTGCAATTAAAATTAAAATTTGGTAAAATTAGTTGTAAATTTCTTTTTGGTCTTGTGCATTGATTGTAAGGCACGTCGTGCCCCCCCTAAAAAAGTTAAAGAGCCAAATATTTTTAGAAAACCTCTAAGGAGATATTCCTTGGAGGTTTTTCATTTTTAACACACTTTTAAGTATTTCGAGGCAGTGAGATTAAATATATTAAGATGAATAAACAACAACAAAAAATCATTGAAAGCAAAGACCAACACATTTTAGTGTTAGCCGGTGCTGGCAGCGGAAAAACTTATACATTGATTCAAAAAATAAAGGCAATTCAGGAAAGTGAAAATAACGCAAAAATATTGTGTTTAACATTTTCAAATCTGGCAGCCAAAGAACTAAAGCACAGGTTAAACGAAGAAAGTGTAGGTGTATATACTTTTCACGGTTTTTGTTTTAATTTAATTAAACCGTATATTTCAGACAAACAAGTTTTGTTTGAAACTCCGCGTATTTTTAGTAAAAGAGAAATTCTAGAAGTTTCTCTCTACAAGGCTAATCCTGACAAAAAACCGAGTAGGACTTTAAAAAAATACAAAGAGTTTCTTGATAAAAACTCGTTAATTGATTTTGACGATATGCTTTTACTTTGTTTAGAAAAACTAAAAAAGAAAGAAATTAGACAGGCTTACGACTATGTACTAATTGACGAAGTTCAAGACACAAACTTAGTTCAATTCCAAATTTTAAAACATTTAATTTCTCCTGACACCAAAACTATTTTAGTTGGAGATATAGACCAAGGGATTTATAAGTTCAGAGGTGCGTCTTTTGATTTAATTGAAAAATACCGAGAAACCTACTTGCCCAAAGTTTATATGCTCACACAAAACTACCGCTCAGCGCCAGCAATTGTTGAATGCGCAAATAAGCTAATTGAAAAAAATAAAAAAAGGCCTGAAAAAGTACTTTTTTCAGACCTCAAAATTAAAGCAAGCATAAAAATTTATCTATACTCAAAAATCTCTGATTTTATTTTAGAACTAAAAAACTATTTAATTGTTAAAAGAAATCAACAGGTAAAAATAAACGAAATTTGTCTATTGGTCAGAAGAAACCAAGAAAGAGTGTTAATTGAGCAAGAACTCAAGCGAGGCTTTAGGTTTTTTGAATATTTGCCGCAAATCTACACAGTACACGAATCAAAAGGACTTGAGTTTAAAACGGTTTTTATAGTAGGTCTTAATGAAGGGGTGTTTCCAGATACTAAAACAGGTGCATTGCTTGACATAGAAGAAGAAAGAAGACTGATGTATGTTGCGATTACTAGAGCCAAGCAAAACCTTTTTTTGGTAAGTTTTGAGTTTAGCCAAAACGGCACAAAACTCAAACCTTCTAGATTTTTAAAAGAAATTTACTAAACCTATTTGTCTGGCAAATCATCAAGACAACCAAGGTCTAAGAATTTTTTATAAACAGTTTTATTAACACCAGATCGTGCTTTAAAATCTTCTTTAGAAGTGTAAAGCCCGTCCTTTCGTGCGTTTACAGAGTCAAACGCCGCTGTATCTCCGGTTCCGTCAATTGTGGCAAACGGCATTTGCAAAGTATTTCCTTTAATGTTAAAAGTTTTAGCACTAGACTCGTTAACCACAAGTTTTGAAAAACTAAAACCACGCGCGCAAAACTCATATGCTACTTTTAGGGTCACTAAAAGTTCTTGGTCTTTGGCCTTAATTTCGTATCCAAGTTGTTCAAGTTCACGGATTTTGTTGCCAATTGCGATTTTGCCACTAGTCATCACGGTGTAGTCAAACTGAACTGCACGTTTTGAAAAAAAAGCAGAGTAGAAAAGCAAAGGTTTGTGTAGTTTAAACCAAGCAATTCTAATGGCCATAATAACGTAGGCAGTAGCGTGGGCTTTTGGAAACATATAGTTAATCAGTCCGCATGAGTAAATATACCACTCAGGCACACCAAAGACTCTTAGTTGATTTGCGTACTCTGCCCATTTTGCTGGGTTTCTGCGGCAATTTCCTTTACGGATAAACTCCATAGCGTTAAACGCCAGAAGTGGCTCAACATTGTATTTAGAAATCAAGGTTATCATGATGTCGTCGCGACAACCAATTAAGTTTTTAAAAGGAATCGAGCCAAACTCAGGGTGTCCGTCTTTTAAGACTTTTCCGTTATTTAGCCACACGTTTTCACCATGCGAAAGCCCAGAAATTTTAACCAGTTCCGCAAATGTTGTGGGTTTGGTTTCAGCCAAGATTTGCGAAACAAAAGGTGTACCAAACTCAGGTAGGGCAGTTGAAGCGGTTGCTGGCATAAAAGGTGCGTTTGAGTAGTCTACGTTTAGAATTTCGTTGCCAGAAAACATTTTGTAAACGTCAACGTCGGCCATTGGAATGTCTCTAACCTCGCTAAACGGAAATTCTGCTGGGTTGGCCTTGACGTAGTCAAATAAAAACTTAATCATCGTTGGATCATCGTGTCCCAAAATATCTAGCTTTAGTAAGTTTTCTTCAAAAGAGTGGTAGTCAAAGTGAGTGGTTCGCCAACTTGCCGTGGTGTCGTCTGACGGAAATTGCACAGGTGTGACGTCAAATATTGAGTAAGGTTTTGGCACCACAACAATACCACCTGGGTGTTGCCCAGTAGTTCGCTTAACTCCAACAATTTTTTTAGCCAAGGCTGCAATTTTGGGTTTACGGATTTTCATTTGCTTATCTTCAATGTAACCCTTGACGTAACCAAATGCGATTTTTTCAGCAACTCCTGAAACCGTTCCTGCTCTAAAAGCGTGGTCTGCTCCAAGTAGGGTGCGAACGTATTCATGAGCTTGTGCTTGGTATTCACCTGAGAAGTTAAGGTCGATATCAGGAGTTTTATCTCCTTGAAAACCAAGGAAAGTCTCAAAGGGGATATCGTGTCCATCTCGGCTTAATTTCGCTCCGCACACCGGACAGTCTCGTTCTTTTAAGTCGTATCCATCGTCTGCTTCGTTTAAGTCATCTTTAAACATTTCGTCAAACTCAGTAGTGGCGTAGTCTTTCTTTAAGTCTTCGTTGAACTTAAAGACCTGAAAACAACCTTTTGGACAAAAGTAATGTGGAGGTAAAGGATTGACTTCAGTTATCCCTAAAATTGTTGCCACAAAAGAAGAACCAACAGATCCGCGGCTACCTACCACATATCCGTCGTCGTTAGACTTTTTGACAAGTAAATAAGACATGTAGTAAATTGAGGCAAAGTTATTTTTAAGAATGGTAGTTTGTTCTCTTTTTACTCTGTCTAAAATAAAAGGGTGTGGGTTTTTGCCGTACTTTTGCTCAAGGTTTTTAGAAATTAAACGCTTAAACTCGCCTTCTATTGAAGGAATACCTTGGTCTTTAAAGTAGTCGTCTGAAAACGAGTATAGTCCCTCTGGAAAAGCCTTGATGTCTTGAATTAAATCAGCTATCTGATTTGGGTTTTCAACCACGATTTCCTTTATTAGCGCGTCGTCGTTTAAAAACGCAAACTCAGCACTTAGTTCATCTGTTGTCTGAAAAAAGTAGTCAGGGGTGGTTTCGTATTGTGCAAGTTCATGGCGGCCTCCACCAACTAAAGGAGTTCTGATAAAAAACTGATAGTAAATTTGGTCTTCTTTATTTAAGTAATGCGGGTTGCTTGATGCAACTACAGTTTTATTTAACTTTTTGGCGTGCAAAATTAGTCTAGAAATTGCGTTTTTAATTGCCTCCATCCCACCTGCTATGTTGTCTTTAAGATGAGAAAAACAACTAGGCGGATAAACCAAAACATAGTCGTATTTTAAAATATGAGAGTCCAAAACATCGTCAGTTGAGTTTAGAGCATCAAACAAAAGTTCACCTGCTCCGTTTGCACCAATTAACAAACCTTCTTTGTATTTTTCAAACTCAGAAGCAAGTACACGGGGTCTTTGGTGAAAGTACTCAGTTAAAGCAGAAGTTACTAACTTAAATAGATTTTTATAGCCGGTTTGGTTTTTAACCAAAAAATCCACAGCAAATGGCATTTGGTGTAAATAAGTTTTACTGCGTTCTACAGTGGTTTCCAATTCATTGAAGGTCTTGATGCCTTTTTTAGCAAGGTTTTCAAGCATTTTGATAAACATTTGACCGGTAGCGTCAGCGTCATCTATCGCGCGGTGGTGGTTTTCTAAATTGATTTTAAAGAAACGAGAAAGGGTACCTAAGTTAAAACGCTTAAGTTGGTCTGAGTAGTGATATCTAGCTAAGTTAAGAGTATCAATGTAGAGTACATTTTCTCCAAACGAATAGTTTAAAACTTTAGCTTTATAAAGCACATTTAAGCAGTCAAACGATGCATTGTGGGCAACTAACACTGAGTCTTTGGCAAACTCTATAAAGTCTTTTAAGACAACTTCAATTTTGGGTTGACCTTTTAGCATTTCATCGGTAATGTTAGTTAAGTTTGAGACAAACTCAATTAACTTCTCATCAGGATCACAAAACGCCTGAAATCTGTCAATAATTTGTCCGTTTTTGACTTTAACTGCACCGATTTCAATAATTTTGTCGTTAACTATGGAAAGCCCGGTGGTCTCTAAGTCAAATACCACGTAAGTAAGGTCTTTAAGTAAGGCGTCTGAATCTCCTTTTTTAATGTAAAAAGAGTCGTCAATGTAGGGCATTTGCACGCCGTAAATTGGTTTAATTTCGGCTTTTTTGCAGGCTTGTGCAAATTGTGGGTATGCGTAAATTCCGCCAGAGTCAGTAACCGCGATGGCTTTGTGGCCAAAAGACTTAGCCAAGGCTACGTAGTCTTTAATCTCACCAACTCCGTCCATGTTAGAAAGTTTAGTTTGAACGTGAAGTTCAACTCGCTTGTTTTCTGCTTTATCTTGGCGAGTAAACAATGTGCTTTCTTCATCTTCGTTTTCTTTGTCGATAATTTCAAAGTTTTTAAGCATTAAAACAACGTCGGCAGCATAAGTGTCGTATTGAACTTCTGCAATAATTTTTAAGTTAGTGCCAGGCTGAATTTTTTCAGCCTCTGTGATTTCTTGGTTGTAGAGAAACTTCTTGGCCAAAATAGCATCTGTTTCGTCTTCCAAAGTCATTTGAAGAAGGGTATACTTGCCGTCTTTGAGTTTTCTAATTTCTGCCTCTACTACGGTAACGTGAAACTTATAAACCAGACTTTCGCCTTGATTTTGTTTTTTTGTAACTTCGTAGTTGTCATAAGGGATTTCTTTTAATTTCTTCAAAGAAAGGTCATCCCTAAAAGAATAGCTACGTCGTTTGGAATAACTTTGATTTGAATGAGTAGTTTGGGTGTATGCTTGATTAGAGCCAGTCTGAACATGTCTTGATTGAGTATTTAATTCAAAGGTAGTTTCACTGACTGGGTTTTTTTGGAAATTAAAGATAAAAGGTAGGCCAAAATAATTCGCAAATGCTGCAAATAACTTTTTATTTAATTCATGTTTAATAGCCCAGTTAAGCGTATTTATGTCAACTGTAATGTTAATAGTTCTGTTAGCTTGATCAACTGTAAACTCAGACTTTAAAACAACTTCAAGAAAGCGCTTGTTTACTGGGTCATTAGTTTTAAAACTTTTAATTACTGCTTGAAAATAACTAAGAAAATGTTCACTTAGTTTAAAGTAAGCACCATAGGTAAAAATTAGTTTCGTGTTTTTTGGCGCTCCTACACTTTGGAGATATTTAAAAGTTTCTTGGTTGAATGAAAAAAAATCGGAATAAGAAATTACTTCTTTTAACCTAATAGTAACATCTAGTTTCTGATCGGTTTGGTTAAAATTAACTATGGTTGGCAAAAAGTCAAAATTCTTTTCAAAAAATTCTTTTATACTCATTATTTCTTACTCCTAAAAATATTAAAATGACTTAGCAAGTCTAACAATATCATACTGCAATTATTTCTTTTTTTCAATTTGAATTAAGTTAAAAAAGCAATTTTAGTTACAGATTAAAATTACTTTTTTAAAACTAAATTTGATTTTAAAAACTTCTTCATTCTTAAGTTTTTAACTTATTTTTGTTCAGTTAAACTTCTGACTCCAAACTGAGAACTGTTGAAAACTTCGTTTTTCATTATTAGTTCAAAGTCATCTGGATAAAAACAAATTATTAAACCAACGAGAATAAACAAATTCATCTCAAGTTTAGCGTTAATTTCTACTTTAACTGAGAAGTTTTTATCACAAATAATTTCATTTAGTGTAACTCCAGGGTCTACAGATATTTTATTTTCTAAATACTTTTTAAGCCGGTCTTTTTCTGCAGACGTGAAATTAACTTTATCTAAACGAATTAACTTATTTGAGCTTATCACCATAAACTGTTTTTTTAACATATTGATAAACTCAAAAACTGTAGCACTTTTAAATGTTGTAACTTGAGGGGCAATGAATTTGTTTAATTCTGAGATGTTAATTATTTCTTTGTCTTTAATAAATTCAGCAAGTAGTTCATTAAAATCTAAAAAAACCGTTCCTAAACTCCCAATTAAAGGTCTTTTAAATGCAAAGTCTTGGCCAAAAAATTGTTTTAATACATTATAGATGTCGTAAGGATAAGTAATTTGGTGCCTAAAAATAAACTCAGGCATTTCTACTTTGCAGGCCAAAAAAATATGTTGATCTGTGCAATGTCCTATTTTAATTGTTTTTAAAGAAGTTTCAACTATTGTTTTTAATTTTTTAAGTTCTGTGTCGGTTATTTTGATGTTTTTAAAGTAGATATAGCCGCGATTCCAAAAGTGAATAAAATTTTTAGTCTTAGAAATTTCAGTTGAAAAAACACTTTTGGCAACCCCTTTAAATTCCTTTTCAAAATCTGTGTAGGTAAAAAACTCGGTCTGTGAAATCAGCCAAGTCTTGATTTTACTACGCAAGGTTTTACTGCCACCAAGTGGCAGCAAGTAATCGCGCTTGCCTTTAAATAACTCATTTTCATAGTGAGAAAGGGCACCTTTAAGTAGATATCTATCGGTAATATTGAAGTCTTTTAGTTCAGTTTTAAAAATTTTTAAAATACCAGAATAGGAAATTGGGTTATTTTTCTCTTGCAAATAAGCAGCAATTTTTTGAGCAAGGTCACTGCTAATTTGGGGAGCGTGGCTAACGTGCGTGTAAGTTCCGCGGCCAATTAACTGAACAGTGCTTCTTTCAATTATTGCTTGCACAGTATGAAAATATTTCTTATCATATTTTTCTATTTCTTCAAATAAAATATTGCCAAATTCAGCAAGCGAGTACTCGTTTATTCGTTTAATATCGGCGTAACTTGAATGGTGAAACCCGTTTTTGAAATACTTTTCTATTAAAATTTCTATTCTTTGCGCTTTAGATAAACTAAATTTATATCTAATATAGGTGCCTTTTCTTAAATAAAAATTAGCAGAAACATAAGTTTTTATACTATTTTTTGTCATTTTAAAGTTCGACAGAAGTTGTCTAATTTTTTTGATTTTTAAAAGCAGGTCTTCTTCTTTAAAATAATGCTTAAATACCTGTTTTTCAACCTCTAGGAATTTTTCTAAATGTTCTTTTGCTGAAAAAAATCCATGAAACTCTTTAAGATAACCTGTGCTAGTTCCCACGTTTAGGTTTTTGAGTAAAAAAAAGCAGCGGCGTAGTTAAATTTAAGTTTATCTTTCAAGGATATGAAGTCAAAAAAGTAGCGGCGTTTTGTAAAGACAAACATAAAATCTACAGATTTAAATGTAAAGTTTTTTAAATAAAATGCGTTAAACTCATTAACCATTTTATCTATTTTTTGTCTTACTCTTTCTTTGGTAATATTAAATTTTTGGGCAATTTCATCTAAAGTAAGGTAATTTCTTTCACCTAAAATTTCAAAATCAGTGTAACTGTAGTCTCGCATAGCACCAATAAATAACTCAATAAATAAGTTGTATTTATCAGTTGCTGAAAAAAATAAAATATTTGCTAGCTTGTTTAGTTCAAGTCCATATTTAAAAAACAACTCTTCAATTTTAGCGTCTTTAATATCTTTAATTAGTTCAGCAAAATTGCCTTAATATGAATTGTTAATTTCAAACATTTTGAGTAAATTAAAACATTTTTCTTCGTTTTCAGGCAAAATATATTTAGCGTAATAAGGAAATGCTTCTCTTAAAATTAAGAGTTCTTGAAAAATAAAATGTGGATTGATGGTTTCATTGGTTTTGTTTAAAATAATTTCTCTAGCAACTATAAAATCAAATAAGTTTTGATTGATTCCACAATTGATTTTCTCCTGATTTTTAGTAGCGCCAATAATATCTGCAATTTGAATATCTATAATTTGTTTTCTAATTTGAGGGGTGATTTCGGTGTTTAAAAGGTCTGTATTCAGGCCAGTTAGAGATTTAATTAACTTAGAACCATTTTCTAAAGATTTTAAAAACAAGTGATCGTATAGTGTGCAGAGGTTTTCATACTTTTTAGTTTTCTCTGAAATTAACTTAGTTTCGGCGTCTATTTTAAAATCCCATTGAAGAATATACTTAAATTTCTTTGCATTCATTTGGGAATTAAAACCCTCTTTAAATCTGCTGTAAAGCGTAGAAACTTTTTCCCCAACAAATTGTTTACAAAAAATATAAAAATATTGTCTAGATAATCGCACATTTTTTCTAATTTCAAATAAATTTGTCTCTTTAAACTCAAATAAATTCACAAACACACCTCTGGTATCTAGCTTTATTTAAAAAAAATACTCAAGTTGCCTTGAGTAAATTATTTTTAAAAATGGTGACCCGTACGGGATTTGAACCCATAAATGCATGCGTGAAAGGCATGTGAGTTAACCGTTTCTCCAACGGGCCAATACTAAAATAGTATAGCCTGATTTTTAAAAAAATACAAGCAATAACTAGTTTTTTTAAAATGGTGCCTACATAAAGAATTGAACTTTAGTTTTAGCATTACCATTGCTACGTACTACCACTGTACTATGTAGGCGTTTTTAGATCGACTTAATTATAGCGTATTTTAAATATTTTTAAAATTATTTTGCTAACTTGCTAGTTTTTTGCCTAAGATTAGTCCTTTGGTCTATTTATGTATTATTGCTTTACAAGGCTAAATAAAAAAAAATTACTCAGGTGTTTTTTCAACTTGGTTGCTAAAAATGTTGGTGCCTTTTTCTTTGCCTTTAATCAATTTTAAAATGTTTATGCGGTGTTTTAAAATAACTAAACAAGAAAGCAGAAAAACTACTGCTAATTCAAGTGAGTAACTTAGCAAACTTTTAGACATTTGTCTGTAGATTAAGTTAGGGCTAAATATTCTGAACAACAAAAGTGCGATAAAACTAAAAAATACAGCCAGTAAAGAAGCAAGAGACACTAACTTTTTAAACAAAAAGAAAACTGTTAAAAAAGTAAGTACGTAAATTAAACCGACTAACGGAAAAGCGACTAGCAAAAACCCAAATAGCGAAGAGATACCTTTGCCACCTTGAAAGCCTAAATAGACAGGATAAAGATGTCCAATGACGGCAGAGAAACCATAAAGCGGATAGATATACATTAATGTTGCTTTAGTTTTAACTTGAACTAAAGGCTCAAACATGTCTGCGTTAATAAAGTAAAGGATTAAAGCAAAGGCTATAAAAAGCGCACCTTTTAAAACATCTAAAAGAAAAACTATAAACGCTAGTTTAAAACCAAGAACTCTGGAAACATTGGTTGCGCCAATGTTTCCAGAATGCATTGTTCTTATGTCTGCGTTTTTAAACTTTTTGCTAAAAATTAAGCCAAAAGGAATTGAGCCAAATAAATAAGCAAGTAAGCAAAATAGTATAACTAAAAAAACGTTTAGGTAAGTGTTCACAAATTAAAATTAAAAAAGGTTTTAAAAATAGTTTACCTAGTTTAAGTTAAGTTCAGAAAGGTAAGTTAAGAAACGAACATTTTTGCTAACTTTGGTCGGAATTTCACTAACTTTTAGTGAAACTACCTTGGTTTCTTTGCCAAGGTATGAAATGCTTTCTTTAAAGGTAAAAACCAGTCTTGGTGTGCCTTTTTGCATTTTTGGCTCAACTTTAGCGATATTTTGATTTAAAAATGTAAAAAGTGCGGTTTCTTCTTTTGCTTTGTTTAAAGTAACCAATTCTACTCTGTCTGCCTTGATTTCAAAAGCAGCGTGTTTGCATACGGAAGTTTTGGCTGCAAACGAAAAAACATCACGATCTTTAAAGTGGCTAAGCAGATTTTGCACTTCGTTTTGCTGAAAGCGATTGTATAAAATTAGCGTAGAAATTAAAAAAACTAAGAAAAAGAAAGTAGGGATAATTGAATACACTGATTCTTGGCGAGAAATTACGATGTAAAGTAAAACTGCCAAGGTAGAAAGTAGGGCAAGTAAACTAAATAATAAAGCAAGTAGAAAAAAGATTTTTTTATTTCTCATCATCAAACTCCTTATTTGATTTAATGTCTTTGCGTTTTAAGTGCGGAAACAAAATAACATCGCGAATTGATTGGCGGTTGGTAAGCAACATAATAAAGCGGTCAAGTCCAATACCCAGACCTCCAGTTGGTGGCATTCCGTATTCTAGGGCTTCTAAGAACTCACTATCTAGTTCACAAGCCTCGGCGTTGCCGGATGCTCTCTCTTTAAGTTGCGCCTCAAAACGTGCGCGTTGGTCAAGCGGATCGTTTAACTCAGAGTAAGCGTTGGCGTATTCTTTTCCAACAATAAACACCTCAAAACGGCGAGTAAAACGTGGATCTGGTCCTTTTTTGGCCAGTGGTGAAATTTCAACTGGGTGTCCGTAGATAAAGGTTGGCTCAATTAGTTTATCTTCAACATACTTTTCAAAAAAAGCATTTATAATATGGCCAATTTCAAAATGTGGCTCAACTTTGATATGGTGACTATCTGCAAGTGCTTTAGCGGTCTTAAAGTCTTTAATTTCAAAAAAGTCAACATTTGCATATTTTTTAACAGCATCTACCATGTGCATACGAGCAAAAGGTTTTGCAAAGTCTAACGCAAACTCACCAAACTGAACTTTAGTTGTGCCAAGGACTTTTTTTGCAACTTCACGAAAACTAGTTTCACAAAGTTCCATCATAGTGTCTAAATTAGCATAAGCCTCGTAGACTTCCAGGGTCGTAAACTCAGGGTTGTGAGTTGAGTCCATCCCTTCGTTTCTAAATAGACGAGCAATCTCATAGACTTTTTCCATCCCGCCTACAATTAGTTTCTTTAAAGGAATTTCTTGAGCAATTCGCAAATAAAACGGCATGTTCAAAGCATTGTGGTGAGTTACAAAAGGACGAGCCGCAGCTCCGCCCAGCGTAGGGTGCAAGACAGGTGTGTCTACCTCTATAAAGTCTTTTTTGTCAAAAAAGTCGCGAAAGGCTTTAATAATTTTTGGACGCATGAAGGAAACTGCTTTGATTTCCGGATTAACGATTAAATCAAGATAACGTTTGCGTCTACCTTCTTCAACATCTTGAAGGCCATGGAACTTGTCAGGCAGTGGTTTTAAGGCTTTAGTTAAGTAAGTGTATTTAGAAACTCTTACAGAAAGTTCGCCAGTGTGGGTTTTAAAAACTACTCCGTCAATGCCAACAAAATCACCTAGATCTGTTAACTTCCAAGCTTGGAAGTCAGTTTCTTTTATGTTGTCTTTGCGGACATATAACTGAATTTTGCCAAAGCGGTCTTGAATGTGCATAAAACCTGCTTTACCTTGAGCACGGTTTAAAACAACGCGGCCGGCAATTTTGACTTTTTTGTTTAGTTTTTCTAAGTCTTCGCCAGAAAAATCTTGGTATTTTTTAAATATTTCTTTAGTGTTAGAGTTTGTTTTAAAAGCGTGGCCAAATGGGTCAATTCCAAGTTCTTTTAGCTTTAAAACTTTATCTCGTCTTGCTTGTTCTTGGTCAGTTAATTGAAGTTCTTGCATTTACTTACTTAGCCTCGCTTTCTGTATTAGTTTTTTTAGCAGTATTTTTTTTAGGTTTATTTACGTTTTCTTTTGCAAGTTTTGCAAAGTCAGGAGTCTCGCCTTTTTGCATGTCTACTCGCTCAAGGTGTCCGGTTTCGTGAATTTCGTGAATGTCTTCGCGAGTCAAAGTTTCCACTTCTCTTAAGTAATAGGCAATCGCTTCCAGTAGTGGTAGATTTGCCAAAATTAAGGATTTCGCTTTTTCGTGGCATTCGTTCATTAGTTTTCTAATTTCTAGGTCAATTTCGTGGGCTACTGTGTCCGAAAAATTCTTTTCACTAAAGTAGTCACGGCCTAAAAACACCTGAGAACCTGCTTTTTCGTATTGCACAAAGCCAAGTTCAGACATCCCGTATTGAGTGACCATTGCACGCGCGATTTGAGTGGCTTTTTCAAAGTCGTTATGCGCTCCGTTTGTAACTGAGGCGAACTTAATTTCTTCAGCCACACGTCCTCCTAAAAATCCGGTAATTGACTCAGTAAGTTGTTCCTTTGTTTGAAAGAAAGACTCTTCTTTTGGCATCATTAAGTTGTATCCGCCAGCCTCACCACGCGGAATAATTGTGACTTTTTGAACTTCGTTTGCAGACTCAAGAAGCAGACCAATCACTGCGTGTCCGGCTTCGTGGTAGGAAACTATTTTTTTCTCAGTTTCCGAATACTTGCGCGAAACTTTAGCCGGTCCCATCATTACGCGGTCCACACCTTCGTCTAAGTCTGAAATGGTAATCTCAACTCGGTTAGCGCGTGCTGCAAGCAAGGCAGCCTCGTTCATTAAGTTTTCAATGTCAGCGCCAGAAAAGCCAGGAATACGGCGAGCCAGGTCTTCAAGATTAACCTCAGCTGCCAGATTTTTGTTTCTTGAGTGCACACCAAGGATTTTAGTTCTACCTTTTAAGTCAGGTAGAGACACCATAATTTGGCGGTCAAAGCGGCCAGGTCTAAGTAATGCTGGGTCCAAGACATCTGAGCGGTTAGTAGCCGCTAGCACGATAATTCCGGAATTGGTTGAAAATCCGTCCATTTCTACCAAAATTTGGTTCAAGGTTTGCTCGCGTTCATCGTGTCCGCCACCAATACCGGAACCTCTTTGGCGTCCAACTGCGTCAATTTCGTCAATAAAAATGATGCAAGGCGCGATAGACTTCGCGGTGTCAAATAAGTTTCTAACTCGCTTAGCACCAACTCCGACAAACATTTCGACAAACTCAGAACCAGAAAGCGAAATAAAAGAAACATTGGCCTCACCTGCGACAGCCTTAGCCATTAAAGTTTTACCGGTTCCAGGAGGCCCAACTAAAAGCACACCTTTTGGAACTCTGGCACCAACTTTGGTGTATTTAGCCGGATCTTTTAAGAAGTCTACAATTTCTTGCAGTTCGTATTTCTCTTCATCCAAGCCAGCAACATCTTGGAAAGTCACGTTGGTTTTCGCAGTTTTAACGTCGCTGTTGACAATATCTAGGTTTTGTTGATTCATTGACTGGTATGATTTGTAAATTAAATACAAAAACAAACCGCTAATTACAAAAGGCAATGCCGACAAAATAAACGAAAAAATATTGAAACTAGACTCAAGGACGTTGCTGTAAAGTATCTTTTTGTCAGTTGAGTTGTAGTACTCAACAATGTGTCTAATTTCACTGGCCTGTGTGCGGTCAATTCGCTCGTAAACTGCGGCTCTGATTTGCTTGCCGTTTTTTTGGTATCTAAAGTCAATGTGTAAGTTACCTGCCGCAGTTTCACGGATGCTTAGGTGAGTGACGGTAAGTTCTGATTTAATTAGTTGTTTTTCTAAATATTTTTTAAGAGAGTCGTCAAACTTATCGTAGCCAAGTGCAACATTTTTTGCACCCAGTTGAGTTTTTAGTTCAGCATATGCTACTTTTACTTTTAAATTATCATAAATTCTTCTGCTAATTCTAATTACAAAAATTACGACAATTACAGTAACAATTAAGTTAATCCAAAAACTTTTGTTAGAAAATAAATTGAATTTTTTTGGTTGTTTATTTGGTTTCATTTATCAGTCTTATCCTTTCTGCTCACTTAAAACGCTGGGTTTCAGCAAAGCAATGTAGGGCAAATTACGGTAAAGTTCTTTGTAGTCCAGACCAAATCCGACAATGAAAAGGTCAGGGATTTTAAAAGCAGCAAAATCAGGCTCAATTTCAACTTTTCGCTTCGTGATTTTGTTTAAAAGTACCGCAGTCTTAACGGATTTTGCTCCGTTTGTAAGAAGCGTTTCTTTAATTAAGTTAAGAGTTATACCCGAATCCATAATATCGTCAACTATCAATACATCTCGGTCTTTGACATCTGGAAGCAGACTAGAGTTCAGCAGAACTTTGCCAGTCGACTTAGTTCCGCCAAAATAAGACTTAGTCGCCATATACTGAATTTCGCAGTTAATAGACAATTTTAGAGAAAGTTCGGTTAAAAAAGGAACAGAGCCATTTAAAATGCCAATCAAAAGCGGAGTCTTGTCAAAGTAAGCCTTAGAAACTTCCTTTGCTACTCGCTTAATTTGTCTTTTGATACTAAAGCGAGAAATTAGGACTTTTTGGATATCTTTTTTGAGTAAATTTCGCATAGTTCACCTATAAACTCAATTTTAAGAGTTTCGCCAACCCCAAGAGTATCGTTTTTGTATAGTTTTGGAATGTAGATAATTTGGTTAGCGGAATCCGTTAAAATCGGATATTGCTTTCTAAAATAAAGTGGTACTTTGGCGTCTTTAAACAACTTGGCTACAGATTTTTTGCCATAACTGTAGTTAAGTAAGTCACCAGGCTTTTGAGTTCTGACTAAAAAAGGTAGTTTAATGGCACCAGTACTATATTCAATTATACAGTTTATTAAACTGGTTTGTGGGTGTTTTGAATTAAAACAAAAATTATCTATATTATATTTATATAATAGTGGCGAATTTGCTTGTTTTTTTAGCAAAAAATCCGCGTAAGTTTTTTTAAAAAACCAGGTGTCGCTTAATTTGATTTCACCGTTTGGACGAGCGCTTAAAATTAACTTATCAATTTGCGTAATTTTCTTTAAATTAAAAGAGACTTTGTTTTGATTTAATAGTTCTTTCAAAATATATAGTCTAATGTGCAAAGGATGTTTTAAGTATTCAGTAATTGGAAAAATATCTTTGTTTTGAATAAAGTCAAGAGCAGTTTTTTTAAGGCTTGAGTCAAGTGACTGAAAAATTTCTGAAAGCAAAAACATTCTGTCTGTCAGTTTAGGGTTTTGTTTTTCTAATTCAGGAATAACTAAGTTTCTAAATTGGTTTCTCGTGTAGTTGTTTTTAAAATTACTCTCGTCTTCAAAAAAATTGAGTTTATGTTTTTTTGCGTATTCGTACAGCTCTGTTTTTCTAATTTCTTTAAAAGGCTTTAAAAAAATAAATCCGTCGTCTTCGTGTTTAGCGTCAAAACCACTTAGTGATTTAAACATACCTTGGCTGACAAAGTTCATCAGCATAGTTTCAGCAAGGTCATTTAAGTGGTGAGCGGTCACGATTAAGTTTGTGTTGTTTTCCTTAGCAATTTCTTTTAACAAGGCTATTCTACTGTCTCTTGCGAGTTTTTGGAAATTACTATTTTTTTCAATTTTAATATCTTTAAGTACTACTTTTAAGTTGTTAACGTGAGCCGTTTTCTCAACTAATTTTGCTTCTTTTTCACTGGCTTTTCTCTTATGGTGATTGAAATTTACCACAACGCAATTTAGTTTTATTTTAATTGCTGCGTCTAGTAAAACCATACTATCAACCCCACCAGATACTGCTAAAATAAAAGTTTTTTCAGGGTAAGATGTTTGGATTTTTTTTAAAGTATTTAAAATTTTTTTCATAATTTCTTTATTTAATATATAATATTATAACACAAGCAAGATAGGCGTTTTTCACAAAAACAAGAGGTAATTATGTTAATTTTAGCCAGTCAATCGCCGCGTAGAATTCAAATTTTAACTGAACATAATTTTGATTTTAAAGCCGTTAAACCAAGTTGGGATGAAAGCAAAATAAGTGCTGTAAATTGGCGTAGTTACGCGACTATACAGGCTTATTTTAAAGCAAAATCTGTTCTTGAAGAAGAAAACTTATCTCAAGACGATATAGTATTGGCAACTGATACCACAGTAGTTTTGAAAAACGAAATTTTAGGAAAGCCAGAAACCGCTGAGCGTTGCTTTGAGATGTTAAAAATGTTAAATGGTAAAAAGCACATAGTAGTTAGCGGAGTGGCAATAATTCACAAAGCCAAAGTCTATTCGTTTCAAGCAACAACTTACGTTCATTTTAAGAAAAATAGCGAAGCAGAAATTAAGAAATACATAGAACTCGCTAAACCTATTGATAAGGCGGGTGGATACGGTATTCAAGATAAGGAAAACAATTTAATTGAAAAAATTACTGGAGACTACTTAAATGTAGTTGGTATGCCAACGGCTGCTTTAAATAAAATTGGAGAAATTTTAAAATGTCAAGCGAAGTAGATCAACTTGAGTTAAACAGGGTCAAACAAACTTATTTTGTCAAGTTAAAAGAAAGAAACTTTACTTTCTTAGAAGTAGGCTACCTTTTTGCTTTATTTTTTGAGGTAATTTTTTCAGCGTTTATTGTTTATTTAGCACTAAACTGGCAAAGCAACTACAACCTTACAAGTTGGCTGAATGCCTTTACTATTTCAACGGTTTTTGTTTTCTTTATTGGCTGGGTGATTTTGATGGCCAACAAAAATATACTGTCTCCACTTTTTTACGGAACTAAGTCATTTTTTACGGTCTTAACTGGACAAAAACTGGGAGAGACTTATTTTGAATACTGCCAAAGATGGACAGAAAAACCAATTAAGCGTTTCTACTATATTTCTAATTTCTTAATCGCTTTAACGCACTTTTTAATTTTTATTATTCTTTTAATTGTCTACTACGCTAAATAACAGATTATTAACTAGTTTTCTTTTATCTAAATGCTGTTGCCTTTCTGATAATTGCAGTGATGACAAAGTGTTTGTAAATTATTTAAATCGCTTTTTCCACCTTTAGAAATTGGATATATATGGTCAATTTCTAAGTCTTCGGTATCGCCGCATTTAACACAACGATAGTTATCGCGTGCATAAATCGCAAATCTAACTTTATTTGAAACTCGTGCTCTTTCTACTTTAGAAATTGAATCCCAAATTTCTGGATTCAGATAATAATCTCCTCGTTTTTCTTCAATCATTCCGATAAGTTCAACAATTGTCTCGCCGTCAAATACATCTTTTTTATAGCTAACTAGATGTCCATTTATTAAAGACCTGTAGATTTTAACTAAAATAGAAAACTCAGTTACGGGTTTTTTAATTACTTTAGATATCAAATCATTTAATACTTGTTTTAAATATTCTATGTTTTTAAAAGGTATAGCGGTGTCAAAGTCAAAAACCAGACATTCGTTTTTAACCCTTTTTAAATAAATTCCGTGTTTTTTCTGATTTACCTTAGTATATTGTATGTTTTCATTTACTCTTGTTTTTAAAAACCTTAACTCATAAATTAAAAGATCAACAGGTTGAACTATTTCAAAGAAATGTTCATTATCGTAAATTTTTTCTAAATTAAAGTTTTCAACTTTAAGAAACTGATACTCTAAATTAAGCTCTCTTAATTTCTTCAAACCTAAACTATGTTTATCAACAAAATCATAATATTGCTTTCTTCTTAGCGAACTTATTAAAAAGGCTATAAAAATTAGTGCTAAAAGCAAAACTATTAAACATATAAAAATTAAGAAAATTGGCATTTTTCACCTCTTTAAGTTTTAAAAAAATAAAAATTATTTGTATATATTATTTAGATTAGTAAATAAAAATGACTGCCTGCAAAGTTAAACTCTTTACAAAGCAGTCTTTTTTTTAAAAAATACATAATAAGCCATGTTCTGTATTTAAACAATCATTTATCTAATGCGTGTGCATTCCGTTTGTCTCTTCTTAATTTGAAACAAAATCGGTTCCCCTACCAAAATTTGGGTTTCTAGCTTGTGGAGTTTACCCGTTTCACTTGAACTTAATCAACTCGTCTCTGTGGCACTTTATGAAAATAAACATTTTCGTCGTCAAAATAATACTTATCTTGCCCAAGATTATTTATTGCCTTGGCACAATCACTACCGGCATCACAGCCAGTGCTAGCATGGACTTTCCTAACGTTTCCGCTCGATTGTCTGTGTATTTTTTTACTTTAAGTTAAAACTATTTAGTTTTGTTTTTCTTTAAAACTTCTTTTCTGGAAAGGTCAACTCTACCTTTTTCGTCAATGCCAATGCATTTAACTAAGATTTGATCGCCAAGTGAAAGCACGTCTTCTACTTTTTCAATGCGTTCCAGCGCGATTTGAGAGATGTGCATTAAACCTTCTGTGCCTGGCCAAAGTTCAACGAAAGCCCCATATTTTTCAATTCTGGTAACTTTTGCCTCGTAAACTGCACCAACTTCAACTTCGCGAGTTAAGTTATATACCTTATCGTAAGCCATTTGGATGTATTTAGCCTCAGGGTGTCTAATTACCACTTTTCCGTCTTGAGAAATTTCAATATCACAGTTTCCGCAGTCTTGAATGATTTGATTAATTACTTTTCCGCCACTGCCAATTACATCTTTAATTTTATCTGGGTTGATGGTAAGAACTTTGACATGTGGTGCGCAGTCTGCAACTTCTTTTCTTGGCTCTGCAATTGTTGTTTGCATGTGGGCAAGTAAAGTAAAACGTGCTTCTTTAGCGTCGGCTAAAGCCTCGGTTAAAATGGCTTTGTCAATTCCGTCAATTTTAATGTCCATTTGTAGAGCAGTGATACCTGCTTTAGTTCCAGCAACTTTGAAGTCCATGTCGCCAAGGTGGTCTTCCATGCCTTGAATGTCAGTTAAAATTGTGTAGTTTTTACCTTCTTTAATTAGACCCATTGCAATACCAGCAACGGGTGCCTTTAAAGGTACACCACCTGCCATTAAGGCCAAGGTTGAGCCACAAACTGTTGCCATTGAAGACGAACCGTTAGACTCAAGAATTTCTGAAACTAAACGCACAGTATATGGGAACTCTTCTTCAGATGGAAGCATTGGAAGAATTGCACGACGCGCTAAAGTACCATGTCCGATTTCTCGGCGTCCAGGTGCTCCGTATCTGCCAGTTTCACCAACTGAGTAAGGTGGAAAGTTATAGTGTAGTGTGAATCTCTTGTCTTCTTCAAATCCAAGGTCATCAATAATTTGTTTGTCTTTTTCGCCACCTAAAGTTAGAACCGCTAATGCCTGAGTTTGACCACGTGTAAATAGTGCTGAACCGTGTGCTTTTGGCAAAATGTCTAGTCTTGAAGAAAGTGGACGAATTTCTTTGACTTTTCTTGAGTCAGGACGGATTTTGTCAACAGTAATAAGTTTTCTAAACTCAATTTTAACTAAGTCTTCGTATGCTAAAAACACTTCGTTATCGTAAAGTTTGCGAGTGTCTTCATCTAGATTTAGGCTATCGTATTGTTTTGAGTAAAGTTCAATGACTTCTGCTCTTAAAGTCTCTAGCGCTAAGTCGCGTTCTTGTTTGTCAAAAACCAGTAGCGCGGTTTTAATTTTTTTAGCGTAGTTTTTTTCAAGTTCGCCAACTAATTTAGGGTTATATACAGTGATTTCAACTGGTTTTTTAGCATCGCCAATTTCGGCTTGAATTGAAGAAATGAAAGAACAAATTTTCTTAATTTCAGCGTGCGCAAATAAAATTGCTTCAACCATAGTCTCTTCGCTTAACTCATTTGCTCCGGCTTCTACCATGTTAATGGCGTCTTTAGTACCAGCAACTGTTAAGTTTAAACTAGATTTTTCTAAATCAGCAATAGATGGATTGATTACAAACTGACCGTCAATCATACCAACAGTTACACCAGCAATTGGTCCTTCAAAAGGAAGTGAAGATACAGACAAGGCAATAGATGAACCTAGCATAGCAGTAAGTGGTGCTGAGCAGGCTTCGTCAAAAGACATTACGGTGTTTACAACTTGTACTTCGTCTTTATATCCTTCTTTGAAAAGCGGGCGAATTGGTCTGTCAATTAGTCTAGACATTAAAGTTTCGTATTCAGAACCTTTACCTTCTCTTCGCATAAAATTGCCAGGGATTTTACCACCAGCGTATTTTTTTTCTTGGTAAATTACCATTAATGGAAAGAAATCTTGTAGTGGGTTTTCATTTGCTTTTGAGCAAACTGTAGAAAGCACACAAGTATCTCCATAATAAACTAAAGCAGAGGCTTGCGCTTGTTTGGCAACTTCGCCAATCTCTACTCTTAGGCTACGACCACCGATCGTAGTTGAAAAGACTTTTTTCATATTTTTCTCCTTAATTTAACGGCTTCATTATAACATTTTTAGCCAAAAATCAGGTTGTTTTTTGCTTTTCTGGTAGATTTATTAGTAAAGTTGTAGTTTTAGAGTTTTTGTAAAAACATGTATCGCTCGCTGTATCTAAATACTGAGTTTTTAGTTAAAAAATAGGTATCTACAGTTTTAATGGTTGCTATATTTTTAACATAGCGTAACTTGTTTTGAAAATAAGGTTCAGTCGCAGCACTATTGGGTCTAGCAAAAATATGAGTGGGTTTTAAGTCTTTGTGTTCGGATAAAAATAAGTTAAGTTTAGAGTGAGTTACTGAGTTTAGAAAAACTAACGAAACTTTATGGTGTTTTAGTTCTAAAACTGGACCTCGGTTGCTAGTGTGTTCATAAGTTTTAGTTGTGTGCAGTAAGTTTAACTCAAATTTACCGATTTGAAAATTATTTGGCAAGAAATAGTAGTTGTCTTGCACAGTTTTAGGTAGTTTCGTGAAGTAGAATTTAGTTGGTTTAATTTCATTTAAAGCAAATAGCTCTTTATCAAAATAAAATAAGTCTGTGTAAATTACTTCTGGCTCAAATAAAAATCCAAGTTTCTTAAATGTACTAAGGGTTTTGCTTGCCGGATTGATGAGTGTGACTTTCGCATTTGAAATTAAAATCATTCCTGTCATATTGCTTTCTTTAACAGTTTTTAAATAGGGTAAAGGTGTGAGTAAATGTCTTGTTTTAAATAAAACTAACGCTAAAAGAAATATGTATTTTTTTAGATAAACATAAGTAGTTTTTCTAAAAATTAAGAAAATTAAAAACAGATAATAAAGCACAAGTAAGTAAGGCGAAAACTCAGGAAAACTCAACTCTAAAAAGTTCATTTTTGATCGCTTAAATATTGTTAAAATTGCCCGATAAGGATATTCTAAAGCGTATGCTAGAGGATAAAAAATAAGCAAACTTAGAATTAAAGGAAAATAAAAATAAGTTAAAAACTGTAAAATAAAACTACTTAAAAACAAGGTAACTAAATTAAGTTTGCCACCAAAGTTTACGCTCAGCGGAAAAATTATTAAGTAAAAATAAATACTTGATTTGATTTTTGCCTTAAAATAGCCACTTTGCCATTTGAAATTTACTTTGTTTAAAATTGAAAAAAACGAAATTAAATAAGTTAAAACAAATCCGTAGTTAAATACTGAAAATGGATTTAAAACAAATGCAGTTAGTCCAGTTAAAGAAAGTGCGTTAATTTTACTGATTTTAATTTTTTTTAAGTTTGCAGTTAAATAAATTAAGTAAATAATGGCAAACTTAAAACTACTGGGTTTGGGGTTAGAAAAGTGCAACCAAAATAAAAAAACAGTTAAGAAAATTAACTGCTTTTTTTCACTTACCGAAAAATAACTCAAGGCTTTTTTAATTAAGGTAATTAAAAACGCGGTAAAAAGACCACTTGCAGAAATTACTGAAGTAAGACCGTATCCCGAAATTAGTCTGCGTGTATCTAGGTCAGCGGTATGTTCTGCCAGCAAAAACGTTGAGAGCCAAGTTTTGATGTTTTCAGGAAATAGGGTTAAATATTTAGTCAAATAATACGAGTAATAAAAATATTTTAAACTAAACGAAGGTGCGCTGTGTCTAATGTAGTAATGTCCTGCAATTTGTTTAGAAAACTGATTAAAATCCAATTCTCTTGCAAAGTAAAAACGCGAGTCTATTTTAATAAAATCACCAACCTGAAGGTCTGCCTCAGCGTACACAGCAAGTCGAGTAAAGCCATTTGTTAAGTAAGCAGTGTCTCCCGATTTTTGAAAACAATAGTAGTAATTACCAAGATACGGAAAACTAAAAAGTAAGTGATTCAGTAAATAAACCAGTCCAAAAAATAAAAGCACAAAAAATACTAATTTATACGAAATTATTTTTCTTGCAAAGTAAATATAGGGAAGCAAAATCAGTATAAAAAGTGGGAATTTTAGTGCTACTAAAAAAATTGCGGTAAGTGGGAAAATTAAGTAAAGCTTATTTTTAATCTGCAAAAAAGTAAGGTTTGATTTGTTCAAAGGTTTTGGGACCGATACCTTTTATTTCAAGTAGTTCCTCGACTGATTTAAATTGAGTAGTTCTTTGTTTAACTAAGATGTTAGTCGCGATTTCTTCTGTGATTTTTGGAATTTCAATCAGTTGTCTATAAGTTACTGTGTTTAAGTTATAAGTTTTAGTAATTTTACCTTTTGTGTCGGTTTTAACTAAAAAAGTACGGTTTCTATCAATTTTAGTTTGCTCGGCTAAGTCTCTAACTGCGTTTTCTGTATATCCGCCTGCGTAGTTTAAAACAGATGCAAGTTCGGTTCCTTTCATAACGCGATAAGTTCCTGGATACTTAACTTCACCCATAATTTTGACATCAAAAAACTTAATTTCTTTGCTTTGTTTTGCAACCTTTAGTCTATTTTGTCTTAAGATAAAAAAAGTTGTGAAAAAAATAAGCAAAATAACTTGCAGAGCAATTAAAAATACATACAACGTAAATCTTTTTCTAAATATTTTTTTGTGCATATTTATGTCCTTTTTAGTTTCACAAATATACTTGCCAGGGTGTGCGTAAATTACTCAAAAATAAA